>JANYFB010000021.1 GCA_025362955.1 Akkermansiaceae bacterium
GCGGCATCCAATGTGGCGCGGAGTCCAACGCTGATTTGGGGCTGAGTGGACGCGCCCTGGACGCTCGGCTCTCGGGCGAGGGCGGCAGCGACGGAGAGCTTCAAGCGACCGATATCCACCCCGGCTTTCTGCAAAATCGGCGTGGCGATGCCGCCTTCCTGTTGGAGAAGGGCGAGCAGGACGTGGGCGCTTTTCAACTCGGAGTGCGCGGACTTGGAGGCGATGCTTTGGGCGGATTGGAGCGCTTCCTGAAGTTTTTGAGTAATTTTTTCGAGTCCCATATTGGGAGATTTTAATTGCATCTGGATAGCGTTGCAACGCAGGTGATTTTTTTCCCGTCCGCATTAAAAATGGCGGAAATTTTTCGACTTGCTAGAGTGGGCACATGGAGTTGCGCCATTTGAAGCATTTTCTCGCCGTGGGGGAGGCTGGGAACATTACCGTGGCCGCAAAAAAACTGCGTCTCTCTCAGCCGGCTCTTAGTCGTCAAATCAAGGCACTCGAGGAAGAACTTGACATCGCGCTGCTAGAACGCGGGGCGCATTCCGTCCATCTAACACCCGCCGGAGAAATTTTGATGACCGAGGCCAGGAAGCTGGTGCGTTTTAGCGACGCGATGATCGAAAAAGTCAAATCCTCGGCTCTCGGCCAGCCGTTGCGCGTCGGTTACTCGCCATCCCTAGCCGGGGAATTTCTATCAGTCGCCATTGAGCGCTTTACTCAATTTCACCCTCGGGTGCGGGTGAGTCTTTATGATTGGTCGTCGGCAGAAATGCGAGCCGGACTGCTGGAGGGCAAGCTGGACCTGATCGTCGCCGGACCTTGCGAGGGCGTGCCGGAGCCGATCCGTTGGATTCCGTTACGCGCCTATGGTTGGCGACTGGTGATGCACGCGAGCCATCCACTTGGGAAAAAGAAACGCATCGCAGCAAAGGATCTGGCGGGTGAGCGCCTGTTGCTTTTTGATCGCCAACATTACCCGGATTACTGGGAGCGGGTGACGGGATTTTTCCGGGAGAAAAACCTCCAAGCTAAGGTCGCCGGGGAATTCGACGGGGTGAACAGTCTCGTCGCGGCCCTCGAAGGCAATCTCGGGATCGCCTTGTTAGCGGAGAGTAGTCCGATAGATCGCGGTAGTAAACAGCGCCTCATTACGCGTCCCTTATCGGAGGAACCGCCGCGGATCGAAGTCGCAGCGGGAGTCGGCGCGGACTCCAACATTTCTGTGCAAACACTCGCATTCATCGAAGAGCTCAAGCAGGCCGCCAGCGATTCGTGATTTATTTATCGGGTGCCGCGTCGTCTCCGTAAAAGCTTTTGATATAGCCATACTCGACCAACGTGTCCTGCCACGGAGCTAACACATTGGGATCTTGGAAAACTCGACCGGCGATCGCCAGCCATTCCTCTGCCTTGATTAGATTGTTAGCCTCATACGCAAGAGCCGCTTGGGCATAATAATAATAAGGAGAATCATCAAGGAAATCGTATTTCTCGGCGAGGATTGTCACCTCATCATTTAATGCCAGCTTCTTCTTGCAGAGCAGGATTTTGAACTCCACAAGCCGCCCGAGCGCGATGTTTTCAGGAGGGAGGTTCTTGATGATTTTCTCAAACAAATCGACCGACTTTTTCCACTTTTTGGTGCAAAAATAGACCTCGGCGATGTTGAACTCCACACTCGGGTTGTCCTTGAGAAAGGCCCGGGCTTTTTCAAACTCAACCAGTGCTTTATCGAAGGCCCGCATTTCTACGAAGCAGCTGCCTCGCATGTTATACAATTCCGGGCTGTCGGCGAAAATTTTCGAAGCTTTGTCCAGTTCATCGAGGGTCTCGAAAATGCGCTTCTGTTGAAAAATCCGGGTCGCCTCGCCGAGGTGTTTGATGAAATCTTTTCGGCTTTCCTCAGGGAGATTGAGAAATGCCTGTTGGTTGGGCGATAATGCAGCTTGCTCCGCAGGAAGCTTGGTCGTGGCGGGCGGAGCTTTGTCCTGAGCGACCAGAGGGGTGATCAAAACGAGCAGGGAGAGAATGGAAATGGCTTTCATCGGCGGTTGATACGGCAGAAATTAGACAGGGGAAATGCAAACGGCAAGCTGTCGTTCAGACGGATTTTCCACCTCCCATCCGGCAACCTACGCCAATAATCTTGATTTTTGCTTTTGCGTGGACCCCTCGCGGGTGTTTTCTGAGTCCGTCCATGCAAATCGGCATCGCGCAGATCAACTCGGTGATCGGGGATTTCCCCAGCAACGTGAAGCGCATCCTCGCGGCTTACCGGGAATGCCTGGACGCGGGCGCCGATCTCGTCGTGACGCCAGAGCTTTCGCTGGTCGGCTATCCGCCACGGGACTTGGTTTTCAAATCGCAATTCGTCTCGAAATGCCTGCAAGCTCTCGACTATCTTGCAGGCGAAATCCGCGAGGTGCCGTTGCTGGTCGGTTATGTGGACCACCACCATCCGTCGCATCCTGGGAAGCCATTTCGCAACGCGGTGGCATGGCTGGAGCAGGGAAACATCCAACACCGAATCTGGAAAACCCTTCTGCCTACTTATGACGTGTTCGACGAGCGTCGCTATTTTGAGCCCGGTGATTCCTCGGTGCCGATCTCATGGAACGGCCACCGCATCGGCGTGACAATCTGCGAGGACATCTGGACGGAAGACTATCTGCAACGCCCGTTTTATGATCGCGATCCAGTGGAGGAATTGACGGCCAAGGGCATCGACTTGCTGCTCAATCTTAGCGCCTCGCCATTCCACCTCGGCAAGCCTCTCCTACGTCGCGCGATGATCGGTGGGATCGGTCGGAAGGCCAAGGTGCCAGTGATTTATTGCAATTCGGTCGGCGCAAATGACCAACTCGTTTTCGACGGGCACTCGCTGGTTACCGGATCTAACGGCAGGATCACCACGCAGCTCCCCGGTTTCGTCGAAAGTTGCAGCGTGATCGATCCGTTCCGAGTCGTGGAAAATGATGCGCCGTTAGGCTCCTGCGATGCCGAACAACTTTACCATGCCCTCGTCCTCGGCGTCCGCGATTATGTCACAAAATGCGGATTCTCCAGCGTCTGTCTCGGCCTGAGCGGCGGCATTGACTCCGCTCTCACAGCCACCATCGCCGCCGCCGCACTCGGCCCGGCGAACGTGTGCGGCCTCACCATGCCCAGCCCGTATTCGTCACGGGGGAGTGTGGACGATTCCTTCGCTCTAGCAGAAAACCTCGGCATCCGTTGCGACGAAGTTCCTATCAGAAACGCATTCGAGGCCATCAAAGCCACTCTGCAACCTGTTTTCGAGGGAAAACCGGAAGACGTCACCGAGGAAAATATGCAAGCCCGCCTCCGTGGGTTGATATTAATGGCCCTATCTAACAAGGAAAACCATCTACTTCTAACCACCGGTAACAAAAGCGAACTCGCGGTCGGTTATTGCACCATTTACGGCGACATGTGCGGCGGCTTGGCGGTCATTTCCGATCTGCCCAAAGTCCGGGTGTATGAGATTTCGCGCTGGATCAACCGCGAGCGGGAAATCATTCCCTGGAACACGATCAACAAGCCACCGAGCGCCGAGCTGCGGCCCGACCAGAAGGATCAGGACACGCTCCCACCCTACGAAATCCTCGATGGCATCCTCGAACTTTACGTGGAAAACCAACTTGCTGCCGATGAAATCATTTCTCGCGGCTTCGATGAATCCACCGTCCGCTGGGTGCAACGCCGCGTGGACCTCAACGAGTGGAAACGCCATCAGGCGGCTCCCGGACTCCGCGTGACATCCAAAGCATTCGGAATCGGTCGCCGGATGCCGATTGTGCAAAGATTCGTCGGTTAGTTCTCAGTAAAAATCCCAAAATCCCCCCAAACAATGACCCTTCCCGATGCCCGCAAAATTCTGGGACTGGAGTCCGATCAGGATCCATCCCCCTATCTCGCCGAGTTCAAAAACGCCCGCGAACACATCGCTGCGATGGTCCGCACTGCACCTAACGGAACGCTTGCAGATCGCTATCAGAAAGGGCTTGTTGAGTTCGACCAAGCGCTCGCTGCCGTGCAGGAGTATCTGGAATCCATCGGTATCGCAGCCCCACCCTTGCCTCCTCAAGCGGCAAGAGAAGTCCTTCCACTTCCTCCGCCGCCCAAGACCGTCGTCCTCGCGACCGCGCCTGCCGCTCCGAAAGTTGCCACTGCGGAAATTGCCGTGGTGGAAGCGGAAACCTTCCGTAAATCCCCAGGCCGCGGCCTTTCCTATTTCGCGTGGTTTCTCATCTTCCTAACCGGTGCGGCCGGGGGCGTGTGGCTCTATGTGAAAAACGAGGAATCCAAGGATAACCTGCGCCTTGTCCGCATCGCCTTCCTCGAACGCCAAGGCTCCATCCTCATCGAAAACCGCCGATGGCAGGAAGCCGCCGCCTCCTTTGCCGAGATCGAAACCCTCTCGCCCGGCTCGGATCTTGTCATGCGCGGACGCCGCAGCATTGAGGCCGGCATGGGCGAGGAGCAAACCCAATTCATCGGCTACTGGACCGGCCAGGCCACCGCCGAACTGGAGGCCGGACGCCTTGATGAAGCCTACGCCGCCGCCCGCCAGGTGCTCGACAAATACCCTGCCGAAACAGATGCCGCCGAAATTCTCGAAAAAGTCTCCCTCGCCCGCGCTGGTCAATCCGCCGCCAACGCCCTGACCGCCGCTCGCGAGGCGCTTGACCAACGGAAATGGTCCGTCGCCATGACTATTTCTAACAAAATACTAGCGGCCACCCCCGATGACCCGGACGCGAAATCCATCCTCGCCGACGCCACTTCGGGGATGGCGAAATCCACCGCCGACCTCGCGAAAGCCGCCCAGCTTTTAAAAATGGCCGCCGCACGCGATCAAGGCCAGTTCGACCAGCAAGCGCTCGATTGGCTGCGCGAAGCCTCCTCTCTGGATCCCGCCAACACGGAAATCGCCGCCCGTCTTGAGAAGCTTTCCGCCTACACGCGCACCCTCCGTGTCCCCGGCGATTACGCCACTCCGCAGGAAGCCCTCGACAACGCCCACGACCGGGACCGCATCGTGCTGGGTGCCGCCATTTGGAAAGGCCCGCTTGTCATCGACGTCGCGGTCGAGCTTCAAGGCGCCGGTTTCGCTAACACAAAGGTTGAATGTCCGCCGGAAAATGGCAGCGCCATCACGATCGGCCCGGATGCCAAAGGCGCGCGGATCAGCGGCATCACCTTCCGCCACGAATCTTTCGCAGTGGGCAGCGAACGCTTTTCCGCCGCGCTCGTCCGCGGAGGCGTCGCTACTTTTGTCGATTGCCGTTTCACCGATGCCAGCGGCCACGGCCTCGCCGTCATCGATAGCGGGCAGGCTTCCGTTAGTCGCAGCCGCTTCGCTGACAACGGCTGGGATGGCGCCGCCGCCATTGGCCAGGGCAGCACGCTGGAAATCAGGGATTCAGAGGCCCTCAATAATTTCGAACACGGCATTGAATCATGGGGCGGAGCCACCGTGACCCTCGTCAATAACCGCTGCGAGGGAAACAGCCGCAACGGCATCCACACGGACAACGGCACCGCCTCCGCCACCATTGAGGGAAACCAGTTAGTATCTAACCGTGAGTTCGGCCTCGTCCTCGATAGTGCCGGCTCGGGGAAAATCATTGGCAACATCGTCCGCGCGAATCTGCTAGGCGGCCTCGTCATCCGCAGCGCTGCGGCAAGTCTAACCGTCACCACCAACCAAGCTACCCTCAACCAAGGCCCCGGCCTGATCTTGGAAAAGGGCCTGAAGCCTAACGCTTACGCCAACAATACCGTCTCCCAAAATACCGGCGAGCAAACAGTCTCTGACCGCAATCTATCCGCCACCGAGAATGCAGTCGCGCCACCCGTTGAGACGCCCCGCCCCGCCGTAGTCGTCAAACCTCCGCCAGTGAAAAAACGAAAGGGGCAGTAAGGGTTGCGCCGTGAAGGGGATCGGAGAAGAATCCCCCGACAATGAGCGGGTGGACGGAAGCAATTTTGAGGAGCGCGGCTTCGTGGCAGGCATTCAAGGAAGGAAAATCCTTGCTCGATAGCGGAATGGTCGTCGAGGCCAAGGCAGAAACGACCGGCTGGCAAGGCACGGTGCGGATGGGCAAACGGCTCATGAGAGTGTCAGTCATCGTGAAGTCTCCGACCCATCTCGATACCACTTGTCCTTGCTCGGATAATCAACGATCCGGCTCGGTTTGTTGTCATGCCGTGGCCACCGGCCTGGCGGCGTTGAAACCCACCATTTCGCCGAATGCGATTCAAGCACCTGCTCCAAAGCCGCCGCAGATAGTGTCGGTCCCATGGCAGATCCTTCTGCCGCTGAATTGGCGCGAAGCCTTGAATCGAGGAAAATTTGCCGCGACCCTAGCCTTGGCTTCCGGCAGCGAAATTTCCCCCGCCGATGATCGACTGAGCGTCTGGCTCGCCAAGGAGGGTGTGGCGCATAAGGAAATTCTCAGCCTCAATCTCAACGCCGCCCAAGTGCCAACTTTCCTCGAATCCATTGCCGAACACCCGCGGCTGGCGGCGGGGAAGGATCGCCTATCCATCCAAATTCGCTCCGGTGAACGGCTCCAACTCAGCACGGCGAATCACCGGCAGGACCAAATCGAACTCATCCCTGATCTAGAATCCGGCCCGTGGATTGAGATCGGCGGCTCCTATTGGCAGATCAGCGAGGACTCGATCATCCGGGTGGGCGAGGGGAGTATTCCGGCGGAATTGGCGGTCACACTGTCCGAACTCGCTTGCGGAAAATCCGTGGAAATTCCGATTCAGCGATTCTTCAACCACCTCATTTCTTGGCAGGAATGGCTTCATTTTCCAGGAGGCTCGTGGCTGGATTCTCTCCATTTCATCCAGGCCCCTGCAATTTTTGAACTGTCTTTGGAAGGCTCGCTCCAACATTTGGAAGCCCAGTTCAGCGTCCGCTACGGGTTAGCACCGCCCGTCCCACCGGGCTTGGGGAAGGTGGATGGTCTGCCGCGCTTGATGGGTGATCACTGCGAAGTCCGGGATCTGGAGAAGGAGGAAAAAGCGGCAGGTCGGCTGTCGCGGGCAGGGTTCGAGGTGGAGAATTTTTCAAGCGGTCGCTGGGTGATGAAGGGGGAATTCGCGATCCTGGATTTCCTCACCCAATCTTTGCCGATCCTCCGCAAGGAATGGACCGTCATTGAGGGCGAACGCTTTGGTCATGTCCAGAAGCAAGTCGCAGTCGTCTCGCCGAGAATCGACATCGTAGGCTCGGGCGAGGATTGGTTGAGTTTTGACTTATCATTTCAAACGAGTGATGGAGTCGCGATCCCAGCGGCAGAAGTCCGGCGTCTTCTTAGATCCGGAAAAGGTTCCGCAGCATCTGCTGGCGGGCGGCGATTGATTATCTCAGACGACATCGCCAGCCTGATCGACCCACTATTTTCTGAACTCGATTTACGCCAGGAAAACGGTCATTTCATGGCGTCAGCCCGCTCGGGAGAGCTGGTCAGGGAAATCCAGAATAAAATAGCTAAGTCCCAGACATTAAGCAATCCATCGGTTTTATTCACATTTGATTTACCGACCACCTTGCAAGCCGAGTTGCGACCCTACCAGTCTTTGGGCGCAGGCTGGATGTTTGACCGGGTCCAGCGCTTTGGCGGCGCTCTTTTGGCCGATGATATGGGCCTCGGAAAGACAGTTCAAACAATCGCTTTAATGGAGCGATTGTTTGAGGATACGGAGAAGAGTCCGGGAGTGGTGATGGTGGTGGCGACCGCCTCTCTTCTTGGAAA
>JANYFB010000072.1 GCA_025362955.1 Akkermansiaceae bacterium
AAATAGGCCGAGACGAAGGAAAGCTCGCTGCCAGCGCTGATGTTCTCTTTCAGAAAATCTCCGGCGCTGCCACGGGAATGATTGTCCCGAAGGCCGGAGTTGTTGGGCTGGGAAGGAGGCTGGTCCATTTCGGGGTGTCGAGGGAACGGAAAAAAGGTTGGGAAAGTGGTTCCCTACAAATCTCCGCGACCGCATTCCAGACTAACGCCAGCACCGGGGGAAGCGGGATCTCGCTGAATCGGAGGATTTTGGGGCCACCAAGATGGCTGGGCATACCGAGGCCGGTTGGTAGAGGTGTTGTGGCTGTACTCACATTCCCGTAGCAGCACGAGTCTTACGGTGATCTTTACATTTCCCGGCCATCTGCTATGAGTCAGTCCGTGCCAGCAATCGAGAAGTCACCGAAGACGACCGACAAGCGTGGTCGTGGCCGCCCGAGCAAATTCACGGATGCCCTTGCGTCCGTGATTTGTGCTCGATTGAGCGAGGGAGAAAGCCTGTTGAGGATCTGTGAGGACAGGGCGATGCCAGCACGGCGGACGGTGCTCAAGTGGATGGCCACCGATAGGAATTTCTGCACAAGTATCGCGCGCGCGCGTGAGGAGCAGGCTGAACACTTGGCGGAGGAGATCGTAACCATCGCCGACACCTGCACCGACCCTCACAAGGCCAGATTGCAGATAGACGCCCGGAAATGGTATGCCTCGAAGCTCGCTCCCAAGAAATACGGCGACAAGCTGGACCTGAATGCCAACCATTCGGGGGAAATCACCATCGTCATAGGTGGGGATATTTGACGAGTGGGCATTCAGCCGATGCGCGGAAAACAGACCACGGGAAGTATCCAAGCATCAACTATCCATCCGCACTGGATGCCTCTCCAAAATTTGAATAGCCGCCTCAACATCGTCTGCGGTCAATCCACGACCGGGTTCAGTGAAGACGCAGCGTTCGCAATCCAGTGTCGCCTCTATCGCGGATCGTTCATCGTCGATCACCACCCACTGCTTCACATCCGGGTGGGTATTGAGCCAAGCCAGAATCTCAAGTCCGCGCCGATGCAGTCGGGACACGTCCGGCTCTCCGCGCAGATCCGGCGTGCCGTCCATTGCCAGTGACTCAGGAAAGCCATGTTCGGCCCATTGCTCATGTAGCCGGTTCACATGAGCCGGAAGCCGCCAGGTGGAGGAGAACACCACCCGGGCCGTTGGCACGGCCGCGAAAATGGATTTCAGGGAGTCCACGCATCGAGGCAGAAACACGGGATACATCGGCACGTTGTCGCCGAAAGGAACGAGCACGCCGTCGATGTCGAGGAAGATGATGGGTGGCATCATCTCGCTCCTCTGTGCGGAATGCCTTTGGAACGAGCGCCAAGTCCGTAAGTGAAGGTCGGTTTCCCACCATGACCCTTGCCCGTTGGCGGGCGTTTGCCTCGAAACGGCTGACGGAGCCATATTCGGTAGGTCCGCTCAACCTTTCCCTTCACCAGCGACTCCGCGACAAGTTCCGAGAACTCAGGATCATCCACCGCCACCGCAGTAAGGTTTGCCGATGGACGCCCACCAATCTCGCCGCCTAACCAAGCGTACAACCCTCGGCAAGAAATTGAAGGATGGATTTCCAGTTCCACTCGGGCGACATGCCCATGGATTACCCCAAAGAGCCGTCGGCGTCCATCGCGTACGCGGTCGGGCGCCGGGGGAATGCAACATGCCTTTTTTGGCTGCCGCGCACGGTCCGTTGCACGGCGAGGTTCAGCGAATCGACTTCCTTCGGATTTCGGAACGGCTTGGGACAACTTTTTGAACCCGTTCGCAAAAAATTCACCGCGCAACGAACCGTGCAATAGAACCGGTTAAAACCCGCATTTCGGTGCATTTACGAGCATTTGCAAACCTCCCTCCCAGAAAGGCGAAAGCCGCTGAACTCCTTGGAATTCAACGGCTTTCATTGGTTGCGGGAGTAGGATTTGAACCTACGACCTTCAGGTTATGAGCCTGACGGCATTTGTTTTAAAATTTGATTCTCACAGATTGCCGCGCAACGAACCGTGCAATAGATGCTTGTAAAGGCATCTGAAATGCGACTAAATGCAGGCATGAGCAAGCCAGCGAAGAGGACGAGAATCACGGCATCAAAAACGGCAGCGGGCAACATCACCATCCGTGCGATCAACCGCGAGAAAAATGGTAGCGCTTGGGTGACTCATCTCGTGCAAGGCTGGCAGGAAAACGGGAAGTGGATGCGCAAGCAGTTCTCCGACCGCTCCGAGGCTGAAACCTTCGCGGCCCTTAAAAGGGTCGAATCCGAAAACCAAGGCCGTGCGCAGCGGATGATCCTAAGCACGCTCACACAGGAGCAACACGACAACACCGTGTCGGTCCTCGCCAAACTGGGCGACACCTATACGCTGGCTGAAGCGGTTGAATACTTTCTTCGCCATCATCGCCCGCCAGAATTCACGATCCGCGCCTCCGACGCCCTCAAACTCTATCTGGACGACAAGGAACGGGACGGAGTCCGTGACCGAACCCTCGTGGCCATCAAGAGCGTTCTCAAACAGTTCATCACCACGACCAACGATCCATGGATTCACGAAATCACGGCTTCCGTGGTCGAGTCCTACCTTCGCGGACTCCGGGCAAAAAACGGCACGGACAAGGCGACGAAGAAGACCTGGAACAACTACCGCAACGATCTGGGCGGATTCTTCGGTTGGTGTTCGACCCCCGACGCGGGAACCAATCGTCCGTTCACGTTCGAGAACCCGGTCGGCGGCGTTCGGAAGTTCAGCGCACGGCAGGTTCGCGAGGGGCAGGATGCGAAGCCGCATACCACCTCCCCCGCCGACGTGCTCAAAATCTTCTCCGCGCTGATGCGGTGGCGCGGTGGTGTGATGACCCGGTATTTCGCCTACCTCTACTTTGCCGGCGTCCGTCCCGATGAGCTGAAGAGGATCTCCGACCGCGAAGCTGAATTACTGAACCTGAAAACCCGGACTCTGACAATCCCGGCCAATGTTTCGAAAACGCGCCAAGAGCGCCAGGTCATGATTTCGGACAATTTCGCCGCTTGGCTGAAAGCTGCGCCGGGACCAATCATTCCGCCAAACTTCGACCGTCTCGCCAAAGTCGCCCGCAAGCACTTTGCCCTTACTCATGACGAG
>JANYFB010000084.1 GCA_025362955.1 Akkermansiaceae bacterium
TGGATCGAGGGAATCGAAATCCACAGCCCGCATGTGGATGGGGTCGAACTCCGCCGCCGGATCGGCATGGTGTTCCAGAAGTCCAATCCATTTCCCCGCAGCATTTATGAAAATGTCGCGTACGGCCCGCGGATTCTTGGGGAAAACCGACGTGCTGTGTTAGATGGCATCGTCGAGAAATCCCTGCGCGGCGCGGCGCTGTGGGACGAAGTGAAAGACCGCTTAAGTGAGAGTGCTTACGGTCTTTCAGGCGGCCAGCAACAGCGACTTTGCATCGCCCGAACAACGGCGGTGGAACCGTCGATCATCCTGATGGATGAGCCCTGTTCCGCGCTTGATCCAATCGCCACCGCCCGGGTGGAGGAATTGATCCTTGAGCTGAAGCAAAACTACACGATAGTCATTGTGACTCATAACATGCAGCAGGCGTCCCGGATTTCAGGACAAACCGCATTCTTCTATTTGGGCAAATTAGTAGAATACGATTTTACCTCCAAGATTTTCACGAATCCTGCTCAGACGCAGACAGAAGATTATATCTCCGGTCGGTTTGGTTGAGCGACCTTTTGATAGCTATGAATTTCATGCAAAATACCCACATTCTCCGCGATTTCGACCACGCCATCTCTGCTCTACGGAGTGAAGTGTTGGCGATGGCCGCCAAATCCCGGCACAACCTCGAAAGGGCGATCCGTGCGCTACTCGAACGCAACGTGGAACTGGCCAATGCCGTGATCGCCGATGACGACGAGGTGGACGATTGCGAACGCAAGATTGATCAACTTGGTATGGACATTCTGGTGCGCTTTCACCCGGTCGCCACGGATCTACGGCTGGTGATTTCCTCGATGAAAATTTCAATGAACTTGGAACGCATCGCCGACCATGCAACGAACATCGCCAAGCGTGCGAAAAAGATGACAGCCGCCCATGAGTTGCCAGATGCCACTTTGATCGAGCCACTTTACACCTTAGCCGACCACCTTCTGCGTGACGCGATTTCCGCTTACAGTGACCGGAACGCCACGCTCGGTGCTTCGCTGCACGCCCGCGATAAGGCGCTGGACCGGATGCACGATGCCGCCACCACCACCTTTGGCTCACGCATCGAGCAATCGAATGGTCGCTGCCAAGATTACCTCCATCTGATCCTAGTCACCCGCTCGCTCGAACGTGTGGGCGACCTCGCCACCAACATCGGTGAGGATGCGGTGTTCTTGGAAGCCGCCCGCGATCTCAGGCACGAGAGCAATCGCGAGCTGAAGTAGGAAATCGTAATTTGCTTCAGCTTTCCCGAGCTTTTGGGGTTGCCGTGCGGGAAGGCTCTGCTAGCGTGCCGACGATTGATTGGGAAAGGTGATGAATGCCGTACTCGAACATCCCGTGCTTGTATTGAATCGGTTCTGGCAACCGATCCACACCTGCTCCGTCCGCAGGTCGCTCCATTTGCTCTGTCTCGGCCATGCCCAAGTCGTCCAAGTGGAAGGTGACGAGCGTTTCAATTCCCATGATCTTTCTTCGTGGATCTGCTACTCCAGCGGAAATGCGGAGGCGGAAATGATCCACGGCGCGAAGATTGCGATCCGGGTGCCGAAGATCGTCGTGCTCTCGGTGTATGACCGCCTGCCCCGGCTTGAGGTAAAATTCACCCGCCGGAATGTCTTCTTGCGGGATAAATTCACCTGCCAATATTGCACCAAAATTTTACCCGAAACCCAGCTCAACCTCGACCATGTTACGCCCCGCGACAAAGGCGGGCGGACGACTTGGGATAACATCGTCACCTCCTGTTTCCGCTGTAACACGCGCAAGGGCAACAAGCTGCCCCACGAAGCGAACATGTACCCGCAGAGCAAGCCCTTCGCCCCACGCTGGCGCCCCCTTTTCGGAATGCACGAAAACGGCTTGGCGGATGAGAGCTGGAGCCATTTCCTCCATTTGGAGCGGGGCGACGCACGCAGATCCGCGTGATTTCCTAAACTAAGTTCGGCCGTAGCCCCTCGCTTCCCCAGCCCATCGAAAATCCGTTAGTTTTTTAATTCAGCGTGCGCGTTGGCGGACGATGATGAGCAATACGGAGACTCTTAGTTCAGGATACTGGGCTTTCTCCTTCTTCGGCAGAGTTTCTCCGATGCTCGTGCCGGATATCTCTAGCCTCGCCGAGAAATACCGCGTCCTCACCGATGTTGACGGCCAGGTCACCAATCCTTTCGATCGAGCGGGCGACGAAAATCAGATGAAGGAGGTTCTCCGAGCGACCGTTGGAATCTTCCAGCCGTGCGCTCAAGGACGCGATCATCTGTTTGTGCAGTTGATCAAGTTCCTTGTCCCGGACCTTGAGCCCTTCACCCAAAGTGACGTTTGCGTCGGTGTAGGCCATGAGGGCGTCACGCAGCAACTTATCTGCGAGGGAGTAAAGAGGTTCCGTGAGGGAGGCGTCTTCCACCATGGTCGACTTGCAGATTTTTTTGGACCGCTTGGCAATGTTTACCGCATGATCCGAGATTCGCTCTAGGTTGTGGGCCATCTTCATCGAAGTGATGACGAGCCTCAAGTCAGAGGCCACAGGATGAAACCTTACGAGGATGTCGATGCCGCTCTGATCGATCTGGCGTTCGAGATCATCGACATCTGCATCGTCCGCGATCACCGAGCGGGCGAGGTCGATGTCACGTTCAAGCAACGAGCGCATCGCCCGCTCCAAATTCTGTCGAGTCAATCCGGCCATCGTGAGGACTTCACCCTTCAAGGCTTCGATGGCTTTATCGAAATCGCGGAATATGTGCTGCTGGTTCATGATAAATTGATGATAAAACTTTTAATGTCGTCAGCCGAATCGACCGGTGATATACTCTTCGGTTTTCCTAAATCTCGGGTTGCTGAACATTCTCGAGGTGTCTGAAAATTCGATCACTTCTCCCATATAGAAGAAAGCTGTTTTATCGGATACTCGCGAGGCCTGTTGCATGTTATGAGTGACAATAACAAAAGTATAGGCGTGTTTCAAATCCCAAATCAATTCCTCTACTTTCGCGGTGGCAATGGGGTCCAGGGCGCTGCACGGTTCATCCATTAAAACCACCCTTGGTTTTACGGCAATGGCGCGTGCGATGCAAAGTCGCTGCTGTTGCCCACCAGAAAGGCCGAGCGCGGATTCCTGAAGACGGTCCTTAACCTCGTCCCATAAGGCTGCGGAGTGAAGTGCTTGTTCGACAGATTGGTCTAGCACGGCCTTGTCTCGCTCACCGCGAAGGCGCAGACCATAAGCGACGTTCTCGTAAATACTGCGGGGGAATGGATTGGATTTTTGAAAAACCATGCCTACATCGCGGCGTAGTTTCACCACGTCCACGGAAGAATCATAAATATTGACTCCGCCGATTTCAATGTCGCCTCGGGTAATTCTGGCTGACGGGATTTCATCGTTCATTCGGTTGATGCAGCGCAATAAGGTGGACTTGCCACAGCCAGACGGTCCGATGAATGAGGTGACACCGTTCTCGGGAATATCCAATTGAATATTTTTGAGAACCGGTGAAGAGCCATAACTGAAATCCAAGTCCTTCACAGCAATGGAGATGTCTTTTGAAGACGGATTCAAACGTTCTATCATGGCGTAAAACAATGTTAGCCGAATTTCCCGGTGACGTAAGCTTCCGTCTGGGGTTCTTTCGGATTTTCAAAGAGCTGCATCGTGGAGCCGTATTCAATGACCTTGCCAAGATACATAAAGGCGGTGTTGTCGGAGCACCGCGTAGCTTGTGCCAAGTTGTGAGTTACGATGATGATAGTGTATTGTTTTTTCAACTCGCTTAAAAGCTCCTCAATTTTTAAGGTAGCCAGCGGATCAAGAGCGGCGCAGGGCTCATCCATCAAGAGAATTTCCGGTTGGTTGGCGATTGCACGCGCGATGCAAAGTCGTTGCTGCTGTCCGCCCGATAGACCGAAGGCGCTGGCATGGAGACGGGACTTCACTTCATCCCACAGCGCGGCATTTTTTAATGCATTCTCCACGATGCCATCGAGCACGGAGCGCTTGGTTCGACCAGCCGCACGCAGGCTAAAGGCCACGTTATCATAAATTGACTTCGCGAATGGATTATACTTTTGGAACACCATGCCAATGCGCCGGCGGAGTTCTTGGAGGTCGATGTCCGTGCGGTTAATGTCGATGTCGTGAACGAGGATTGACCCGGCAGTTAGTTTCGCGCCGGGGATGCGGTCGTTAATGCGATTAAAGCAGCGCAAGAGAGTGGATTTCCCACAACCGGACGGCCCGATGAAGGCGGTGACTTGGCGGGCGGGTATTTCCAAGCTGACATCATGCAACACCTGCTTGGCACCGTACGCAAAGGAAAGGTTATTAATTTGGATTGCGGTGGACGTCTTTACCATTTGAGTTTCGAGCGTAATTTAGCACGCAGGATCATCGAGCCTACGGAAAGACTTGCGACGAGCAGGAGAAAAACAAACACCGAGCCATATTGAGCACGGCGAGTGTATTCGGAACTCGGGATGCGGGCGGCGAGAGTATAAATATGATACGGCAGTGCCTGCACCTGAGATGATAGGATATCGAACGGGCTTTTCAGTCCTTGCCATGGCAAATCGTCTTTCGCGGCGACGGCGGCGGTAAACATGATGGGGGCCGTTTCACCAGCCACACGGGTGATGGCAAGAAGTGACGATGTTAGGATACCGGGTAGTGAAAATGGTAGTACGCATTTCCGGATGGTCTGCCAGCGAGTCGCTCCCATGGCCAGTGACGCATCGCGGAATCCTTGCGGAACCGCACGCAGCGATTCCTCAGAAGCGGTAATGATCACAGGTAGAATCATGCAGGCCAAGGTCGCGCAACCCGCCATGAGCGAGGAATTCCAACCTTGGAAGCTCATCACATAATGATTGATATGGAGTGGGATAGTAAGAAGCGAACGGTCCGAAGGGGTTGGAGTGATCACTGGCACAGCAAGCACGAACACGGAAAAGCCGAAGAGTCCAAAAACGATTGAGGGAATGCCCGCCAGATTCAAAATCGCTAAGCGGATCGCGTGGATAAAGGGACTCTGCTTGGCATATTCGGATAGATAAATTGCGGCGGCGACGCCGAAGAATAGCGCGAGAACCATCGAGCCGATCGTCAGAAGTGCTGTCCCGACAATGGGGCCTGCGATGCCACCGCCGGAATAGGAATAAGTTTGCTCGTTGAAAATCGGCGCACCTTCATATTTCGCCAGATAGTCATTGTATCGTGAGGCGGGGAGTTGGTGGCGATTGCCCTGCGCATCATCGAAAACATGCAGGGTTTCATTTTTTGCAGTGAGGAATTCAAAATCCACAAATGGGGCCTTCGCTTTGAACAAAACCGGAGCACCGTCCATGATGATTTTCGCAAATAACAGCGCCGCGATCAAGACGACGACGTAGGTAAGCCCTGCGAGCACGAAGCGCACCACGAGATCTTTGAAGTGGCCCTTGGGGAGCCCCTTGCGGATGAGATTTTCGGGATTGAACAAAGGGTTTGAAAGTTAGTGCTTCATTTTATTCACAAACCGATGCGCGGTGGCATTGATTGTGAGAACTACGGCGAATAGCAGGATTCCGACGACGAACAAGGCGCGATAATGAACGCTGCCCATCGGTACTTCGCCCAGCTCTTGGGCGATGATACCGGTGAGGGTATGGCATGGTTGAAAAAAGGTGCCGAGACCGGCGGTGAAATCAGGAATTTTGATCCGGTTCCCCGCGACTAGCAGGACGACCATCGTTTCGCCGATCACCCGCCCGAAGCCTAGTAAAACCGCTGCAAGAATACCAGAAAAAGCGGCTGGAATGACGACGCGGAAGGTGGTCTGGACTTGCGAGGCACCCAAGGCTTCTGAGGCTTCGGCGTAAGCGGAAGGCACGTTATTAATCGCATCTTCGGCGAGGGAAAAGATGGTTGGGATGCTCATCAAGGCGAGTAGGCAACCGGCGGTGAAAATGTTTAACCGCTCCTCAAGCGGAAATCCTGGAATCCATTGCAGGGAATCCCATAACGAAATATCGCGGAGTACCGTACCGAAGACCAAGATGCCAATAAATCCAAGAACCACGGAAGGTATGGCCTGAATGAATTCGATGATCGGTTTTACGACCGATTGCTCCCAAGGCGATGCGAACTGGTTCACATAAACCGCGGCGCCGATCCCCGTGGGAATGGCAAGGACGAGGGCGACGATGGAAATCATCAGCGAGCCGGCAGCGAGGGGTAAAATGCCGTAGAAGTCCTGCCACTCACCACCGGTGACCCAGTCCTTGCCGGTGAGGAACGAGGAAATTGAATCGGTTAGAGGGACGGGCGCATCCGGTTTCCAGGCGTTGATGGCCGCCGGTGTTTTTTCCAAATCTGCGATAAAAAACGGCCACGAATGACGCGCCGCTTTCAGCAGCCGGGCGGCTTCTAGCTGGGTGAGGCTGCTAGGGAGTTGGCCGATGATTCTGGTGGATGCATCTCTGAGTGCGGTGTGGGCCTTGATACAGTCAGGACGATGTTCTAGCAGAAGTTGAATCGGACCTTCCACGTCCGGTTTATCGGCAAGGGAAGTCCGTGCCTCGGTCATCAGTTTTTCGCGCTCGACAGGATCTTTAGCCCCTGACGCGGCGGCGAGCAGGGTTTTGCGATCTTTTTCAAGAATGTCCGCGCCTTGGATTTTTTCCTTCGTGGCGATCACGGACTCAGTCATTTCCGAGACCAGCGAACTGAGTTCCGAGCCGGCGGAGCTAAAACTATCGATGGTGGAACGCAGGGCTTGCAGCGGCTCGGCCTGTTTGTGTTGGGCAGCGGTAAATTCCTCCGCGAGGGTGGTAACGAACAGTGGATCATCCGTGTCATTCACGGCGCGGCTGCGGACGGATTCAATCAAATCACGGCGCTCCATTTGTGTTAGATGAGGCGTGGCGGTCAGGGAGGCGAGAGCCTTCGCCTTTTGTTGTTCGTAGTTTGCCTTTAGATTCTTTAACATTTCCGAGTTCGGGGAGCTCGCCGCCTGGGAGTTGTTAAGCACAAGATCTCGGGTGGGGCCGGTCTGGTCGGTGTAGGCATTGAAGAGTGCGCTGGCTTCCTGGGAGCGGCGCATTTGCTTTATACATCTACCGTTGATTTCGGCATAATAAGCGCGGTTTAAAACACTGGTAAGCTGTTCGTGAGCGGTGAGGTTTTTCCGAGATATATCCACAAACTCGAGTCCGGCGATGCGATAGACCTGCAATTCTCGCTGATAGCCGGGGAAAAATCCCAAGCCTTCCTTGAGTAGAAAAATAATGATAAGCGCGAGGATGACGATGGTCAGCCCGGCATTGGACGCGAAGAAATACTTAATCGCCCTCTCGTAGGAGAACCCCCGCTTTTGGAAACGGTGGGGCGCTAGATCAGATGGGTTTTCTTCCGGCGACATGTTGGATGGAGGAGGTAATAGGGAGAATTGACCGGATAGACAAGAAAATGAGCACCGCAGGCGAGCCTGCGATGCTCATTTCATAGCAACCTGATAATCAAAAACGCGATTACAGATCCTTTACAGGAATGAACCCAACCTTGCGGACAATATCTTGGCCTGGACCGGATTCCACATAGCTCATGAATGCATCGGCCTCAGCACTTGGCTTGTCAGGAGCATAGAGGTAGCAAAGGCGGGCGTAGGGGTACTTTTTCGCGTTTGCGGCTACTGGCTCAATTCCGTCGATGGTGATCGCCTTCGTGCCGGATGTTTTGGAGTAGGCAAGCCCAACATATCCGATGCCGTTCTTGTTCTTCGCCACTTCTTGGGCGATCTGCTCATTCCCTGCCATTTTCAGGGAGCTCGACGGGTAGTCGCGGCCACCCATGGCCAATTTTTGCCAGTCTTTGTAAGTGCCGGAGGATGTGTTTCGTGTATAGATCGAGATGGGGCCGGGAGCACCGCCAATTTCCGACCAATCCTTGATTTGACCCGTAAAAATCTTAGCAACTTGATCTGCTGTTAGTTTTGCCAAGGGAGAGTTTTTATTGACGATTACACAAATCATATCATGGCAAATCGGGTGTTCTTTAATATAGACCCCCTTGGTGCGGCAGAAGGTGCGCTCGTCATCCTTCACTTTACGAGACGACATGCCAATCTGCGCGGTGCCGTTTGCAAGCGCCGGAAACGCAGTAGTCGAGCCTTCCGCAGCAATTTCAAACTTCACATTCTTGTTACCTGAGGCTTTGAAGCTTTCTGCAAGTTGTGGCACGAGTTTAGCACCGAGGGTGTCGCTGCCTTTGATGCTGAGCGTTTGCGCGCCCGCCATGGAAATCATGGCGGCAGCGGTAAAGAATTTGCTAATGGTTTTCATTTGTAATGTTGGTTAATATTATGCTGATCAGATAAGTTAGAATGAGAAGCGCAGACCGCTGAGGAAAGTGTAGCCATCATAGTCGCCACCACCGAGGTGGGAATACTCGATGCCATTCATCAGTTTGAGTTTGTGACCGTAGAGGTAGTAGTTGATACCAGCGTAAACTGAGACGTAGGAATCTCCCGTGCGCTTGGTCGTCAGGACATCTGTGGTGGGTGCATAGGCGTCATAACGATTTGCCGCAGGGATGCCGCTGAAACCATTATCATCATCGGAAGTCGCGAGTTGCAGGCGACCAACAAGTTGCACGCCGTCTGCGATGAAGTAGGATGGAATGATATCGAGAGCCAAGACATCAGATTGCAAAGTGTCATTATCACCGAAGCCATAGATCAAGTCCGTCGTGATTCCGAAGCGACCTTGGATAATATCGCTGGACAGTGCCACTGTATCCGTAAATCTCGGGGACGAGGGAGTCGCAAAATTCGCATCAATTTCGCTGGATTTGTAGCCCGGGTCCGTGTTGTGCATGTAGCGGAACCAACCGATAGCGGAATCCAGGCCTGATGCAGAGGAATAATCATAGCCGATTTTCCCGAGGATGATTGTGCCACCTTCGAAGTTGGTAAATTCACGCACCCGGTCATTTCCATAAACTCCGAGTTCATAGAGCCAATGCTCTTGGATACCCTTACCGTTTACCCAAATGCCAGTGAGGTTCCCGGGAAAGGTTAAATCACTAACATTACTTCGCTCGAAAGTGAGAATTTCCTTTGAGGAAATCTCCTGCTCACGGGAAAACTTCACTTCCTGTTTACCGATGGAGATATTCATCGCATCCGAAGGCGCATAAGTAACGTAGAGATCGTAAAGATCCTTGTAAAGGGTTCGATCACCCTTGCCATCAAGGCCGTCGGTATCCACGTCGATCTGGCCTTCAAATTTCCAATTTTGGAACCACTTTGATTTGAATCCAAAATAGGCGCGGCGGACTTCGAGATCATCGCCCCAGACGTTTTCATCTTTTCCGGCATTTTTGTAGTCGTGGATGTCGAAGTGACCGTTTTCCGAATGCCCATCAGCATATTGAACCTGCAAGCGGCCTTGAAGGGAAAACTCCTCAAGGATCGGATTATTGTCATCTTTATAGAGCGTGAACCCAGACCAGATTTTGTCGTAGGCGGTTTCCCCGGGAAATTTCCCGAACAAGAGCCCGGTTGCGCTACTCGGGGGAGGCAAGTCAGCCATAGCGGACGGCTCGGTTCCAGCGTGCGCGCAGAGACAGCCGAGCACGCTGGTGGCAAGCAGGGAGCGATTGATTGATTTCATGGATTGCATTTGGTTGGTGGGTTATGTGACGGAATCGTGACAATTCCGGGAAACACGCCTGCTTGTTATGGGGAGAACTCCGATTCCCCGAGGCGACATTTGTGACGAAATTGTCACAAAGCGCGCGCGGGTGTTAAAACACTGACTTTTGTGAATTGCTGCCCGGATCTCTGATTCCAACCTAAACATGTTCATAATTCATTGGTGTTCAACCGTTTCATATCGTTTAAGCGATCGCGAAAAGTCGAACACCGGGCCTTAGGGTAAAGTGCCCCTCACCCCACTCCGCTGGAGTTGGTTTAGGGCTGTATGAAAGACGAGGGTCGGCTAGTTCTTGCATCAGGATGCGCGGCGACGCCGAAAATCACGCTGATTTTTCCCAACTTCCTTCGCGGAATAAATTTTCCCGATTTCCCCGGACGATTCTTAAAGTAAAGAACCTCTCCAACTCCGCTCTTCCGCCCGGCACGTTTCTAGCTAGGATCGCGCCATGATTCGACGTCGCCGCTTTATGGTTGTAGCCGGGTGTCTGCTGATCGCCGGCTGTGGGAAGAAATCCAAATCCACGGAAAACGGTCCAGTGCTGAGGGTCGGTATGGAACTCACTTACCCGCCATTTGAAATGCAAGACAAGGCAGGAAATCCCGATGGGGTGGGCGTGAAACTAGCGGAAGCGTTGGCAAAAAATCTCGGACGGCCATTGAAAATCGTGCCTATGGATTTTTCCGGGCTGATCCCCGCACTCAAGACGGCGAACATCGACTTGATCATTTCCTCGATGACCGCCACCGACGAACGCCGACAGTCGATAGATTTTTCCAATCCCTATGCGTTCACAGGACTCGCGCTGTTGGTTAGAAAGGAGTCCGGTATCGAGTCGATCAACGATCTCAAACGACCAGGCCGCGTAATCACCGCCAAGGCCACCACCACCGGCGAAACATGGGCGATCAACAACCTGCCAGATGCGAAGCGAGTTGTGTTCGAGGACCAAACAGCTTGTGTGTTAGAAGTGGTGCAGGGTCGGGCGGATGCATTCATTTACGATCAACTTAGTATTTACCAATACGCCAAGGAAAACCAACAAACCACACGCGGTTTATTGAAGCCCTTCGTCGAGGAGTCCTGGGCCATCGGAATTGCCAAGGGGAACAACGATTTAAAAAAGCAAGTGAACGGATTTTTGGACGAGTTCCGCACGTCTAACGGCTTTGGGAAATTAGGCGAGCAATACCTGACCGAAGAGAAAAAATTTCTCGAAGCACAGGGCATTCCGTTCATACTCCGGTAACGCGAACCCGACCGGAATGACCCGCCGCCAGTTGCTTGCCAATGTCCTTGTCGCCTTGTCCTTGGTGGCGGTGTTCGCTTGGCTTTGCACGTCGGTATTTGCTTTGTTAGGAAAACAAACGGATTGGTCCAAGGCGTGGGAATACCGTGAGACGCTATGGCGCGGGTGGTGGGTGACTTTGGAAATTTCCTTCGCCGCGTTGATCGGAAGCATTTTTTTCGGGCTGTTGTTCATGCTCGGGCAGCGGTCATCGCTGGTGGTGGTGAGGTGGACTTGCCGGGCTTTTTTGGAGTTTGTTAGGGACACGCCCTTGTTGGTGCATCTGTTATTCGGCTACTTCGTGATCTTCGCGCCATTGATCTCGCGACCCCTGAGCGAGCAGGGATTGGATGACAAATTGATCATCGGCGTGCTTCTTCTATCAGTTTTTGAAGGGGCTTACCTCGGTGAAATCCTGCGGGGCGGGGTCGAGAGCATTCCAAGAACCCAGTGGGAATCCGCGCGGGCGGTAGGGTTCAGCCCGTTCCAGGTTTACCGTTATGTCATTTTCCCGCAGGCCTTGCGACGAGTGCTGCCGGCCATGGCGGGCCTATTCGTCTCCCTGATCAAAGATTCGTCGCTGCTAAATGTGATCGGCGTAGCGGAGTATTTCTATAACACCCGGAATTTCATCTCACGTTCATACGCCGGCCTGGAAGGCTACGTGCCGCTGGCGCTGGGCTACCTCATTCTAACAATACCAGTCGCATGGTTATCGCACTGGTTGGAAAAGCGCTTCCGTCATGAAACTTGAAGTCACCAGCTTGACGAAATGCTACGGCAAGACACGCGCGCTCGATGGCCTGACGCTGCCTGTCGAAACCGCACGGGTGCTGGTGTTGATCGGTCCGTCGGGCGGCGGGAAAAGCACGCTGTTGCGGGTTCTCGGCGGCTTGGAGACCGCAGACCAAGGCACGGTTGCGATCAACGGCTACCGGCTTCTATCAGATCCCGCCGCACTCCAGGCGTATCGCCGGAAAAACGGATTTCTCTTTCAACAGTTCAACCTGTTTCCTCACCTAACGGCCAGGCGCAACATCGCGCTGCCTTTGGAAAAAGTGCATGGCCATTCACCTGCCGAGGCCATGTCGATGGCGGAGCAGGCGCTCGACCGCTTCAGCCTGCTAGACCATGCCGACAAGCTGCCAGCCCAGCTTTCCGGCGGCCAACAACAACGCGTCGGCATTGCGAGAGCCGTGGCGCGTCAGCCCGAGATCTTGTTTCTCGACGAACCCACATCCGCTCTCGATCCCGAGATGACTGCAGAGGTATTAGAACTAATACAAGAACTCGCAGAAGCCGGGCAGGACATTATTCTCAGCACGCATGAAATGGGTTTCGCCCGCGCGGTGGCGGATCAAGTGGCATTCGTGGCTGCGGGAAAAATCGAAGAAGTCTCACCGCC
>JANYFB010000122.1 GCA_025362955.1 Akkermansiaceae bacterium
TTTATTCGTAGTATCTCCAGGAGTGATATTCGCTAGAGAGTTACCTGTCGAAACTCGTCATTATTCCTTGATTTGACAAGGAATTTACGGGGGGAAGGTGCGTATATCGGGCTTTGCTGTGGCTTGCCTTTGCGGGTGAGATGCTGAGCGTGATATTACTGCCGATGGGTCCGCCGGTCAGGGTGGGAGAAGAACAGGCAGGAATGCCTGAGTCACGTTACTGGGGGAGAAGAACAGGCAGGAATGCCTGAGCCACGTTACTGGGGGAGAAGAACAGGCAGGAATGCCTGAGCCACTTCACTTCGGGATTTCGTTGAGGGTGTACCAGGCTTCGGGGTGCCAGAGAGATTGGGCGCTGGCGGATTTCACGCCTTTGGCAGTGAGATGGTGGACGTGCCCGCGGACGAGTCCGTCAATTTTCAGGCGCACGGATTTCTTGTCGGGCGAGACGGTAGCGGTGGTGATGGTCGGCTTGGCTTGATCGACTTCCGGGCTGCCGTATTCCGCTTGGAAAATGTAGGTGAAGGCGTCCATCCCGTAGCTCTTGGGATCGGCGGCGGTGGCGGGATCGACGGGCTCGGTGAAGTTGAGGGTGAAGCCGTCGGCGTTCGCGGTCATGGTTTCGATTTCAAACGGCGTTTTTCCGGTCCATTTCACGCGTTCGAAAGTGAAGGGCTTGCTGCCGCGCGAGGCCCAGCCACGGTTGGAGCCGCCAACGAATAACAGGCCTGCATCCTGATCCAGCCGCACGGGGATGAGGCCGGCTTCGAAGCTGTCCAGGAAATGGAAAACCGCGCCCTGATAGAGGCCGTTGACTTTTTCCAGGCAAGTGCGCTGGACTTCGGAATAGGTTTGCTCGCCGACGTAGAGTTGGTTTTTCCACGGGCCGAATTTTCCACCGCTCATGTCACAGGCGATTCCAGTCGGCGAGTGGCCGACGGTGCCGTGAGGGAAAATAACGGCAGGCGGAATGAATTCAGGGTGCTTGGTGCGTTCGATGAGGATCCGGGACTTGTCCGCGACGTCGGGCGGTGCGGGGAGATTGGCGAGCTTGGCAAATTTATTGCCGGAGGGATTTCCTTGAAAAGAGCCGGGCTTGAGCCATTTGAGCGAGGACGATCCGTTCCAGACCCCTTGGTTGTCCATGTAAAACGCATCCCCCTCGGCATTGAAGCCGATGCCCCCAGGCGAGCGGATGCCGGAGCAGGTGGGGATCATTTTCCCATCCGGAGTGATGCGGACGCACCAGCCACGCCAATCGGAATCGGCGGTGAAGGAGCCGGTGAGGCAAAGGACGACCCAGATGTTGCCTTCTTTATCGGGCGTGCTGCCGAAGGCGAATTCGTGGTAATCGCCCTTGATGCCCCAGTCGGAATTGATCGTCTCGAAGGTGTCGGCGATGCCGCTGCCGGTGGAATCCTTGATGCGGGTGACTTCCGGGCGCTGGGTGAGGTAGAGCCAGCCGTCTTTCCAAAACATGCCGAAAGGTTCGTGCAAGCCTTGGGCGAATTTTTTCCAACTGACTTTGGATAAATCATCGCCGTAAGCGCCCGTGCAGATCCAAAGGTCGCCACGGCGGGTGGTGACGGCAATTTTCTGATCCGGCATCAGCGCGATGGAGCCGATTTCCATGACCTCGCCCGGTGGAAGTGGGATTTCCTGGCGGAGGTAGAAGTCGGATTGTTGGGCCGCTTGGGTCAAGCATGAGAAGAGGAACATCGAACATCCAACAATGAGCGTCGAACGTTGAAATGAAGAGAAGGAGAGGTTGGGCATTTGTGATGAGGTAAAAAATTCGTGCGGGATAAGTTACGTGCTCCGGCCGGGCGAAATCAGTGTCGCGGTCTGTTAGTGAGAAATGGCGCGACTGGTGGCTCCGCGTTCGAGTTGAGGCTATTTCCAGCGATAGGTGAGAGTTGCCGATTGGCCAGCAGGGATTTTGAGGAATGTTTTTCCATCGCGCATTTCGGGATACAGGTGTTCGGCGCGAAGGAAAATTTTGTCACCCAACGAGTATTCCTGATCGTTGGTATTCTTGGCTAACTGGTCGGAAACGAGAATTTCCAGCGGAGAGCTATTGCCGCTGAGGGTGAGCGTGCGGATTAGTTTGTCAGCCTCGGCGTGCCAGGAGTCGAAGAGGAATTCTCCGCCAATCTGAACGTAGAATGTAGGATTACCGCCAGAATCTAACTTGTAGCCTTTGAACCGGGCTTCGTTGGGGAGGGTGCGGGATTTGCTGAGTTTGACGACGTTTTCTCCGGCAGGCGGAGAATTATCGGTGCCGCGTTCGAGCCATTTCAGCGCGCCGTCGATGAAGGCCCCGGTCCAGATGAGTTCCGGGGCGAGGTCATCGGCGGAGTAGGCGAGATTCAGGCCGCCGGGGAAGCCGACGCCGATTGCGCGGGATGTGGTGCCGGCGATGAAATTTCGATAGATGACCGGGCGTCCGTTGACTGGCTCGATAGGGATAGGCTCATGGTTTTTCCCGGGTTTGGCGGTGGTATCGGAAAGCCATTTCCAGGTTTTGGTGCCGGGGGCTTTCCAACCGACAGTGATTCCTTGCTTATCGCTGAGTTCGAGGAATTCGACGCGGAACTTGTGGGGTCCGTGGTTGAGAGCGATTTTCCCCTGCTTGCTGCGGCTCCCGTCCATGGGACCGGCACCGAGGACTTCGACGACGGTTTTCCCGTCGATGATGACTCGGCCTGAATCGTCGGCATCAAGGAAAAACTGATATTCTCCATCGGCGGGAGCGCTGAAATCGGCCTGCCAGAGCATGGCGAAGTCGTCCTTGAGTGGGGAATCGGTGACGGTGATGATGCCGTCCTGTTCTTCCTCCACGTTCTGGGCCTTGAGCGTGGAAAAATCCGGGATGCTGCTCCATTTGCCCGCATAGACTTGGGAAATGAGGTTGGTGAGGGCGGTTTTCTCAAGTGGCAGCGGGTGGAGTTTGAGAATTTCTCCAGAGGTCCATGGGGTGTTGCGGGCGTTGACCGAGGTGCGGATGGTTTTGACGAAATCTGCAGTGACGGGGCCAGCTTGATTTCCCCACGAAGAGCGGACGAAGGTGAGGATGGCGGCCACTTGGCCATCGGCCAGAACGGCGCCTTGGGGCGGCATTTCGAGGTTATAGGTTTTCCCCAGAACATCGACGGGACCGGTGAGGCCCTTGAGGGCGATTTTGACCGCGCGATCCGCATCCCCACCGACCCACGGGCTTTGCGAGAGCGGGGGGAAAGTGCCTCCGGTGGCACCTTTTCCATCGGCTCCGTGGCAGGCGGAACAGTAGAGGGTAAAAAGCTGTCCGCCGTCTTGGGCGTGCAGGGAGGTGACGAGGGAGAGGAACAGGAAGAGGCGGGTTCGCATCGGGTTTTAGAAGACGTTAATGGGTGGGAGACTCTATCGTCTATCGCTTATTGAGGGGGTACCTTTTTACGGGCGCGTGGGGCAGAGTAGTATTTCGAGAGGCCTGCGGCAACGGCGCTTGCATATTCTTGGAAAATGGAAGGGCGCATTTTCCCGGCGATTTCGCGGAGTCCCTCGTAGTCGCCAGCTTGGATGCGCGGGTAGTCGATGGTGGAATTCATGACGTAAGGTTCCATGAAAATGACGGGGCAATCGTAAAGTCGATTAGCGAGGAGATTGCGTGCCCAGAGGTAGGGCTGGCCGTCAATCGGGCGGACATTGAGGGACTCCGGTGGATACTGATAGGGCGGCAGGCCGCTGGTTTCCGCAAACGTCGCGGCGATGGTGGAGCCGAGGAGAATTTCCTCCTGCTGGGTGCGCTGGAAGAGCTTTTGCAGAAGCGCGAAACGTTGGTCAGCGAGAAGGACTTCCTCATCGTTGTAAGCGCCGTTGACCACCAGATGGAAATGGGTGTGGTCGATGAGGGTGGGGTTGTTAGGATCGCCCCAAGCTTCCGCGTTGAAGTGGAGGCAGAGAACGAGGTCGGGCTTGAGGGTTTGGTTAACGAGGTCGGCGCGGGCGCGGATCTCGGCGGTGCGGTAGAACAGGCGCTCGGCATCTTTTTGGATTTGGACGGGCGATGCGTCCGGGGCATTGGTGCGGGCGAGCGTGAGCAGGGCGTCCGGGCGGATGGGGGTGACGGGTTCGGTTTTTTCACGGACGAGGGAAACGGTCGCGCCGAGAGCTTCAAGCTTGGGTTTGAGAAGTTTGGCGACTTGGAGGGTCATGTCGCCTTCGCAAACCGGTGAGCCATCACCGACGACCATCCAGCGTTCCTCCATCTTCGCCCACGCGCCGCCGATGTGGCCGGGGTCGATGGCGATTTTCAGGTCTGTTAGTGGCATTCCCGGGGTGGCGGCTGGAAGCTCGGACGCGGTGCGCCAATGACGCGGGACTTTGGTTTCTAGCCCGGATTGCGCGAAGTGGAGGTGGAAGATTTCATCGGTGGGTGAGCTGCCGGTTTTGATGCGAGCCTCGGTATCGGCGATTTCGATGACGTTTTTCCAAACATTTCCGGTGGTAAAAACGGTGGTGAGGAGCCGCTCGAAGTCCTCGCGGGTGATGGAGTTTTGATAGATTTCCAACGCGCTCCAATCCGGCGGCGTAGCGAGCATCGAGAGGGCAGGGGGCGAGGGCTTTGGTTTCTGCGGCAGCGGTTGATGGGCAGGCCGCGAGAGAACTAAGAAGAGCGTGACGCCGGTCACCAAATTAATCAACGCGAGGAGGAAAAGTGGCAGTCGATTTTTAGGAAGCGGGCTCATTCAGGAAATTGGATCGTCGGGGACATTTGAGTTGATTTACGCCCCAAACCCAATAGATATTCGGTAATGAGTCATTTCAAAGCAATCCTTCATCAAGGCGAAGCCGCCGAAGGTGGATTCTGGGCAACGTGCTTAGAAGTCCCGGGAGCCAACGGCCAAGGAGAGACTCGTGAAGAATGCCTGCTGAATCTAGCAGAAGCGGTGAAGTTAATTCTTGAGATGAATGAGGAGGAGGCTCTCCGCGACGATCCACACGCTGAGAAAACAGATCTTGTGTTCGCTTGATGCCATGAAAAGGCGCGAGCTGATTAGGCATCTGGAATCTAAGGGTTGTTAGCTTTTGCGCGAAGGTGCCAATCACTCGATTTACACCAACCCGGCCAGCGGTGTGAAAGAGGCGATTCCCCGACATATCGAAGTGAAAAAGACGCGAGGCGGGAGGATTTGGAGAAATTGGAGTTGTCGGCAGGCAAGCGCTTGTGGAAGTTTGCGAGGAGTTTTGATTTATGCCAGCGATTCGTATTCTATTCCTAGGTGACGTGGTCGGTGAATCCGGACGCAAGGCGGTCATCGAACAACTGCCGCTCCTTAAACAGTCGGAAAGTCTCGATTTTTGCATCGTGAATGGGGAAAATGCGGCGGGCGGGAAGGGGATCACCGCGCGCATCGCGATTGACCTTCTGCGGGCGGGGGCGGCGGTCATCACCACCGGCGATCATGTGTGGGATCAGCAGGAAATTGTCGATTATTTCCCGACTGAGCCGCGCTTGTTGAGGCCGCTGAATTACCCAGAAGGTACGCCGGGAAATGGCAGCGTGGTCTTGGAAACCGCGAAGGGGCGGGTTGGCGTGATCCAAGTCCAAGGCCGCTCATTCATCCAGCCGCCGTTGGAAAATCCCTATCTCGCCATCGAAAAGGAAGTGGAGCGGCTTCGGGCCGACGGCGTGACAACCATCGTCGTGGATATGCACGCAGAGACGACGAGCGAAAAAATCGCGATGGGCAGGATGCTTGACGGGAAAGTGTCCTTGGTCGTCGGCACCCACACTCACGTCCAAACGGCGGATGAGACTATTTTCCCCGGCGGCACCGGCTATCTTACGGATGCCGGGATGTGCGGTCCGGAAGAATCCGTGCTGGGGCGCAGCATCGAGTCCGTGATCTGGCGTTTCAAATCCGGGATGCCCACGCGTTTCCCCATCGCCAAGGGGCCGGTTAGAATGTGCGGCGTGATCGTGGAGGTGGATTCGGAAAACGGGAGGTGTCTGGCCATCCGCAGGCTCTCGATGATGGTGAGGGATGCGGAAAATTTACCTTAATGACACCATTGCAGGAATTTTCCCCTGGCGCGTTTTATCTGTCCATCTTCGGGGGCGTCACCTATCAGAGGGCATGAATTCAGACCTTCAATTCGAGCGCGCAGAATTTTCCGAGGTGCCCGCCATGGCTTGTGGCGCCTGTAAATCGCCGCTGCTGACAGAGTATTTCGCGGCGAACCAACAAGCGCTGTGCGGAAATTGTGCGGACCAAGTGAACCGGGAGCTTGGCGGTCAAGGCTCGGGAGTGGGGCGTTTCGTGAAGGCGATTCTGCTAGGTTCCGGGGCGGCGGTGTTAGGCATGGCCGCGTATGCCGCGATCATGATTTTTGCCAAAAGCGAGTGGGCGCTGGTTTCGATCGCTCTGGGATGGTTCGTGGGATCAGCCGTGAGGCGTGGCTCGAGCGGGCGGGGCGGTTGGCGCTATCAGTTACTCGCCGCTTTTCTAACCTACACCGGGATCTGTGCGGCTTACGTAGTGACGATCTGGGTTCAAGCGCCGGAGCAACATTCCCCGGAGTTTTTAATCAGCATCGTGGTTATGGGATACGCGATTCCATTTTTGCAAGGATTCGAAAACGTCATAGGAATTCTTATCATCGGCTTCGGCGTGTGGCGGGCTTGGCAGATGAACCGTCCCATCCGGCTGGAAATCACCGGACCTCATGCGATCGCCCAAGGTGCGCCCGCGCTTCCGCAAGCACCCGCCGATGCCAGCGTCTGACAAATCCGTGACCGAGCTGCCGATACCGAGCTGCCGCAGTTGTGGGACCGGCTTGGCGGCTGCGTTACTTGCTTGTCCGATGTGCGGCACCTTGGTTCATGGCGAGCAGCTCACGCGCCTGGCAGCCGCAGCCGATGTGGCGGAAACGCCGGGGCAGGCACTGGCTTTTTGGCGTGAGGCCTATCAGTTACTACCAACGGGTAGTCGGCAGCAATTGGTGATCGCCGGAAAAATCGACGCCTTGGTGGCGATCGTGGACCAACCGGGGCGATCGAAGACGAACTCGCCCAAAGGCAAGGCTGCCGCTGGTGCCGGGGCGGTGGCGGTTTTCCTGGCGAAATTCAAATTCATCCTGCTGTTAGTTGGAACCAAGCTCAAATTCCTCGCCCTCGGACTGACCAAAATAGGCACCTTGCTCTCCATGTTTCTGTCCTTCGGCCTCTACTGGAGCCTGTGGGGTTGGAAGTTTGCCGCAGGTTTCATCCTTTCGATTTACGTCCATGAAATGGGGCATGTCGCGATGCTCAGAAGACTCGGCGTGCGGGCCAGCGCGCCGATGTTTATTCCCGGTTTCGGCGCAATGATTCGATTGAGGGAAAATTTGCCCACCGCCCGCGAGGACGCTCGTGTGGGCCTGGCCGGGCCGATCTGGGGATTGGGCGCTGCCGTGGTGGCGTGGCTGCTCGGCGTGGGGTTCGAGCTTCCGTTGGCCATCGCGGTCGCCAAGGTGGGCGCGTGGATCAATTTGTTTAACCTCACGCCGGTTTGGCAGCTCGATGGCTCCCGGGCATTCAGAGCGCTGGATAAAAAACAACGGATGATCGCCATTTCCTCCGTACTGGCAGCACTTTTCTACACCGCAGGGGACGTGCATGGAATTTTGATCATCGTGCTCGGCTTCGGAGTATTCCGGTTGTTCGAAAAAAATACGGAGACGACCGGTGACAAGCGGGCGCTCATCGAATATGTGGTGCTAGTTTCCACCCTTGCCCTAATCGCTTCCATCCCTGCGGAAACAGGCTGACCGCATTACGGCTATTGAAATAGATAGGGGTTAGACGAGAGATAAAAAAGCTCTCATTCCGCCAAGTTTCCACACGCGCCAAATCCCCGTGATGCTTACATTTTCAGGGGATTCTGGTAAATTTTCTTTTCATTGAGATTTTTTTTGACAGGGTGGAGGGCTTTGCTACTGTCCGCCCGCTCTTCCCCACACCAAGTCAGGGGTGCCGCGCCCGGTCTATCGCAAGACAAGACAGGACGCGGTGTTTTTGTCGGGTTGAAGGTGGAGCTACATATTTCAGATTGCTCGCGTAGCTCAGGGGTAGAGCGCATCCTTGGTAAGGATGAGGTCGGGGGTTCAATTCCCCCCGCGAGCTCCAGGGCGTCCACGAAAAAATCTCAACAGTCTCAAGCAGAACAACAACCACCATGGCTAAAGA
>JANYFB010000154.1 GCA_025362955.1 Akkermansiaceae bacterium
TGGATCAGTTTCAGAAACGCCGGGAGAAAACGCCGTGGTTTGGCATCATCGAAACGGCCGGGGTGCATGGGAATCTCACTCCACCATGGATTTTCCTCGCGGAGGGCGGTTTCGACCTGTTCTGGAGTGATCTCAATCACGCTAAGATCAATAATCTGATCTTAGCTCCCGTCAATCAAAATAAGATCAGTCAACTGACCTTAATTTCACAGAATGAAAATAAGATCAGGCAACATGGCTTATCTTCGCAGCGGGAAATGACGCCTAGCAGCGAAGTCGCAACACCCGGGCGGTGAACGTGGCAGGCGTATTCATACGCCTGCGCATCCGGCGGTAGTTCGCGGCAAGTTTGGAATGATCAGGCGGGGCCTGGGTATGCTTCGCGGCGACCGGTGATCGCCACTACACCGGCACTTTGTCCAACTCGAACGCATCATGCACCGCGCGTGCGGCGTCTTCGATCCGTGGCTCGTCCACGGTCACGGCGATCTTGATTTCCGAGGTGGAAATCATGCCGATGTTGATGCCCGCGTCGCCGAGGGCTTTGAACATGGTGGCCGCGACGCCGGAGTGGGAACGCATGCCGATGCCAACGGCGGAGAGCTTGGCGATGCCGGCTTCAGTCTCGATCTTCGAGTTCGGGGCGAGCGCGGCAAGGACCGGCTTGAGCGCGGCCTGGGCTTTTCCGAGATCGCTGGAGTGCATGGTGAACGAGTGGCGGGCGAGGCCGTCGTGGGCGATGTTCGCGACGATCATATCGAGGTTGATTTCCGCATCGCCAAGCGCACCAAGGATCAGGCCGGACATGCCGGGGGCGTCGGGGATGCCGGTGATGGTGAGGCGGGCTTGTGAGCGCTCGATTGAGACGCCACGAATGACGACGTTTTCCATGTTGTGATGTTCTTCTAACACGAGTGTTCCGGGATTATCGTTGAGTGAGGAGCGGACTTCGAAAACGACGCCGAATTTTTTGGCGAATTCGACTGAGCGCGACTGCATGACCTTGGAGCCGGACGAGGCCATTTCCAACATTTCATCATAGGAAATTTCCGGTAGTTTGCGGGCATTTTTCACGATGCGCGGATCGCAGGTATAGACGCCGTCCACGTCGGTGAGGATCTGGCAAACATCCGCCTTGAGCGCGGCGGCGACGGCGATGGCGGTTAGATCGGAACCGCCGCGTCCGAGGGTGTGAATCATCCCGTCCGGCGTCACGCCTTGGAAGCCGGCGACGACCAGCGATTTTCCCTCATTGAGAAAATTTTGCATCAGTGCCGGGTCCATTTTGAGGATGCGACCGCGCGTGTGGGAGCCAGTGGTGTGGATGCCCGCCTGGCTGCCGGTAACTGAGCAAGCGTCCACGCCGAGTTCGTGGAGGGCGATGGTGAGGAGCGCGATGGATTGTTGTTCGCCGGTGGCGAGCAGCACGTCGAGTTCGCGTTCGCTTGGATTTTCCGCGAGTTCCTTCGCCATTTTGATCAGGTTGTCGGTCATTCCCGACATGGCGGAGACTACGGCGACGACTTGGTTCCCCTGGTCACGGGTGCGCTTCATCCGTGCGGCGACGTTGCGAATGCGGTCGAGCGAGCCGACGGATGTGCCGCCGTATTTTTGAACGATGAGGGCCATGGGGTGTTTCAATCCGTGCGCTCTGGGGATGGGGCGACCGGCGCGGGAGTGAAGGGGAACATCGCAAACTTGGCAAGAAATTGAAGTCATTGCCCTAGGGCCTCGGCCACAGCGTGGATTGCGTGGTCGATTTCTTCGAAACCGCTGGAGAGCGGCAGCATGATGACCAAGGTGTCGAGGATCGGTCGTGTGAGTAAACCGTAGGAACGGGCGGTAAGGCACACGGACTCACCGAAACGCTCGTTTGGTGGAAATTTCACGACATCGGGTCGCCGGAGTTCGATGCCTGCGATGAAGCCGCACTGGCGGATCTCGTGAATTAACGGCTGGCTGGATTTCAACGCGGCAAGCCCGCTGGCGAGGCGGGCAATTTTTTCCGGAAGGCGAGCGAGCGTTTGTTCTTGTTCAAAAACCTCAAGGCTGGCGAGGGCGGCGGCGCAGCCTAACGGATTTGCCGTATAACTATGGCCGTAGTAAAAGGCCCGGTCCGCCGTGCCGAGAAAAGCGTCGTAAATTTCCCCGGTGACGAGGGTGGCGGCGAGCGGGAGGTAGCCGCCGGTGATGCCCTTCGCGAGGCAGAGGAAATCCGGAATCACGTTTTCGCGCTGGCAGGCGAACATTTCACCGGTGCGTCCGAAGCCGGTCATGACTTCATCGAGAATCAGGTGGACTCCCGTTTCATCACACCAGCGCCGCAGTTCTCCGAGCATTCCTGCTGGCCAGAGACGCATCTCGTTGACCCCTTGGATGAGCGGTTCGATGACGACAGCGGCCAATTTTTCCGATCCTAACAGCAAAAGTTCTTCCATCGAGCCAACGTGCCGGACAGGGAAACCATTCCCCAGGACTCCCTTGGAAAACCGGCTCACGCCACCGAGCGAGGCCGCGCCCAGCGTGTCCCCGTGGTAGCCGTTAGAAAACGCGATCAATTCATTTCGTTCGGGAGCACCCGTTTGCTGCCGATACTGGAGGGCCATTTTCAACGCACACTCGATGGCGGTCGAGCCGTCGTCCGAGAAGAACACCCGTTCCAAAGTTCCCGCCGGAAAAAGTCCGCACAGCCGCTCCGCTAATTCCACGGCGAGCGGGTGGGTGGAGCCGAGAAAAGACGTGTGGGCGACTTTTTCCAACTGCGCTCGGATGGCAGCGTTAATCACCGGATGAGCGTGGCCGTGGATGTTTGTCCAGATCGACGAATTCCCATCCAAGTAGCGCCGGCCCTCGGAATCCCATAGCCATGAGCCTTCGCCACGGACGATCACCAGCGGCTCATGCCCGCGTGCACACCACTCGGCTTGCCGGGTGAACGGATGCCAGCAGCGGGCTTGATCGCCCTCGATCCATTGGCGGGTATCCTCACGCATGAGGCAAGAATGAGCATCGCGAGGCGTTCTTCAATCCGCAATCCGTTTTTGCTAGATGATCGGGAAAATCCCCCTCAGATTTCATCGGATTTTACGCGATCACGTCATGGTTTGTGGCCGGAAACGGGATACATCTTGGGTGTCGCCGCAAGCACCGTCTCCCCCCCGAAAGTGCTGCGGATCACGGCACACTCCCCCCAAACAACGAGTCGGCGGAAGTTGGAGGTTCCCCCTTCAACCTCCGCCGATGAGCGTTTCGCCCCAGCAAGGTATGGCGTTGCGAACCGGCGTATCCGCTGGATAGATCTTCGGAGTTACGCACTCGGCGACGGATGATTGAGCCGTTCTTGCGACGCCCCTGCTTCCGGGCTTGATCCGCACCGATGTGGGGTTTAGTCCCTGCGGGCCGATTTTCATGTCAGTCTCATCTTACGCAATTCCTTCGCCCGCGCTGCAACGCGAGGTGAAACGCCGCCGCTCGTTTGCGATCATTTCCCACCCGGATGCTGGAAAAACGACGCTGACGGAAAAATTCCTGCTCTACGGCGGTGCTCTCAATCTGGCGGGAAGCGTCACCGCCCGGAAAAACCAACGGGCGACGACCTCGGACTGGATGGACTTGGAAAAGCAGCGGGGGATTTCCGTTTCCTCCACGGTCTTGCAGTTCGAGTATAAGGATTGCGTCGTCAACATCCTCGACACACCGGGGCACAAGGATTTCTCCGAGGACACCTATCGCGTGCTGACCGCCGTGGACGCCGCCGTGATGGTGGTTGACGCGGGCAAGGGCATCGAAAGCCAGACGCGGAAACTTTTTGAAGTCTGCCGCCGCCGGGGCGTGCCGATTTTTACGTTCATGAACAAAATGGACCGCCCCGCCCGACCGTCCATGGATTTGTTAGACGAGCTGGAATCGGTGCTCGGCATCCATGCGTTTCCAGTGAACTGGCCGCTCGGTGATGGCCCGCGATTTCGTGGTGTGTATGATCGCGAGCAAAAACAAGTCCATCTTTTCGAGCGGACTGTGCATGGCGCTTACCGTGCTCCAGTTAGCGTGAAGGGGATTGAGGATGATAGCGTGAAGGCGGCGATGGAAGAGGCGACCTATTCGCAGGTTTGCGATGAACTTGAATTGTTAGAGGGTGCCGGTGCGGACTTCGATCTGGAAAAAGTCCTCGCCGGGAAACTCACGCCCGTGTTCTTCGGCAGCGCGGCGAACAACTTCGGCGTGCAGCTTCTGTTGGACCGGTTCCTCGAACTGTCGCCACCACCCACCCCGCGAGAAAGCGGCGGGATGACGATTGATCCGGCGTCCGAGGAATTTTCCGCCTTCGTCTTCAAAATCCAAGCGAACATGAATCCGAAACACCGCGACCGCATCGCCTTCGTCCGCATCGTTTCCGGACAGTTCAAGCGTGACATGGACGTGATCAATGGCCGCAGCGGCGAAAAAGTGAGACTCGCCAATTCGCAACGCCTTTTCGCCCGCGAACGCGAAACGGTGGACGACGCCTTCGCCGGCGATGTGGTGGGGCTGGTAGGAAATTATGATCTGCTCATCGGCGATACGCTTTCCTCGCAGCCGGGCGTGACCTTCGATGAAATCCCGCGTTTCGCTCCCGAGTGTTTTTCCTTCCTGCACAACAAGAGCACGGCGAAATACAAGCGCTTCCGCGACGGTCTCCAACAACTTCTCAAGGAAGGCGTGGCCAGCGAATTCATCCTGATCGACAACGAGGGTCCGCAAATTCCTTTGTTAGGCGCGGTCGGGCCACTGCAATTCGAAGTCCTGCAGTACCGCCTCGAAGGTGAATACGCCGCAGAGACTCGGATCGAGCAGGCAAACTGGTCGCTCGCCCGTTGGCTCAAGCCGAAGGAGGGCGATCCGCTTGCTCCCGAGGCGAGGCCATCACTTTCGTTAGGCGCGGCACTTGCCAGAGATTCTAACGGCTGGCTCGTCGCCCTGCTCCCAAGCGAGTGGGCACTGAAAACTTTTTCGGACAAGAACGAGGATTGGATCATTTCTGAGCAACCGTCTCCGCCAATGGCGGTGGTGAAGTAATCCGTGATATTGGCATTCCTGCCGGTTCTTTAGATTCGTTTAGGACTGCCGGTTCTTTCAAATTACAGGCAGTAATGCCCTTCTGAAGATACAGGCAGGAATGCCTATATCACTCATGAAGACAGAGGTGCGGCTAGGCGAAGCAGCGCGGGGTCGAGCTTGTATTTTGCCTCGGCGACTTCCTGAATTGGCAAATGGCTGTAATTACCGTCCCGGAAAATCATGATGGAATTCGTTTGGCCTTCATCCAGCGCATCCACGGCTGCGACGGCAAATTTATAGGCCATCACCCGGTCAAGCACCGTGGGCGAGCCGCCGCGCTGGATATGGCCGAGAACTGTTAGTCGGGCTTCCATGCCGATGGAATCGTTGATGTAGCGGGTGAGGTAATCACCCATTTTGGTGCCTTCGGCGACGACGGCGATGGCGTATTTCCGGCCATTGGCGAGGTCATGCTTCAGACGTGCGCCGATGCTTTCGAGGTTGTAGGGCATTTCCGGCACAAGGCAGATTTCCGCGCCGCAAGCCAAGGCGCTTGTTAGAGCAAGATAGCCGCAATGCCGCCCCATGACCTCAATGACGAAGGCGCGGGAAAATGAGCTGGCAGTGTCCCGGATGGAGTCGATGGCCTCGCGGATGACGTTGAGCGCGGTATCGACCCCGAGGCAGTAGTCGGTGCCGGCGATGTCGTTGTCGATGGTGGCAGGGATGCCGGCGAAGGGCACTCCGAAGTCCGCATAGAACTGGTTGAGCGCGCGAAACGAGCCATCACCGCCGATGACGATGAGCTTCTCGATCCCGCGGCGTTGCAGATTTTCGTAAGCCTTCCGCCGGATCTCGATGTCGAAAAATTCGGGCGACCGGGACGAGCGGAGCAAGGTGCCCCCTCGATGAAGCATCCCGGTTGTTAGTTCCCGGGAGGCGGGCACGATCCGATCCGCGATCAGACCGCGCAGGCCGTCATAAATGAGATAGGGTTCGTAGCCTTTCTGAGTGGCGTAATCGACAGCGCATTTGACGGCGGGATTCATTCCGGCGGAATCACCGCCGGAAGTGAGGATTGCGAGACCTTTAGACATGGAGGCATCAAGAAGCAACGGGGATGCCGAATCGGTGGGGAAATCGAAGAACAGGCACGAATGCCCATATCGCGCTTAAAGGCCGCGAAACTCGGTAGCGAGTTTCTTGGCGGTGGCAATCGTGTTCCGATGCAATTTCGCGGTAAATTCCGGCTGACGATTGTAGCCGCCGCCATAGAGAACAGCCACCGGGATGCGGTTTTTGATGAAGGCACTTAGCAGGACCTCGTCGCGGCGCTGGATGTCTTTTAGGGAAAGATGCATTTGGCCGAAGCGATCATTCCGGTGGTTGTCCGCGCCGGAAATCCAGATCACGAGATCGGGCGCAAAGGCATCGAGCGCCCCTGCTAGACTCACGAAAAGTTGTTTCAAATACATTTCCCCCTCAACGTAGCGGACGGTCTCGATGTCGAGCGAGCCTTCGATTTTTTTCGTCGGATAATTCCTGCCAACGTGGATGGAATAGGTGAAAACGCGGGGGTCACTGCCGAGCAGGGCGGCTGTGCCATTGCCCTGATGGGCGTCTGTATCCACGACCATGATCTTGATATTCGGCTGCTTGTCCTGCAGGTCGCGGATGGCGATGGCGACATCATTGAAAACACAATATCCCTCGCCATGCTCTCGAAACGCGTGATGAGTGCCGCCCGCGAGACAGACTCCGACTCCCTCGGCCAGCGCGGCATGGCAGGCGAGGCGAGTGGCCTCGACTTCGGTGACACTCCGCTGATAGAGTTTCGGCGTAAGCGGCAGACCGAGAAGAAGTTGCTCCTTCCGCCCAAGCTGGCCGGACTCGATTTTCCGGATGTAGTCCTTTTCGTGGACTCGCTGGAGCAAGTGGACATCGGCAGCGCGGACCTCGATGATTTCCTCCGGGCGGAGGATGCCGCCGTCGAGCAGCATGTCCTTGGAGACGCGGAATTTTTCCATCGGAAAAGGATGCCCAGTCGGCAATTCCAATTCCAATTCCCGTGAATAAAAGCAGCGCATTGTCCCGCAGACAGGCAACAGCGGAATTCCCGAAATTCCAAGCGGTATTTGAAAAACGGCGTTACTCGTGCGCCACCGGAGGCCCAGCTACATTGGACATTCTATTGGCGCTACCGAGAAACAAGAACCGCCGGATCATTTGTGAGTGACCGTAAATGAGGTGGTGGTTTGGCCGCCACCGCCGTATTTCGCAATGATACCCACAGTGGCCTTACCTGCTTTGCCTGAGTATTTTAATATCAATCGGCTCCCGCTTATCGTCGCTTTCAAAACACTCTCGTCAGTATTTCTGAACACTTTGAGATCGAGCAATGCCCTGCCGGTCTGGGTGCTCGACACTAACGGCAGGACTTTCACAAAATTGAGGGAAACCAGATTTTCATTTTTTATGGGATCAGGATCCTTGTAATCAACGACTGGCAAACTGTCAAAGGGCGAGCCGAAGTCCCCCGTGGGCAACTGGGCAATCGTGTCCAAGACCGTCAATCCATTCACCCCGATGATTCTACCAAATACCGTGAATCCCCCGTTTTGATCGTCCAAATTTGCGGCGTTCGTATCCGATTCGTTGAAAAACCATTGATTCGTCGCGCTGTCCGGATCGCCACCAAGTTTGGCCATGGCGATGGTCCCGCGCGTATTTGAAACATTGAATTCATTAATCACGGACGGATCTTGAGGGACTGTTTCCACATTATCATCGACAAAACTAAAACCCCCTCCTTGAACAACGAATCCCGGAACCGACCGATGAATGAAGGTGCCGTCATAGTCCCCTCGTTCCACATAGTTGAGAAAATTCTCGACGGTTTTAGGCGCGACGTCGGGCGTGAGTTCGACATCGATACTGCCTTGCGTGCTGGAAAACCTGACCACGGATCCAGTAACTCCCTTGAGTGCGAACGTCCCTTTCAAGTCGATCACGGATTGCCTCGACGCAGCGGAAACGGTGAAATCTGCAACTCTCTTTCTGACGATCGGCTCGTTCGAACCTTGGGACACGGCTGTGCACATAGTTAAGAACGTGGCAGCGAGGAAACTACAGGGGCGGCGATCAAGTATCATGTGGTGCAGATATGAGTCGCAACTATAGCCCGACAAGGAATGAGGCGCAAGGAATGGGATGGAATTTCGTAAGATTCCTTCCAGCCCCGATAACAACTTCGAAG
>JANYFB010000155.1 GCA_025362955.1 Akkermansiaceae bacterium
TGGGGTGCATTACGGGGATTTCTTGATTGGCATGAATAGCAGTGTGGATCAAAAATTCGAGTTCAAGCCTCAAGGATTTTCCGGCGGAGTCGATATGGTTTCAGGGAAAACGATGAAAACGCCCGTGCAGGTGCCCCCGCAAACCACCGTGGTTTTCTATGTTCCGCAAGGACATTGAGGACGATTCAAATCGTGAGGTCTTTGTCACTCGCAGGAGAAAAAGCCGATTTGCGGATTGCGCGATGGGAACGGACTCTCGAAGCTCAAGCACTTAACCATGCTTCTCCCGGTATTCCAAGACCTCATCAAACCCCAATGGCGGGCCATCCTTGGGGAACTCAAACTCTCAGGCGGATTGCCTGTTAGCGATCTTGCGCGGTTGGTGGGCGCCAGCTACATGGCGGTGAAGCAGCAGTGTGAGGACTTGAAAAAAATCGGCTATCTGGATCGGTCGAGGCTTCCCCGGAAAGTGGTGGGCCGCCCGGAAATTTTTTACAGCTTGAGCGCCAAGTCGGACGCCTTGTTTCCTCAGGCGGGAGTAAATTTTACCCTTGATCTTCTCGAAGAACTTAAGGCTCTGCTCGGAGACAACACCCCGGACAAGCTGTTTTTCCAGCATTTCCAAAGGCAGCAGGAAAAGTGGCAGCCATTGCTCTCCAAGGCCCCGTCACTCGTCGAAAAGGCAACTAAATTGGCGGCACTTCGGGAGAAGGATGGCTGCTATGTCCGATGCAAATTTGACCCTGGGAACGCAATCCGCATCGAGGAATTTCACAACCCGTTGCAACGGATTTTCGAGTGCTATCCCCGGGCCATCGCCATGGAACTTCGAATGATTGAGCAACTGCTTGCAACCCGCGTGACCCGCCGGGAAATGGACGGTGGCCGCACTGGCCAACCACGCGTGGTTTTCGAATTGCCCACGCTGGGCGACCGTTAAAAATCTGATTTTGAATGATTTTTGAGTGAATCGCGTCGAAAAACAAGCTCCCTGAGACCATGAAAAATCCACGCCTGATTCTTGTTTCATCCCTCGCTCTGTTAGCTCTATCAAACTGCGACCGGCATTCGGAAGATGCCGCGAAAAGGATCGCTGAGCTTGAGCAAAAAAACCTCGCGGCGACCGACCGACAGCACGAACTCCAACAACAACTCGAAGACCAAAAACTCGCTGTCGAGCGGGATGCCATCGAACGGGATCGGGCGAAAATTGAAGAAGATCGTGCCGCACTTGAACAACTGCAGGGAGAAGCAGCGGCGGCCAAAAATGAGGCCATCCGCACGCGGGAGGAGGCCCTCGTCAAGCGGGAGGGGAAGCTGGAGCAATTTCAAACCGCGCTTGAGGAAAAGCAGGATGATTTCCGGCAACGGGATCAAAAGCTGGATGATCGTGACCGCGATCTAGCAGGTCGCAAGGCATTGGCATTCCAGCAACCCGAGCAGTCGGCACCCACCGGAGACTATGGCACATTTTACCGTATGCTCTCCCCGTATGGTTCATGGTTTCAAACAACTGACTATGGTTATGTCTGGCAGCCAGTGGCTGTTAAGGATTCGAACTGGCGACCCTATGCCCGTGGGCGATGGGTATGCAGTGATCGCGGCTGGACCTGGGTTTCAGAAGAACCCTTCGGCTGGGCCACCTATCATTACGGGCGCTGGACCTTGCTGCGAGGCCATGGCTGGATCTGGGTGCCGGGGGTCGAGTGGGCTCCATGCTGGGTTTCATGGCGGGAAAATGACAGCCACATCGGCTGGGCACCGCTTCCCCCGGAGACTCTGGCCTATCGCGGACATAGTTGGGATTCCACGGTCGATGTCCAATTTCACATCGGCGCTTCCTGTTTCAATTTTGTGGAAATCCGCAACTTCGGCAGCCCAATTTTCGGTCACTGTCTGCCCGTCGCAGGCAATGTCATCCTCATCGCACAGACGGTGAATATCACCTACATCCACATCCAGAATCGCCAAATCATTTGCGGCGGGCCGCAATATCGGAAAATCACAGAACGGATCGGCAAGCCGCTGCCATTCTATCGCTTGGAAATTGATCAGCATCCCCGCGAAAGTCGCGATCCGTTAGGGATGCGTCCGCGGATTCAGGGAGATCATTTGGTTGTTTCCGCTCCTAACATTGATGCTTCACGCAATGAGAGATTGAAGCCTGAGCGAATCAAAGGCGGTTTGGAAAACATCACGGTCGAGCGCGACGGGCAGTTGAGCGATGAAATTAGCACCCGCTACCGTCAAAGCCGTGAGGAGGAACGTCAAAAAGCCGGAACAGAAATCGGTCAGCCCAAACACGAGGAAGTTACCGCTAAGGTCGCGCAGAATCTGGAGTTGAAAATTGATCCGTCACCCGATCAAGGAGCCCCAAAAATTATTGAAACTCGCCGAACTCCGATCATTCCGAATGACCGGCAAAATCCGATAGAAACATCCGTTCCACCCCTCGCCCGCAGAGACGAGCCGAAACCACAGCAGCAACTGCAGGCTCAAGACCTACCGGACGCTCCCCGCATTGCACCCCAGCCCGATCCCATCCAAGCGCAATCAAAGGTATTGCAGGAGAAACAATTCCAAGCGGACCAAGCACGCAAGCAAGCGATAGAAACACAACGCGAACAGGCACGGGCACTCCTCCAGCAGCAGCAGGAAGAAGCGAGACTGCGCCAACAAGAACTCATCCAACGCCAGCAAGAGGCAGAAGCCCAACACCAACGCGAGCAAGCCCGCCAACAACAGATGGAGGAATCCCGACGTGAGCAGGCCCGCCAGCAGCAACAGGAAGCCCAAAGGCAACAGGAAAGCGCTCGTCAACAGCAACAGGCCGCTCAAAAGCAGCAACAACTGAAGGACGACGACGATAAAAAACGTGGTCGCAACCGATGACCTCTCTAACCCATCAGTGACTCTAATGGGATTGGAGTGAAACCGTGGTGGTTCTATCTAACGAATTCTTTGATGAGGATTCAAGCCGGGCTAGGCGGGCTTCCCGGTCCTGATCACGAGTTTCGAGCGCAGCTAATTTCGAGATTAGGCTGGCGATCTGCTCATCCCTAACTTCCACCTTCCGCGCAAGTTCTTGGGTGGCTGAGACATTGAGCATGGCAATCGCCTCGTAGTCCACGCTGCAAAAGTCCTTCACTTCACGGCCATAGACGAAAATCCCATGGTCATCTGCAGCGAAGTCGGTGCGGAACTTATCACGCCCCACTTCCAGCACTTGATGGATGCCCTCCTTGGTCGCACCGATGAGGCGGACGCGCTCGCCTTTTTTCAAATTCGTCGCGAGGTTCACCCAACCGTCCTTAACCTCCGCCTTTTGATAGATATCGGGGACGACATCGGTGCTGTGATTGACAGCTTGCGGATAGACTTTTTCCACCTGTTGGGCGATGACTTTCTTATACTTGCCAGTGCCTTTAGCCACGGTGTCAATATAGGTATAGTCTGTAACTTTAATACCTAACAGTGTTGTGAGATCTCGGCCGGCATCCGAATATCCATCGATGTGCTTGATACGCTCATCCGAAAAAGCGAGAAAGTTAAAAGCTGCAATTTCATTGGAGGCATACAATGAATAATTGGTGCTGGTGAAGGGATTGAGATGCAGGTTCGCCACACCCGCTGCATTATAAGTATAAGATGGGCCACCCGTCCGGTAGGAGCCGGCCACACCGATGATTTCCACCTTAGCTTTCGTCGGGTTCGTGGTGCCGATGCCGACGCTGCCACTTCCTGTAATACGCATTGTCTCTATCATTGTGGCGCTGTTGCCATGACCGAAGGCAATGTCCTGTCCCATCGTGTCGGTGTGGATCTGTAGCAATGAAGATTGGATTCCGAATCCATAACTGTTGCCGGATTGCCCGAAAAGACTGATTTTATCTCCCAAGCTGTCACCGAACGACAAGGGGAAGCCGGGAGTGGCGGTGCCTATGCCGACATGCCGGTGAGATTCAACTTGCTGGTGGTGACCGCTCCTGCGGCGAGTTCGGTGGTGCCGACGGCTCCGTTTGCGATGTTGGCACTTTGGACCGCGTTGGAAGCGAGCTTAGGGTTGGTCACTGCTCCGTCGGCGAGGTCCGAGGTGCCCACGGCTCCGCTGGCGATGTTGGCGCTTTGCACGGCATCGGTGGCGATGTTTCCTGCCTGCACCGCATTATTGGCAAGTTGGACATTGGTGATGCTTCCGGCACTAAAACTGGCTCCTGTTAGTCCAGTCAATCCAGTGCCGTCGCCATGAATCACCCCTGCCAGGAAAGTGTCGGTATGCGTTCCAGTCGTACCGATACGGATCTTGCCGGATTCTGCGGCGACTCCTTTATTTCCGATGTCGATATTGTTGTTCCCAGTGGTGAGGGTGTCTCCTGCGCTGAATCCTAATGCGATATTTCCATTGCCCATACTGTTGAACGAAAGCGCCCTAGCTCCGATTGCCGTGTTGCTGGAGCCAGTGCTGTTGCCGGTCAGCACATCCCTGCCGCTGCCTGTGTTATCGGTGCCTGTAGTGGTGGAATAAAGTGCGGATGAACCGGTGGCTGTATTGCTGGATCCTGTGGTGTTAGAACGTAAGGAATCCCTGCCGGTAGCAGTGTTAATATAACCGGTGGTGTTGGATTTGAGCGAATCCCTGCCGCTGGCCGTGTTACTGAATCCGGTCGTGTTGGAAAAAAGCGCGGCAGTGCCGATGGCGATGTTGTTAGCCCCAGACGTGTTGGAGAGTAACGCTTGGACCTCGCTCCGCAACCGTATCAATCGCTTCTCCCGAGTTACCGCAGGTTTCCGTTTTGCATCCGCCAAGGCAAGATCAATCGCGGCGGTGGGCGGTTCCAAGATTCACCGTTTTTCATCTGAGCGCGACATGCGGAGGATTTCCCGGTCCTTGGAATCGCAGAAATGAAGCAGGTCGTTTTCATCGAGCTTGCACGAGCGGACGGCGGCCAGAGCCTTGAGAAACGACGCTTCCTGAGCCATCACCGCAGGTGCCCCGGCCATCCGGGTAGCCGCGAGCGCACCGAAAGCTAGCTTGTCCCCGTCCAATGTGTAGAGTCCGTTGAAATGGTTCACGCCGCCACTGCCCGAGACTTTTTCCGCAGTGTCGAAATGAATGAAGGTCCGCGCATCGTCGATGACACCCTTGTGATCAATATCCTCCACGAGCCACGAACTGCCAATGATGCGCGGCCTTTTCACGGATTCCGGGGCGGCTTGGAGTGAAAAATCCCCCACATTTAGAAGCACGAAGGCTAGCGGCACGGCAAGGATGATGGATTTCATGGGAGAGCTGGTGGGTGTGTCCGGTATCTTATCCGATTTACGGAGCCAAAGCGAACTATCAGAACGGCTTACTACCTTCTCCAGCCAATTTCTTGGCGATTCCACCGCGTCTGTTCTTTTTGGCATAGCGGGGCTGCTCAGCGATCCGGAGGGCGGGTCTTGACGTTTCGGGTTTCCCGATGCACGGTTTGGCCATGGCTTTGAAACTTACCGATGCAAATTTTCAATCTGAAGTAATCGACTCCGATCAACCCGTCCTCGTAGATTTCTGGGCGGAATGGTGCGGCCCCTGCAAAATGATTGGTCCCGTAATTGATCAGGTGGCCACCGATCTCGAAGGCATTGCCAAGGTCGGAAAGGTTAACGTGGATGATGCCCGTGAACTCGCCGTGAAATACAACGTGCGCTCCATTCCTTTGCTTTTGTTTTTCAAAAACGGCGAGGTAAAGGATCAGATCGTCGGCGCAAGTGTGACCAAGGACCAGCTCAAGGCGAAGCTGCAAGCTCTGGTTTGAACGGCTCCACCAGCATTTTAAACAACCGATTCGGGGAAATCCGAGTCGGTTTTTTTGCCTTTAGTGGGAGAACCAGTGAAATCTGTGGTTCCCTTCTTCCCTTGAAGGCATCACTTCTTCTTCTTTTTCGATTCGAGGGCTTCTTGGACCTTGGATTCGATGTCCGCATAAAGGACCGGATCACCTTTGAGAAGTTCCTTGGCGGCATCCCGTCCTTGGGCGAGTTGAGTGCCGTTGTAACTGAACCAAGAGCCGCGTTTTTGGACGATCTCCATTTCCAGGGCAAGATCTAGCAGTGAGCCGGTGGATGAGATTCCTTCATTGAACATGATGTCGAACTCAGCCTCCGTGAATGGTGGCGCTACCTTGTTTTTCACTACCTTGATTTTGGTGCGGTTGCCAGTCACCGTGCCGTCTGTGGATTTGATCGAGCCGATCCGGCGGATATCTACCCGGACAGAGGAAAAAAACTTCAATGCGCGCCCGCCTGGGGTGGTTTCCGGATTGCCAAACATCACGCCGATTTTTTCCCGAATCTGATTGGTGAAAATACAGACCGTCTGAGCTTTAGAAATGAAAGCGGTGAGCTTGCGCATGGCCGCGCTCATCAGGCGAGCTTGGGCGCCTACGGTGGAATCGCCGATTTCGCCGTCAAGTTCCTGCTTGGTAACCAGCGCGGCCACGGAATCCAGCACAATAACGGAAACCGCATTCGAGCGGACGAGTGCTTCGCAAATCTGGAGGGCTTCTTCACCGGAAGAAGGCTGGGAAACGAGGAGATCGTCGAGATTCACGCCGAGTCTGCGTGCATATTGGGGATCGAGCGCGTGCTCGACGTCAATGAATGCGGCGAGGCCTCCGCGCTTTTGCGCTTGGGCGATGACGGTGAGAGTGAGGGTGGTTTTTCCTGAGGATTCCGGGCCGAACACCTCGACAATCCGCCCGCAAGGGAAGCCACCTACTCCCAGAGCGCGGTCAATAAGGAGATTTCCCGTTGGAATGACCTCCACATCGACACAGCGGTCATCGCCGAGCCGCATGATGGCGGATTCTCCGAACTCTTTCTGGATGTGTGAGATCGCAAGATCCAGATTGCGCTTGCGGGCTTCGTTGAGCTTTTCGGTGGCGGATTCTTCGGAAGTTTGTTTAGAGGCCATAAGTGTGTGTCGTGTGGCCGAACTTTTCAAAACCGAAGGAGCATGACAAGAAAAAAGATGTTCACTCGAACAAAAAAGTGCCGTTTTAGTTTTACCTCACAGATACGTGATTAGATTCGCCACCGTTTCCGCGTCCAGCCTCCTTACCAGCGCGATGGTCAGCGACAGCATATTTAAATAGTCGTTCACGTCGATGATCGCGTTATGCGAGTGGATGTATCGCGCGGGCACCCCGAGGACGATGCTTGGCACGCCGTCGTTCGCTAGATGGAACGAACCCGCGTCCGTCCCGCCACTCCGCCGCACCGTGACCTGGTGCGGGATTCCTTCCGCCTGTGCCGTCTCAATGGCGAGTCGCGCGAGCCGCGGGTTCGTGATCGCTGAGGGATCATACATCCGGATCTGCACCCCACCGCCGAGCCGACCTTGGCAGTCGGATCGCGCGAAGCCCGGCAGGTCGTCGGCAGGCGGTCCCTCCAGAACGAGCGCGACATCCGGCCTGGCAAAATGCGCCGCCGTTTTCGCTCCGCGCAGTCCCACCTCCTCCTGCACCGTCCCGCACAGGATCAACCGGTTCGGATGGGCGGATTGCGATAAAATCTGTCCAGCTTGGATCGTCCCCGCCATGCCTACTCGATTATCGAAGGCCTTGGCCATGAAATAATCTTCCCTCGCCAGCGCCGAAAATTCCGCCACTGGCGCGATCGGATCGCCCAACGAGATCCCCATATTATCCACCGCATCGCGCCGCGATTCCGCCCCCACGTCGATGAACATCTGGTCGATGGTCATCACCTGCCGGCGTTGCGCCTCCGGCAAAAAGTGAGGGGGCCGTGAAGCCACCACTCCGAGGATTTTCTCCCCGCCCCGCGTGAGAATCTCCACCCGTTGCGAGAGCAGGTTGTGCTCCCACCACCCGCCGATTCCAAGAAATTGGATGTGCCCTTCTGGAGTGATATTTTGCACCATGAATCCTATTTCATCCATGTGACCCGCCACCAAGACGCGCGGTCCCTCGCTTCCGGTTTCACAAAAAACCGAGCCATTGCGGTCTGCCGAAAGCTCCCCGCACTCCTCTAACTCGTCCACGAAAATGGCCCTCACCTCGTCCTCGTGCCCGGAGATAGAGTGAGCCTCCGTCAACTCCTTCAACAGTGAAATCGCCTTCGTGCGCATGGAGGAAATCTTGCCCGGTCGCAAGTGACCTTCCAAGCATCATCTTCTACCGACAAATGCCTTCTCTACCCAGCGCTGCCTTGTGAGCTGAATTCAAATAATAATCCCTGCGAGGGTGGCGGAGAGGTAGGAAGCCAGCGTCCCGCACAATAGTGCCTTGAGCCCGAGTTTTGCGAGATCTGCCCGCCGCTCCGGGACCAGTGCACCGATGCCGCCGATTTGCATTCCCACACTGCTGAAATTCGCGAAACCGCAGATCGCGATACTGACGATCAGCAGGCCTTTTTCGGTCACGATCGGCACGGCTTTCCCGGTCAGGCTCTTGAAGGCGACGAACTCGTTGATCGTGAGTTTCTGGCCTAACAAGGTGGCGGCGTTGTTAACGTCCACCTCCGGCACGCCCATCGCCCAAGCCATCGGATAGAACGCCTTACCAAAAACCCAGTTAAGCGTTAGATTGAAGTCCGGATTGAAAAGGTGCCCGGCAGAAACAAGCAGCCAGTCGATGCATGCGATGACGGCGATGAATCCGATGAGCATGGCGATCACGTTCAAGGCGATTTTAAAACCCTCTGCCGCACCATGGGAGATCGCGTCGATGACGTTGATGTATTCGCTCTTCACCTCAAGTTTCACCTTTCCCATCGTTTGGCTCACGGTGGTTTCCGGGAAAACGATTTTCGCAATCACCAAGGCTCCGGGTGCGGCCATCAGGCTGGCAGTGATCAGTTTGGGAGCGAGATCAAGTCCGGCTTGGGCGCCCATATTGACATACACCACAAGGATACCGCCCGCGATGCAGGCGAGGCTACCGCTCATTGACGCTAACAGTTCGCTATTCGTCATACCTGCCAGATAAGGCCGGATCAACACCTGGGCCTCCACTTGGCCGACCAAGGCGCTGGCGACGTTACTCAAGGCCTCCGCGCCGCTCACGCGCATGACGAAATTCATCGCCTTCGCCACGAGCGCAACAATCCGCTGCATGATCCCAAAGTGATAACTAACAGCGACGAGAGCGCACACTAGAATAATCGTGGAGGTCACATTAAACGCGAATACAAAGCCACCCGCCGCGTAATTGCCGATGCCGTCTTTCCCTTGATCCACCGCGATCCCACCGAAGACAAAGGAGGCTCCGGTACGAGCGAATTCCTCGATCTTCCCTATGCCCTGCCCCACTAATTGGAAGAACCGCGCCACCGGGCCGACGTGGAAGATCAGCATGGCGATGACTACCTGCAAGGTGATGCCGCTGATGACTAAGCGCAGGTTGATTTTTCTCCGGTTGTTGGAAAACAGGATGGCGATCCCGAGAATAAGGGCGACGCCGATGAGGCCATGTAAGCGTTCCATGGGTTTTCACTATCGTAGAGCACCGCCCATACCAAGCTGCATTCCACCTTGGCTTTTAAAGCCGAACCCGGAATAGATTGTTTCCAAGAGATTTTCCAGCTACCACAAGGCCGCGTGAATATTGTGGATCAAATCGCCCTGCGTGCATCCTCGGAACGCCCGGCGCTGATGGCGGACGGGGCCACCATTTCGTATGGCGAGTTGCTGGAGCGAGTGTCAGTGGCGGCAAGCTGGCTCGCCCGTTGCAGGGGATTTCGCCGAGAAGGAGTGCCGCGGGTGGGCCTATCCTGCGGCAATGGGGTGGACTACATCGTCCTAGCCTTGGCAATTTTGAAAGCGGGCGGCTGTCTGGTCCCCTTGGCGGACGAGCTGACGGAAATGGAGCGACTGGAAATTATCAGGAGAACCGGGTTGTGCGGAATCATTTCAGGCAGAGGGAAGGTGGAGTGGCAAGAGTTAGAAATGCGAAACCTAGAAAACGAGGGAGAATTTTCTGACTTGGATCCAGCATTTATCCGCTTTAGTTCCGGAACGACGGGGCGGAGCAAAGGCGTGGTGCTGAGCCATGCGAAGTTGCGGGAACGGATCGTCGCCGCGAATGCAGCAATGGAAATCGGCCCCGGCGACCGGGTGTTGTGGATGTTGCCAATGGCGCATCATTTTGCAGTGTCGATTGTACTATATCTCTATCACGGCGCGTGCACGGTGTTAGGAAATTCGCACTTGGCGGCAGAGGTGTTGGAAATTGCCAAGGCAACACGAGCGACGGTCATTTACGGCGCGCCGTTTCATTATTCACTACTTGCGGCGGATACGGGCGGGTACGCGTGGCCGGATTTGCGCCTAGCCGTGAGCACAGCAGGGCCACTCACTGCGGAAATTGCACGCGGTTTCCATGAGCGATTCGGCAAGCCGTTAGCCCAAGGTCTGGGCATCATCGAGATCGGGATGCCTTTGTTGAACACCGGCGGCGCAGTTGACTGCCCAACAGCAGTGGGCCGACCGCTCCCGTCCTTCGACGTGGAATTACGGGACGAGGAAGGGCTGCCCGTGGCGGTTGGCCGTGTGGGCGAGCTGTGGATCAAGGGTCCGGGAATGTTCGACGCGTATCTCTCGCCATGGCAAACGGTGAAGGAAATTTGTGTGGAAGGCTGGTTCGCGACGGGAGATCTGGCGGAGACGGACGCAGCAGGTCGGGTCTATCTGCGGGGAAGGAAGAAAAGCGTGCTCAACGTGAGCGGGATGAAGGTGTTTCCCGAAGAAGTGGAAGCCGTGCTCGAACAGCACCCGGCGGTCCGTCGCTGCCAGGTGAAGGGAATTCCCCATACGGTCTTGGGCACCGTCCCCGTGGCGGAGGTGATTTTACAGGACGGAGAAATGCCGACACCGCGTGATCTAATAGCCTACTGCCGCGAAATCCTCTCGATTTACAAAGTGCCGGTGCGCGTGACATTCGTAGAGGAATTGTCACTGACTGCCAGCGGAAAAGTTCGTCGGAGATGAGGGAGATTTTCAAAGCAGTGATTTTTTTTCAAAAGCCGCTTGAATAATTTCTAATACTGGCCGTCAATAAAGTCGTGAAAACTAAAACCACTTTGCTACGTTTGTCCGCTGTTTCCCTGTTGATCGCCTTCGCTGGTTCCAGCGTCAGTTGTATGACCACCTATGATGCCCAAGGTCACCCGGTCCAGTCCGTAGATCCAGCCTTGGCAGTGGCGGGTATCGCCGCAGCAGGTGTGGTGGGATATGCCGCTGGAAACAACCATGGCAGATATTATCCGGGTACTTATGCGATCGGTTACTATGGACCAGGCTACTATAACCGTGGCTATTATGGTGGCCATTATTACGCAGGAGGTTACTACCATGGCGGATACAACCGGGGCGGATACCAGCGGGGCGCACCGGTGAAAGGCAAATACGTCAAGGACAAACACCCTTGAGATAAGTGCTTGCTAAGGGATCGAGACGATATAATGGAAGCGTACGTCCCTTTCTCATTTTTTGATATAAATTCCACCCATCATCCTTTACCGTAATCTGATCGGTAAAGGATGCGGAGCTGGAATTATATTGATTGTCGTGTCGGAGCCGGGAAATTCTATTCCTGATATGACTGGAGATACCGATATCAAATAAATCCCGGTGGCTGGCGTGAAGGCGCTGTGGGTAGTGGCGAGTGATCTTGAAATATTGTGAGTGAGTTTTGAGATGTCGTTGAAGGAAATCGCGTCGATATACCAGCCGAAGTCATCACCGGTGTTTGCATAGGTGCTGCCGCTTACAAAATTCAGTATGAAGCGCACCCGGAATTCCTTGCCCGCCATGGTCGATAAGTTGACGGATTTTAAGGAGAATGAAGCTTCCGGCGTTCCTCCATCCTGGTTGTAAACGTCGTTCCAAAGCGCGGAGCCTTTTTCCTGCACTTGGACTTTGTGATGTTCGGAACTGGTCGAGAAACCCAAATGACTCTGGAATTTGAGTGATGGCGAAAAACCCCCGTGAAAAAGGGATTTGAGTTCGACGATTTGATTTCCAGGCGTGCCTGGGTCTGCCAAGTGAAATGATGCAGTGCCTTGTTGTTTGATCGAAGTGTTGAGGACGGAGTAGGCGCTGGTTGTCGTAGTAACGACATTGGTGAGGGTATTGCAATTCTCTTTGGCTGCTGCGGACATATTCCAACGATTCCATTGGTAGCCAGTCGCTCCCCCAACCGAAGTAAATGCCAAGTTATAGATATTCCCAGCTTGAGCCATCACGGGACTGGTGATTGTTAGGGGCAAGTAGTTTAGCTTCAAATCGACTTTAGCGTTCGTGGAATCCGACACGACGAGATTGCGGTTTTGCGAGATGCCTAAGCCGGAGAATGTGACGGTCCGCGTGGCTGCCGCAGTTGGAATGGGAACGACCCACCCACCGCCGATCGCGGTTTTACTATAAAATGCTGCGCCGCTTGCATTCACAGTGAGACCGGCAATTCCCTCACCTTCATCGTAAAAATCATTGGAGTTAAGATCATAATAGGCGACGCCGCTAGCGAAAATTGGACCATTGGATTGCAGCCCGAAGTCTTGAGTTACCAACTGCGGTCCGATCGCCCCATTCGTTCCTACCAGCGTGCCCACTCCTATTTCTCGGAAGGCCGGATTGTGAATGCTGGTGCGGTGGCCTCGAGGGCTTTGCATCCCGCCAATCCCTGCGCCCCAGTCCACTTGGAAGCCGACGTGCCCATACCACACGCTGTTGGAGTAGGCGTAAATGTTTTCGCCATAGGTCCACCAATCATAACCGGAATTCGTGATCCGGTCGTCGGTGGTATTGGAGGGACTGGTCTCCTCGTGGGATTGCGTGGCATGGTTGAGCATCCAGAGTGTATGCCCGCGTGCCGCTGAAGTTAGATTTGCATTGGGGGCCAAGGGGGCGGCTGGTGCAATCACGTTGAATTCGCTTTGCATCATTGTTAGATTCACACCGTATTGGGTGTATGCAGCAAGAATCCCGGTATCCGTAGCTACCGCAAGCCGGACGCCCTCAGCTGGCGGATTGGCCCGAGCCCGATTGATTAGTTCGATGTAGGCCTGCTCGCTGGCATTTGGATTACCGAAGTTGTAAAGTGTCTCGGCATTCCCCACCGTGGACAAGATTCCAAGTAAAAGGAATTGATGGAACTGACGAGGTTTGCTTGAGAGGATGAACATTGGAAAACAGGAGATTTTTCGTGGTGCAACTGAAAATTGATGAGGCATAGAGCGTGCCAATCTCGGTCAAATGGTTGGCAGCGACCCACTTTTAATACCACGCTTCGTTTAGAATGCCAAGGTTAGTCCGTCCTCTCTGAAAAATCGAAGGCCACGGGTGGATTGACAATTCTCCGCCGGAACCTGTTGATTCCCGCCGCCGTGTTTTTCCAACTGTTTCTCAACGTCTGTGCACCGATCTTCCTGATCGTCGGCCTAGGTTGGTTGCTGGACCGGAGATTCAATCTTCACCTGGAAAGCTTGGTGAAGCTGAACATCTATCTGCTGGTACCGGCGTTCATTTTCACCCACGTGCTGGATACCGAACTGGCCGGTCCCGCAGCGTTGCGGATTGTCACCTTCACGCTGTTGATCATCGCATTGATGTTCGGCGGGAGTTGCATCGCCGCGCGGATTTTCAAGATGCATCCTCGGGAAAAACAATCCCTTGCGCTGGCCACGATGTTCTATAATTGCGGTAACTATGGCCTACCGCTTGTCACTCTTGCCTTCGGCCACAAGGCTGCCGCCGTGCAAATCTATGTGCTCGCGACCATGAACGTCGCCACTTACACGATCGGGCTTTTCCTCGCGCAATCGCACGGGGACAGTGTCGGCTCGCATCGCAAGGCTCTCAACAAAGTCCTGCGCCAGCCGACAATCTACGCCCTGCTCGCCGGGGTCGTCTGCAAAACATTCGCTTTCCCGGTGAAGGAAATTATCTGGCTTTGGCAGCCCCTCGATTTGCTGCAATCCGGCCTCATTGGTTTCGCCCTGATCACTCTAGGAGTGCAAATGTCCCAAACTCAACCCGCACCATTCCGCGCCCCGTTATGGTCCGCCATTGCCTTGCGATTATTCATCGCGCCCATTCTGGCGATGCCCCTCGCACTCGCGCTCGGATTCTCGCGCGAAGCCTCCGCCTCCCTCGTCCTCGCTGCCGCAGCACCGACTGCCGTAAATACCGCGCTGCTCGCCTACGAATTCGGCGGTGACATATCGTTTTCCACTTCGGCCGTTTATTATACCACCTTGTTCAGCATGATCACGACCACGGTCCTTCTATATTTTTTGAAACTGTGGCTGTGATTTTCATAGCTCGCCATCGCCATTCATGAAGTGCAAGGTACCTTTACCAGCCAAACCGCGAATCACCAAAACTCACCACCTTGAAAACCTTCAAAGAACTTGGAATTCCCTCGAACCTGATCCAAGGACTTCAGGAACTTGGCATTATCCATCCCACGGAAATCCAAGACAAGGCCATCCCGTTTCTGTTGGAAAACGGCGGCGATCTAATCGCCCAAGCGCAAACCGGCACCGGAAAAACCGCCGCGTTCGGCCTGCCTCTTCTGATGAAGGTGAATCCAAAGTCCCGAGAAATCCAAGGTCTCATTGTCGCGCCGACTCGTGAACTCGCAAAGCAAATCGGAAAGCAGCTTTTTCGTTATACGAAGTTTTCCGAGAAGATCTTCGTCGAGGTGCTTTGCGGTGGTGATGATTTTGACCGACAAGTCTCCGCGCTGCAACGGCCAACCCACATCGTCGTCGCCACGCCAGGACGCTTGATTGATTTAATCCACAAGAAAGCTCTCACGCTCGTCGGGGTGAAACATCTTGTGTTAGATGAGGCTGATGAAATGTTAAGCATGGGATTTAAGAAGGAGTTGGTAAAAATATTCGGGCTCACGCGGGCTCGGAAGAGCACTTGGCTGTTTTCCGCGACGATCCCGGATGCCATCCACGGCTTGATCAAGGACTGCATGTCAGGGAAGCCCAACCTGTTGAAAATTGACAAGGCGCACGTCGTCAACCGCGACATCGACCATCAGTTCGCCATCTGCAGCCGCGATGATAAGTCCGCGTTCGTCGCAACTTTCCTCAAGCGTCAGCAGGACAACCGGGGCGTTATTTTCTGCCGCACCAAGGCTGGCGCGATCATCTTGGGCAAGCAACTCACGACCAAGGGATTTCCCGTCGATGTCCTGCAAGGCGACCTAACACAAAAGGAGCGGGACACCGTCATGCGCTCCTTCAAAAAAGAGCGCACCCAGTTTCTGATCGCCACCGATGTCGCGGCCCGCGGCATTGATGTCGAGGGCTTGTCCTTCGTGATTCATCACCAGCTTCCCGAGCAAATGGAATACTATACACACCGCAGCGGCAGGACGGCCAGGGCGGGAAAAAAAGGTATTTCCATCGCTCTGATCGAGCCACGCGAGCGGCCGAAAATCACCAAGTTGGAAAATGATCTCGGTCTGACATTCAGCGAAGTGCACTAGAAATCTATCGCACGACTTCCAGTTGGCCTTTCTGTCGGATGTCTCCGGAAGACGCGCCAAACATTACTTCAAAAGCACCTGGCTCAACGAGAAATCCGTGGGGTTTCTCGTCCCAGAACGCGAGTTTCCCGCCAAGCAGGATGAACGTCACGGTTTTCGTTTGGCCCGGTTCCAGGCTGATCCGTTGGAAGCCGCGCAATTCCTTTGCCGGGCGTTTCACACTGCTTTTCACTTGATGCACATAGAGCTGCACCACCTCTTCGCCAGCGCGTTTGCCCGTATTGGTGATTTCGGCGCTGACATTCACTCCGTCACTGGATTTAATCTTGTCGGCGGACAATTTCATCCCGCTGTATTTGAAAGTCGTATAACTCAAGCCATGGCCGAAGGGAAACAAAGGCTCACCCTTCAAATACATATAGGTAAATCCTTTGGTAATATCATATTCGTCCATCGGCGGCACTTGTGATTCGGCAGCATAAACGGTGTGTGGCAGGCGTCCTGCGGGATTCACGTCGCCGAAAATCACATCGGCAATCGCATGTCCGCCTTCTTCTCCCGCCCACCAAGCTTGGAGCATCGCCGGAACATTACTGGCAAGCCACGGGACCGTCAGCGGCCCCGCGCTCATTTGCACGACGATGGTCTTCGGGTTGGCCGCGAGAACGGCTTTGACCAGCTCCTCCTGAGTGCCAGTTAGACCGAGCGACTTGCGATCCCGCGCTTCCTGTTCGACCGCCGCGGTCGTGCCGATGCAAACGATGGCGACATCCGCACTTCGCGCCAGATCCACGGCTTTGGTGAGTTCCGCCGCAGGATCGGCCGCAACTTCCGCAGATTCATTTTTCCAGCGCCCTGTCGTATCGCCAGCCACAACTCCGCCGAGAGTATAAAGAACCTCAATTCCTGGCGCGGCGCGATCCTTGATGCCTTGCAGCGCGCTCACAGTCTTCCCAACTTTTCCGTTGTAATTGTTCATCATGATGCGGTCGGCCACGGGTCCGATCACGGCGATGCGTTTGATTTTAGCCTTCTCGAGCGGAAGAATGTTAGAGCGATTTTGCAACAGGACGATGGATTCCCGTGATGCTCTTAAAGCAACGGCACGGTGCTCATCGCTGTTGACAACGTCGGGGGAAATCTTGCTAAAGGGGACGGCATCAAACGGATCGAACTCTCCGAGCCTCATTCGCACGCGCAGCACACGGGTCAGCGCGTCGTTCAAACGTTCCTCTGTTAGCTTGCCTTCACGGATAGCGGTGGGGATATTTTCCATGAATTCTTTGTCGGAAAAATCACAGCCAGCCATCAACGATTGGGAAACGGCATCCACATAAGTCATCTGCTTTTTACCATGGCCTTCCACCATCGTGCGGACGCCGCCAAGATCGGAAACGACAAATCCGTCGTGCTTCCATTCGGTCTTTAGCAAGTCGGTGAGGAGCCAGTGATTGATGTTGTTAGGCGTGCCGTTGATCGCGTTATAACTAGCCATTAGAGAAGCTGCTTTTCCCTCCACCACTGCGTCGCGGAAATGGGGCAGCCAGTATTCTCGAAGCATCCGCTCGGAGACATTTGCATTCAATTTCTGGCGGTCAGTCTCCACGTTGTTGACGGCGTAGTGTTTCAAGGTGGCGGCGATTTTCAAATAGCGCGCATCATCACCTTGCAAACCCTTCACATACGCCACCGCCATCCGGCCGGTTAGAAAGGGATCTTCCCCCCACGCCTCGTGGTTTCTGCCCCAGTATGGATTCCGCCCGATGTTGATGACCGGTGCGCGGTAGATCAGCCCCTTGTGCTCGCCCTTCGCCTTCGGGTCGAGATGCCAGCCATTGTATATCCCGCGAGCTTCGTCTGATAGAACCGTGGCGACTTCATGCACCAGAGTCGTATCCCACGTCGCCGACATCGCGATACAAACCGGGAAAAGCGTTGTCGGCTTGTCCCATTGCACGCCGTTGAGACATTGGTTCCATTGGTCGGCCCGGATGTTAAACCGCTCGACGCTGGGTCCGTGATGGTTCAATAATGTGGCTTTTTCTTCAAGCGTGAGCCGGGAAATAAGATCTGCGACGCGCTTTTCAACGGGTTGTTTAATATCGAGATAGAGTTCGTCCGCTGCGAATGAATGACTGGCGGAGAGTAGCGCGAAAATCGTTAGTAGGATGGGGTTTTTCATAAATTAATGGTTGCGGAATTGTTCGACGATGGCGGAGATATCCTGCTCACCATGGCCGCTGGCGATGCCTTGTTTGAACAAGTCCAGTGCGGCATTCGCGGTTTTCAGATGAATCGAAAGTTTTCCGCCCTCCACCAGTGCGTAGCTGAGATCCTTGGCCATCAGCCTTAGAAGGAAATTCGGGGTGTAATCAGGCGTGGTCATACGGGTGGAGACGGCCTTGAACAAGGGGCTGCCGGGAGCGCCGTTAGACATGACTTCCAGCGCGGCGGCCCGGTCCAACCCGCTGCGCTCGATCATGGTTAAAGCCTCCGCCAACGAGGCGATCTGCACCCCACAAACGAAATTATTAATGATCTTAATCAAGGACCCGCTGCCCACCGGACCGAGGTGAACGATTGAGTTACCCATGGCTAACAGCACCGGCCTTGCAAGTTCCAGCGCGCCGGATGAACCGCCGACGAGGAAATTGAGCTCTCCCGCCGCGGCCTGCGTCTTGCTGCCGGTGACGGGTGCATCAATCATTCCACAACCGGCATTTCCGGCGGCTTCCGATAACTCCTTGATCCAATCCACCGTGACTGTGCCGGACTCGATGCAGAGAGTTCCGCTTGCAGCACCGGCGAGCGCGCCATTTTCCCCGATCCAGAGGCTACGCGAGGCGTTGTCATCGGCCACCATGCTGATGATAAACTCAGCACCCGCAGCCGCCTCTCGCGGGGTGGCGGCGATGGAGGCTCCGTCGTTTCTAAATGGCTCGGATTTCTCCGTGTTGCGATTGAAAACGGTAACGGGAAATCCCTTGGCAAGAAGCTGCCGGGCCATCCCGGAACCCATCAGGCCGAGGCCGAGAAACGCGATGCGTGGTTTGCTCATGAAATGATTAGAGTGATTGAATGTTGAAAAGCGGGGCTTCTTCACGGGTGACATGAAGCGGATTGCGAAGCGCGCGCCCGAAGCCGGTGAACACGATTTCCATCATGTCATCATCTGCAAGTTCGATCCCGTCGCCGAAACTCAACGCACACGCACCATAGTAATGAACATGGATATCTCCGGGCCGGCGGTGGGTTTCGAACTTGAAATGATGCTGCTCGATGTTCCTTAGGCTGTGACACATCTGGTCTTCACCGGTGACGATTTCCTTGGACCATAATTCACGACCGCCACGAACGAGCCTTACCTTCCCCGGCACGGAATCAAACTTAGGGTCAATGATGAGTTCCGGCCCGAGTGAGCAGGTGCGAATTTTCGATCCTGCTAGATTTAGATAGTTTTTCTTTTCAAACTTGTGATCGGAAAATTCATTGGCGATTGCCATACCAATCCGATGCGGTTGTCCGTCCCCATCTACCACATAAACTCCGGCGATTTCCGCTTCTTCGCCGCCGTCCTCAGCAAAGGGCGGCACGTCGAGTGGCTCGCTATGAGCACGCAAGATTGTGCCATTGCCCTTGTAAAACCATTCAGGAGGAATGCCGATTTCACCCGGAGCGGGCTTGCCACCATCGACACCCCAGCGGAACATTTTCATACTATCGGTGAGTTGATCATCCGAGCCAATGTGCATGGACTGGCGGTTGTTCGCGCTGCCGAGATGAGTCAGCCCGGTGCCGGACACCAGGCAACGGGCAGGTTCCTCTGGATGATCGATAGGAGTCAACAAACGCCAAGGAGACTTACCTTCATAAATCAGACTGTAATCAAGCACCCCGCCGACCAGGCGCTCATGGATCAACGAAGTGATGGAAAATCCCGATTCGATGGATTCCTGGGCGAGTGCATAAACGGTAGTAGCACCTCCCATCAGGCGCAGATGGGGTTCCGCGACCAACGCCACCCGGCGCGTCGAACCATTCTGGATTTGAACGAGACGTGTCATTCGATCACTTCAAAGTTTTTAAGATTGTCCTCATTTACTGTTAGTCCGAGGCCGTGAGTGTTTTCGTCAAGGTCGATATAGCCATCCGTAGGCGTCGGCTCTCCATCAAAACAATACCAGAACAACTCGTTGCCCACCTCGACATCCACCTGCGGGAAAAACTCCGCCATCGGCGAATTCAGGCTGGCCATGACGATGTGGTAGTTATGCATTTGCCCGGCATGAGGGATGACCGGAATCGAATGTGCCTCGGCTAGCGCGGAGATCTTACGAGCCTGGGTGATGCCGCCGACGCGGTTTGTATCGAACTGGATATAGTCCACCGCGCGCGCTTCGATGAGTTCGCGGAAGCCATATAGAGTATGCTCGTGCTCGCCGCCTGCAATGGGGACGCGACCGTGTTTTTTCAATTCCGCATAACCGTGGATGTCATCGGGAATCACTGCTTCTTCAAGCCAGCGCAAGTTATATTTTTCGAGCAAGGGAATCATTCGTTTTGCATAGTCCAGATTCCAGCCCATGTAGGCATCGGCCATGATGTCCACGCCATCGCCCACAGTTTCCCGAACGGTGCGGACAAGATCCAGATTCTTTTGCATTCCCACTGCGCCATCGGTCGGTCCCCAACCGAAGCGCATCTTCATCGCCTGGTAGCCTTCGTCCTTGTAACGCTTCGACTCGCGTGCCAGTTCTTCCAATGGAGTTGAGTAAAGACGACTGGCGTAAACCGGGATTTTGGGTTTTGTGCGTCCCCCTAACAGGCGATACACTGGTTGTTTCGCTGATTTTCCAAGAATATCCCACAGTGCAATATCAACCGCACTGATGGCGACCATGGCGATGCCCTTGCGGCCGAAGGCCATCGTCTTACGGTACATGTGCTGCCAGAGAAACTCAATGTCCCACGGGTCCGCACCGATGAGTAGAGGTTTCAAATAGAGGTCGATCGTTTGTTTAGTGATTTGCGGTGCCAGCGCTGCGTTGCCAATACCGACCAAGCCATCGTCGGTAAATATCTCTACAATGAGCCAACTATGGAAGGTGAAGGTGCCCATCGTCGCCTTGCTGAGCATGGGCGAGACTGCGTCCATCGGGTTGGTGCAGAAGTGCGGCGGCAGTGGGACAGTCTTGCCGCGCCATTCGATGACACGGGTGCGGATTTCTATAATTTTCATATGATGGTTAGTTTGTAAATTGTCGTGCTAACGAAGGATTTCACCTTTTGTCACGTCGCCGGGGATATCGAGCAGTTGGATTTGATTGATGGTTTTGAAATTCGTGTGATCGGCGAACTGCCAGACGATTTTCTTCTTTCGGGTAATCTCAAAAAATTGAGATTGTTCACCAAGGTGACCGTGTCCGAGGTAGTTGCAGAAGATAGTATTGCCACTCGGAAGTCGCTGGCATCCGGCCATGAGCCGGAGCGGGTTGCCGGGAAGCTCGTTTTCATTCAATTCCCAAACGACTTTTTCATCTGGGTCGAGTTCCACGACTTTGTGGCCGTCCCCACAGGTGACAAGCAGGTGCCCGTCGGGTAGGAGAACCGCTTCATGAACGTCGCCCGGCACTTTAATTTCGCGGAGTGATTTACCGTCGCTATCCAATTCTTGAACTACGTGCTCGCCCTTGCGACAGACGAGATAGTGGCCGTCTTTGGTTCTGCGAACGCCGCGAAATTGATCATGTAATTTAACGCTTACCGGTGGTGGTGTAAGCGCAATTTCCTTGGCAACTTTACCATCGTGGGCAATCTCCAATAGGCGGCATGTCCCACACTCGACGACGAGGACGTTGCCATCAGGCAATGGCTGGCAACCATGAACCTCGGTCTTCTCGCCAGATTTGTATTCCCAAACAATTTTTTTATCCAAGGTCATTTCTATCGCGCCCCTTTCATGACAAAAAAGGTAGTTTCCGTTCGGCAGCCGCCAGCAATCTTGGGGATGATTGCAGGAATATTCCCATTCGATTTTCCCCTCCGCGGAAACCACGCATACTTTACCGGCGACCGAGTCTGTACAGAGGAACGGATGTTGCGCCCGAATCGGCAGCACTATAGCTAACATGATGCTACAGGGTAAGAAGATGACTTTGATATTCATACTATGGGGAATTACGGTATTCTGGTTTTAAAATAAGCGGCTGCAATGAGCGCACGTTTGTCAGTATTACTAGAAATGCCAACACATGCAACGAGCCAGCGATGACCAGCACGGGTGTGTAGCTGAATCCATGGTCGAGCAACCAGCCAGCAAGTTGACCGAGGATCACACCACCGAGCGCGCCACCCAGGCCGACAAAGCCTGCGACCGTACCCACGACGTTCCTAGGAAAAAGGTCGGTCGGAAGAATCATCACCAACGTTGACCAAGATTGCTGGCCGAAGAAAGCGACGCTGAAGAGAAAGATTACCCACGGCACCGAGACATAAGGCACTAACATTACACAGGGCATCAAGACAGCACTCAGACCTAGAGCAATCTTGCGCGCGGCGTTAACAGTGTGGCCGCGATGCAATAGCCAGCTTGAAAGCCCGCCTCCCACGACACAGCCACCAGCGGCGGCGGCAAATGGAATCCATGCAATCGAACCAACCGCTCTAATATCAAAACCACGCGCATCTAGCAGATATTTAGGAAGCCAAAACATATAGAAATACCATGCGGCATCGGTGAGAAATTTCGCACCGATCAGACCCCACGTTTCACGAAAACGAAGTAGCTCACGCATCGGCACGGTGGGCGGTTTGGGTGAGTTGGTCTTTTCTATTACAGGCAGGAGAAGTTCACGCTCAACCGCGCTAAGGCGAGGATGCTCGGCGGGAGGGAAATAGGAGCGAACCCACCAGAGCGTCCAAAGCAGACCCAACATACCGGTTAGAAAAAACACCCAGCGCCAGGATGATATGCCAAACCACGAGACATGAATGATGATCCAAGCGATGAAGGGCGGAGCAATCACTCCGCCAAGGCCGGTGCCGGCATTGATGATTCCCATGGCTGTCGCCCGGTCTTTTATTGGAAACCATTCAGCCACTACCCGCGTGGCCGCCGGAAATCCGCCGCCTTCCCCGATGCCTAACAATAATCTACTCGCAGCGAGGGCGATTACGCCGCCAGCGAAGCCATGACTGGCACAGGCGAGCGACCAAGCTACCATAATGATGAAAAATCCGCGCCGGGTTCCCAGAACGTCCATCAAACGCCCGCCACCGACATACATGAGTCCGTAAGTGAGTAGAAAGGCGGAATCGAGATAGGCCTTTACCGTATTAGATATAGGGAATTCGTTGCGGATTTCGCCAACCGCAATGGGCAGTGTTTGCCGATCCAAATAGCTGATAGCAACTGCCGCGCTGACTAGAAACGCGATCCGCCAGCGCAAGTTAGGCCTGGATGGGCAATGGTTAGTAGTTGAAATCACTTGTTAGGTGCGTAGTCGGCAGGTGTCACGCCTTCGACATCGACAAAAGCCAGTGCAGGTCGGCCATCAGCCTTTTTCACGGTAGTATGGACGTTTTTAAAAGTGATCCCGCGAACGTGCCGAGCGTAAATTCCGTATGCAGGCATTACCTTTCCGAACATATTGAACTCGGGATATGCGGTTTCTTTTTCGGGTAGTTGCGTCGCCGCATCGGCGGCTGATCCTCCGCCGGGAAGTTCGATTTGTATATTTTCCAAAGTTACTTTTTCCACGGGATGTCCGGGAATTCCGTTGATGAGCATTCCGATCTGCCGAACACCGGTGACGCGGAGATCTTTGATTGTAACATCGCGCAGGATGCCGGGCGGCTTGGCTTGATCGTCTTTACGAAATGTTTTCAGACGGGCGCCCAGCCGGATATTGATCGCTACGGTGATACCGTCCATCGTGATGTTAGAAAGTCCTACATCGTGCAGGTGCGAGCCATCCACCGAGTAAAGAGCAATGCCGCTCATTCCGGTATCCCGGATCTGGCAATCGCTGATTTGGATGTGCTCGAAATCGCCGAGTGATTCGGTGCCAAGCTTGATCGCATTGCAATGGGTCTTGAGTTTGCAATCGGTGACAATGATGTCGCGACAAGGTTTTGTGCTGGTGGCTTTGAGGCAAATAGCATCGTCGCCTGAGTCGATGTCACAGTTTTTGATTCGCACGGTTTCGCAGGAGTCGGTGTCGATGCCATCATTGTTCGCTAGACCCAGGCTGCGGATCGTCACGTCTGTAACGCTGGCTTTGGCGCACTGGAAGAAATTCATCGTCCAAGCACCGGAATTAAGTAAATGCACATCCTTCACGGTGATGTCAGTGCAATTTACCCAACGGACGAGGAACGGACGGATGTTGTAATGACCTTGTTGCGCGGCTTTCACGGCTGTTCCTTGCCCGTCGATACTGCCCTTGCCTTGGAGGCCAACGTTCTTTGATCCCACACTGACAACCAGCGCGTATCCCATTTCCGCGCCGACGCCGTCAATGAACGGGTCGAGGTTTTGATAATCCTCAGCACGGGTGCTGCCTAGCAGAATCGCGTTTTCTGCAAGGTCGAGTGTGACATTGTCCTTAAGCTGAATCGTACCAGTTAGATAGCGGCCTGCCGGAAATTGGATGGTCCCTCCGCCACTTGTACTGCAAGTATCAATCGCTTTTTGAATGCCAGTGGTGTTGAGCGTGGTGCCGTCTGGGACGACGCCGATTTGGGTTACGTCCACGACTGAGGCGCGCAGCATAACGGGGACGAAAAGCAAGGTGGCGAGGAAGTGGCGCATGAAGTTGTCCGAGTCAGTGATGGGTGTTAGGGTCGCAAGTGGCGTTTTTCGGAGACATCCGGGTTGTCGAGCGAGTCGATAGAAGACGCTGATTCAAGGTTGAAATCTTTCTATTTGCTCAAATTCCGTGAGCCTTCAAGAGAAATTTCCGCATCGGGGTTTGGGGTGACGCCACTGATATTTCAGTTTAAAAATGTGTCAAGCTTTCGCCGGGATTTTTTCCCGTCCGAGTTGCCTGCCTTGACAGAGGGATTGCAGAAATCTTTGCTTACAGGGTAGATTTTCGGTGCCGAGCGATTCCAACAAGCGTGAACAAATCATCCATCAAGTCCGCGCCCGTGTTAGCGAAGGCCCTACCGCAATCAAGAATTCACTCACTGGCGGAGCGGGCCTATCTGGAAATCCGCAATCAGATTCTCAAGGGAGAATTGCCAGTGGGGATGGCACTTGCCAGACGAAAACTTGCGGCAGAATTAGGAGTCAGTGTGCCACCGGTCGGCGAGGCGTTGCAGCGGTTAGAAAGCGAAGGGCTCGTCGAGAGCAAGCCGCGGGTCGGCACGCGAGTGCGGATTCCAACGCGGCAGGACATCGAAGACCGCAGCTTGGTGCGTGAGGCATTAGAAACTCAAGCGGCGAGGTTATTTTCCGAGCGGGCGACGGCGGAGGAAAAAATGGAACTGCAACAAATGGGCATGCGTGTGGATCAACTCTACGCAGCCTGTGAGCAGTGTGCCGACGACCGTGAATTTCTATTCTCGGTTAATACTTATCACATGAATCTGCATCTCCACATCGCGGAATGCGCGCGCTGCCCTGCCTTGCGGGATGCCATCGAGAAGGAACAAGTGCTGATCTTCAATTGGCTTTACGACACTGCGGTGAACCGTCGATCGCTGGCCTCAGATTTCCACGCCCGATTGACCGATGTTCTAGCACGCTGCTCGCCAGTCCAGGCCGACGAAGCGATGCGCGAGCATATCCGCCACGGGCTGAGGGAAGTTCTAGCAGGACTGGAGAAGATGGCTGCAACGGAGAACGTTTGGCGGCAAAAGAAATCTCAGCCCGGCAGGAAGTCCTGATCCGGGTGTGGCGGGTTGAAATTTTGAGCCTCAATCATCCGTCACGGATCTTCAGACCAACAGCATACAATCGCCATAGCTGAAAAAGCGGTAACGTTTCTCGACCGCCTTGCGGTACGCTTCCATCACCAACTCCTGCCCGGCGAACGCACTCACGAGCATGATCAACGTGCTTTGCGGTAGATGGAAGTTTGTTAGAAGCGCCCCCACCACGCCGAACTGATAGGGCGGATGAATGAAAATGTCCGTCTCGCCCCGGTGTTCCCGCACCGGCTTTCCGAGAGATTCCAGGACCCGGGTTACGGTCGTGCCCACGGCGACCACCCGGCCGGCGCTGTTCACCTTTTGCGCCGTGGCGGCGTTGACGACGTAACGCTCGGAATGCATGACGTGATCCGCGACGACCTCCGCGCTGACTGGGCGGAATGTCCCAACGCCGACATGAAGCGTTAGGAAAGCATGAGGAATGTTTCCTAACATTTCCGACGTGAAGTGGAGTCCTGCAGTTGGCGCTGCGATTGCCCCTTCCTCGCGGGCGAACACCGTCTGGTACCGCTCGCGGTCGGCGAGTTCGTCGTCGCGGCCCATGTAGTGGGGCAGCGCGAGATGACCATGCTGTTCCAAATCGACCGGAGCCTCCCAGCAAATCAGTCGGTCGCCGTTTTCAAAAATTTCCATGACTGTCCCCATGATGCCACCGACGCAGATCGCGTGTCCCATTTTCAGGCGCTTGCCCGGCCTGACGAGGCAGCGCCATTCAAGCGGGGATGGCCGGTCGAGACAGAGCAACTCCATTCTCCCATCGTCCGAAAACACCCGGGCGGGGATGACCTTGGTATCGTTCAGCACCAGTAAATCGTCTTCCCGCAGATATTCGGGAAAATCGAGGAACATCCGGTGCTCGATCACGCCGCTGTCCTTGTGAACCACCATCATCCGTGAGGCAGAGCGCTCGGCCAGCGGGCGCGCGGCGATCAATGCCTCGGGCAGAGAGTAGTCAAAATCCTTAGTTAGCAGAGGCATCGTAAATGGATAGGCTCAAGCCAAGCGGTCCGCAAGGCGAGAACCAGTCGAGTAAAGTTACCGGTTTCACCAGTCCCGTCTAACGAGTTGTGGGCGGGAGGTGCGACATGGTTTTGAAATCGCCATGTTCGCAGCACCGGACGAAGCCTTCCGCGAAGCTCTTCAAACTGTCCCAACATTGGCGGATTTGGATGGCTTCCTGCCTGCTTACGGATTGGTCTTGCGCAGCCTCGGAAATTTCGTTCAGCAAGTCCGAAAACTGACCGATGATTTCCTGAACGGCGGGTAGGACGTGGTCGATATGATGGGAGCTCACGTCCGGGTCCTTCACAAAATGCCCACCCTGCTGACGGCACAACCACTCGACGATGCCTGTATCGCCGCTAAGATCCATGATCTGGAGCAAGCGATCTAACGGATTCCGGCTACCGGAGCCGAACTCGGTGGGTTTTTCCGCCCATTTATAAACGAGGGAAAGCGATACGCCTAACTCGGCGGCTACCGCCTTCGGTGTGGTTTTGCGCAGCGCCCGCTTCAAGACATCATGGCTATCCATGGGGAAAAACTGCCAAGATCCTTGGCGCATGGAAAGCCTGCAAATTTCGGAGTGTTTTCCTTAAAAAAGCGGTGGGGTGAGGTGCTCATCCACATCTTTGCCAAAAATCCATTGCGTTAGCTCTCGCTAACGCATTCATGCTTCCCAAAATGAGTTTCACCACTGCCTGGTCAATCTTCGCAGGGCATTCGCAGATTTATGAAATCATTCCAAGCATTCCATCGCCTTATTTTTCTCGCCACCTCAGCTGTGCTAACTCTCACCGGATTCTCGGCACAACCGCTGGTCGAGCTTCGTCCCTGCAAACTCATTCCCACCGAGTGGGCGGATGGAGACAGCTTCGAAATCGAAACGCCCGACGGGAAGCAACATACTCTCCGGCTCTACGGCGCGGATTGCATTGAGTGGCATGTAAATGACAAGAGTGACGCCACCCGGCTTGCATCCCAGCGCCACTATTTCGGGATCATGGCGTTCGGTGGCTCGGCGAAAAGCTCTATTGACGCTGCGAAATCTACCGCTCAGAGCGCTGCCGAAGAAACCGCCCGGGTTCTAGCCAAGCCATTTACCGTCCACACCGCGTATGCCGATGCCCGTGGCGATGGCAAACACAAGCGGATTTACGCCTTTGTAACCACGGCGGATGGGCAGGACCTAGCAGAGCATTTGATCCAGAAAGGACTGGCGCGGGCCTTCGGCGTGTATCGCGAAACTCCCGGTGGCAAAGTGGCAAAAGACTATCAGGAATTTCTCCGCGATGTCGAACTCGTTGCTGCCAAAGCAGGGAACGGTGCTTGGTCCATGACGAATTGGGACCGCCTCTCGAGTGAGCGCGAAGAGCAGCGGAAAGAAGATGCTGAACTGGAGCTGGCCGCAGGAAATGGCAAGGCTACCGCAGAATTGAAACTAGATCCGAACACCGCTGCCCGCGACGAGTTGATGAAATTACCAGGGGTAGGCGAAGTCACGGCCAACCGGATCATCAGCGGGCGGCCTTACAAGACCATGGCCGATCTTAAAAATGTGGAAGGCCTTGGCGCAAAAACGCTGGAAAAACTGACACCTTATCTTCAGCTTCCTGACCTGAAATGATGTGCGATCTACCCCATTTCAACATCATCAAAATTCTTGCATAAAACGACAATTCCAAGCGGTATTGTTCGCTATGACAAAATCGAACATGCTGTTTGGATGGGTGGCAGCGCTGGTGTTGCCGGTCGTGGGCCAAGAAATCCCTAAAGTCCTGCCGATCGGTTCTCCAATTCCCGCATTCTCGCTAAAGGGGACGGACGGGAAAACCTACGCTCTTGAAAATTTCAAGGACTCCAAAGTCCTGTGCCTGGTTTTCACCTGCAATCATTGCCCGGATGCAGTCGCATCCGCTGCCCGCTTGCAACAGATCCACCAAGACTACAAGGACAAGGGAGTGGCGGTCGTGGGCATTGATGGAAACAACGGCGGCAGCCTAACTCCCGACGAACTCGGGTACTCTCCCTTCGGCGACACGCCCGAGGAAATGGGGCCATTTGCTAAGGATTTCGGCTGGACCTTTCCCTATCTTTACGACGGCGAGACCCAGGGCTTCACCACCGCCTGCGGAGCGCAATCCACCCCTCACGTCTTCGTCTTCGATGCGGATCGCAAGCTGCGCTACACCGGCCGCATGGACGACGGCGGGCGGAACCCTGGAGCCGTCGAGAAGAGCTATCTGCGTGACGCCCTCGATGCCATGGTCGCCGGAACCGAAGTGAAGGAGGCGGTCACTCGCTCGTTCGGATGCTCGACCAAGTGGTTATTCAAAAAAGCCAACGTCGCCATCGATCAAGCATCCTGGGAAAAGCGCCCCGTCACTGTGGCCGACCTCAATGAAGAACTCTCAAAAATCATCCGCGCCAACGGCACCAAGAACGTCCGCCTCATCAATTTCTGGTCCACCACCTGCGGCCCCTGCGTCAAGGAATTCCCCGATTTGGTGGAAACCTACCGTCGTTTCCAGAACCGCCCGATGGACTTCGTTTCCATCAGCCTTGATCCGGTAGCACTGCGTTCAGAGGTTTCCAAATTCCTCGAAGCCCACCACGCCGCGATTCCCAATTCCACCGCCAAGTCGCTGAAGGAAGAAGGACGTGAAACTAACAATTATCACTGGACCGGCGGTAATCCAGACGCCATGGCCCAAGCCATCGACCCCGAGTGGTCCGGTGCGCTGCCTCACACCATCCTGCTTGCTCCCGGCGGAAAGGTTCTCTGGCGGCACACCGGTGAACTCGATACCGTGGAGGTCCGACGCGAAATCCTCAAGGCCTTGCAATAAGTCGGACAGCCGCTCGGTCCCTGGATCACGGCGATCAAGCTAGGGAATTTCAACCACAGATGAACGGGATTCACGCAGATGAAAGAGTGATGGATTCCAAAAAATTGGGAAAAAGGGATGGAAGTCAGATGAAAGCGGATCCTTAGCACGATAGGAAACCACGATAATTTCCGAAATCTGCGTTAATCCTGTCCATCTGTGGTTCAATTCTTCGTTTTCCGGGAGGATCGCTCCCTAGCTTGATCGCCGTGGTCCCTGGATGGCCCCTCGATTAACTGTTAGATACCCAATAACATTCCCGCAGCTTGTTGATTTCCACCCGTAGCTGTGATGACCGCCTGTTGGAAATTACCGGATTCCAGAGCCGCCACCGCCGCGACGGTTTGGAGTGCGGCGGAGACTCCCATCCCCTCGCCTA
>JANYFB010000181.1 GCA_025362955.1 Akkermansiaceae bacterium
AGGTTCCGGATGGGTATTGAGGGGAAGTTCTTGTCTCACCCGCCGGGTGAGCGGAAATCACAGCCATGGGAGCATCCATGACTTTGAAATTACGTCACTTGCCGCGTTCTGGCGAGTTTTCCATTTTCCTCTTTAGGTTGAGAGGTGGATTTGGGTTCTTTGGGGAGCACCTGCGCCCCCGCCGGTAGTTTTCGGCGCCCTCGCGGAAAATAGCGTCGATTGTCGTGCAACCCGTGTCATCGGCGGGGGCGCCGATGACAACACGCGAGGCGCGTGTGCTCACCCAAGAAAGCATCGAACAAGCAGTTGCGAACAGATCCTATCAGCTTATTCGAAGAACTTCTTCAACGTCCGCTGTTCCGCAGGATCAAGCGCGTCACGCCAGACGCGGTCGCCGCCTTTGCCGGTGGCTTCGGTGTTTCCGCCTTCGGAAATTTTTGAGGGGGATTTGTCCACGTCGTGTTCGCCGTCCTGGAGTTCGAGCAAATCTCCGGGAGTGGCGTGGGAAAGATCCCTGGCTTGGAGGCCGGTGAGTTTTCCGGTGTCCACGCGGTCTTTTTCCGCGCCGAGGACATTGGGATCATGGCCCGGACCGCGATCCACTCCGCCTTGTCCGGCACCTTGGCCTTGGCCGTCTTTTTTTCCTTCGCCCTCTCCGTCACCGGTGAGCAATTCATCGGACCAATCCTCGCCGTCACCCTTGCCCTCGCCGTTTTTTATGGCATCGGCGTGTTTTTTTAAATTTTCCCGAAGTTGGTCGATCTGCTCGGGCGTGAGCTTGGCCATGTCTTTCAAATCAAGCTGTTTCATTTGTTCGAGCAGAGCGGGATTAGGCTTCATCGCGCCGTTTTGGAGGCCTTGAAGCGCTTGGTCGAATTCCTCCATCATGCGGTTTTTCTCACCTTGGCTTGCGGTGCTGGCGTTTTTCTCGAGATCGCCTAACGCTTTGTCCGCGCGGGCCAATTCGCGTTCGACGCGCTCAGCCTCGGCGTGATGGGCTTTTTTCAGGGAATCTGTCGCTTCAAGCGAGGAATGACTGAACCATTGTTCTTCCTGCTGGGATTTTAGCTCGTCGAGTTTCTTGCGGGTTTCCTCAAGGTATTTTTCATCGACGACCTCTTCCTTGGTCAGCTTGTCCAACTCGGCGGCAAGTTGTTTCCAAGCACGGGGTTGTTCCGCAGGGGCAGGAGGATTGGCGCTTTTCGCCGCCACCGGGATCAATAGTCCGGCAGCTAACAGGACGAGCGCGCCGATGGGGGGGACTAACAAACGCGGCCATTGCCAAGCGAGTCCAGCGTCGATTTTCTCCACCGGCGCGGGCCACGGCGCGACTCCTGCACGGGCGGCGGAGAGGGAATTCCTCATCCGCATGGCGGCCTCGATCCTCACCAGCGACTGCTCGGCCTGCTCGAATTTTCCCGCCGCCCGCGCCCAACAAGCGAGTGCTAACAGTAAAATGCTGCCGCCGATGGAGGCGGGCAGAATCCACGGGGCAATGATGGTAAACTCCCGCCTAACAACTAACAGTCCCGCAGCACCAATGATTGCCGCGATCAGCAGGGGAGCGGATAGAGTCTCCAACCACCACGCGAGGTTTACTTGGCGTGCTACTTGCCTGGCCTTGGAAAGCCAATGGTCGCGGTTGGAATTTTCCGATCCAGATGTCATTGCCGGAAGATACCCAGAGTAGGGCGGAATGCGATGGAGAAATTTTCAGCATTTTGGTCATCGCGATAAGAAAGTTCGAGACGCCGCAGCCGCTTTGAGGGGCCACGGTGGCTGGCGCAATCCGATGGGGAAATTTTCAGCGTTGGCTTACGACGGGCTGGCCTTTGAGGAGGCTGGAGTAGTCCAGAAGGATGCGTTGGGCCTCGCGGAGGATAATGTCGTCGGCGGGAGCGGCGGCGACTTCGTCGGGAGTTTCAGGATCGTCATCGGGATCGGCAACGGGTGGCTTGGGCTTCACCAACTCGCCAAGGCCGGGCTTGGAGGCGTTCTTGAGAGTGACTTCGTAGGCGGGCGGCAGCTTGGTGCCACGGGCGAGACGTTCTTTGTTTGAAGCCTCGACGCGGGCCTTGAATTCGGTTTTTTCCTTGCGGCGTTTCTCCTCGTTGAGGGAAACGGATTTGTCATCGCGCATTTTACGGAAGCGCTCGATATCGGTTTTTAGTTCCGCGAAGTCGGAATCCTTGGCGATGCGATGGCTGGAACTGTCTCGCAAGGTGGCGAGTGATGGGCTGACGCGGTTCGACTCCGTGTATCGCACTGGCGGAATGGTGTCCCACGGCAGCGGGTTGCCGAGGTCGGACTCGCCGATTTCCGGGAGGTCGGAGAGGGACGGGATAACGATGTCCGCCTTCACGCCTTCGAGCTGAGTGGACTTGCCGCTGGGGCGATAGAACTTGCTGATCGTCACCTTCAAGGCACCCGGATCCGAGCCGGGTGTGATGCCTTCACTTTTCATGATCCGGTCTAACGGGATGATCGTTTGCACGGTGCCTTTACCAAAGGTCGAGGTATCGCCGACGATGACCGCGCGGCCATAATCCTGCATGGCTCCGGCAAAAATCTCGGACGCGGAGGCACTGAAGCGGCTGGTGAGAACCACGAATGGCCCGTCGTAGGCGACCTTGCCATCGTTGTCCCTGCCGATTTCCAAGTGCCCTTCCATGTTGCGGGTCTGGACGACCGGGCCAGATGGAATGAAAAGGCCGGTTAGGTCGATGGCTTCCTGGAGCGAGCCGCCGCCATTGCGACGCAGGTCCAAAATGATGCCAGTGACGTTCTCGGTTTTCAGCTTGGTGATCAGGCGTGAAACATCGGCGGTGCAGGAAGTGGGGCCGCTTTTGGCATTACCCTCACCGGCGTAAAAAGTCGGCAGGTCGATGACGCCGATCCGCTGCGTCTTGTCGCCAGCAGGCAGGTCGATAATCTGGGCCTTGGCTTGTTGGTCCTCCAATTTGATTTCCTCGCGGACGATGGTGATGGTTTTGCGGGCGCTGTCATCGGCGGCGTTGGCCGGGATGATGTTGAGAAAAACGGAGGTGCCTTTTTTCCCGCGAATCATATCGACGGCTTGGGAAAGCGGTAGATCGACGAGGTCGGTAAATTCATCGCCCGCCTTCTGGGAGACTCCCACGATGCGGTCGCCACTCTTGATCAAACCGCTACGGGCGGCAGGTCCACCGGGAACGAGTTCCATGACCTTGCAATAACCGTCCTTGGATTGAAGCGTCGCCCCAATGCCAGTTAGAGAAAGGTTCATGGCGATTTCAAAACTCTTGAGCTGCTCCGGACCCATGTAGTCGGAATGCGGATCATAGACCTGTGCGAGAGCCTCCAGATAGATTTCGAGCACGGCCTTGTCGTCGAGTTTGTGCATGGTCAGGCCCATCCGGGAGGAACGGCGACTGAGGGTTTTGGCGATGTCCGCCTCCTTTTTTCCCGCGAGTTTTTCCTGGAGGTAGTCGTAGCGGAGCTGTTGTTGCCAGATAGATTTCGCGGCAGTTAGATCGGCTGGATGGGGAGCGTGCTTGCGGTC
>JANYFB010000192.1 GCA_025362955.1 Akkermansiaceae bacterium
GTCAAGCTCTCGGTGCCGCCAGCCATGTGCCGGGCGGCGTGGGGGTGATGGAGCTTTTCATCACGAAATTCACGGGTGGGATGGTTGCTCAACCGGTGATTGTCGGCGCGCTTCTCACCTACCGACTGACGTATTATTTGATACCTTTCGTAATTGCAGTGGCGGCGGTGGGTGGCCGGGAAATCTGGGCCAAGCGGCACTGGGCGAACATCGCAGTCGATAGCACCGGAAAAGCTTGGTCCGCCATCGCCCCGCGTCTAGCAGCCATGAGCGCTTTAGCAGGCGGCTTCGTGCTGATGCTTTCCGCGAACACACCGATGGAAGTGCAACGTCGGGTAGCCCTGGAAAAATTCGTGCCACTGCCCTTCGTGGAGGCATCGCATTTCCTCTCCAGCATCGCGGGCACAGTGATGATCATCGTGGCCAGCGGTTTGCTGCGGCGGGTCCGGGTGGCGTGGTGGATTGCGGTGGTAATGGCTGCGGGAGGTATCGTTTTCTCGCTGTTGAAAGGGTTTGATTGGGAAGAGGCGATCGTCCTGCTGATTTTTCTTGGAGCCTTGCTTCCATTTCAATCGAAGTTCCACCGCCACGCCGGGATCTGGACGCGCCGTTTCTCGCTACACTGGTGGGGGTTGATCCTATCCATCGTCGGCTTGGCAGTCTGGTTCGGATTTTATTCGAGCCGCCATGTTCCGTACGGAAATGATCTGTGGTGGCAATATTCGTTTGATAACGATGCCTCACGTCTCTTGCGCGGAATGGCCGGCAGTGCGTTGATCCTCGTTTTCGTGGCCTTGCTCCAATATTTCCGCCCCGCCCCGCCGCGCGCCCGCGATCCGCAGCCCTGCTTCGACAAGATCCGGGAAATGATCGATCACACATCCCGTTGCGCCAGTGCCCTCGCTCTCGTCGGCGATAAGGATTTCCTTTTCAACTCCGAACAAAGCGCCTTCCTCATGTATGGCGACCAAGGCCGGACTCGCGTGGCAATGGCGGACCCGGTGGGTGATGAGGAAAAATTCGAAGGCCTCTACTGGCGCTTCATGGAGCAAGCAAATGACGAGGGGATGCGAGTCGCATTCTATCAGGTAGGCGCGTCCATGGTCCCCGTCTGCGTGGAAATGGGACTGCGGATTTACAAGCTCGGCGAGGAGGCGATGGTCCCGCTCGATAGCTTCGACATCAACTCTTCCACCTCGCCGCTCAAGAAATTCCGCAAGGTGATCAATCGCATGGAACGCGACGGATGGTTGTTTGAAATCTGGCAACCGGACACCGTGACCGCCCGTCTCGACGAACTCCGGGCCGTCTCTGATTCTTGGCTCACCCACCACAATGCGCGGGAAAAGGGATTTTCGTTAGGGCGCTTTGACGATGCCTACCTCTGCCGTCTTCCCGTTGCCGTGATCCTCATCGAAGGACGGGTGATCGCCTTTGGAAATGTCTGGCCGGGAAATGGCAGGGACGAACTCTCCACCGACCTCATGCGGCATACCCCGGACGCGCCTAACGGAGTGATGGATTGCCTTTTCGTGAAACTGATGTTATGGGGCAAGGAGCAGGGCTACCGATGGTTCGACCTTGGAATGGCACCGCTTTCCGGACTGGCCGGGAATCAGTTCGCCCCGCTCTGGAGCCGCATTGGCGGGCTGATATATGACAAGGGTGAGGCATTCTATAACTTCAACGGACTGCGCTCCTGGAAGAGTAAATTCCAGCCAGTCTGGCAGCCGCGCTACCTCGCCATTTCTAATGCCTGGGATTTGCCCGCCGCCATTCTGGACATCACCGCGCTCATCGGGAAACCTTCCATGCGTCCTCGCGAGGATGTGCCAACTTCGAAGCCCTCATGACTACCTCGAAACGTGTGATCCTCCGCCGCGTCCTGCTAGGCATTCAGATTGTACTGTTAGCCCCTATCGGCTGGTTTCTCTATCACATGTTCATGCCCCGGAACTATTCTAGCAAGACCGCCGAGGTGCTGCCCTTGAAGCTTTCCAGCGGCGCTTTTGAGACACTTTATTACGCGACCGCCCATCCTAAAGGCATCCTCATCGTCGCTACCGGGGATGGCGGTTGGTCCGGCCAGTGGGAAGAACCTGTCGCCATTCATGCTGCCGCAGCCGGTTTCGCCGTCGGGGGCTGGGATTGTCGTAAATTCGCAGATTCCCGGACTTTCGATCAAGCGAAGCTGGTCGAGGCGTTCAATGCTGCGGTCGAAGCAGTGAGAAAGCGGGCTGGCCTCGCCGAGAATAGCCCCGTCTGGTTCACCGGCTGGTCCACCGGTGCGGAGTGGGCCGTGGCCGCAGCCGCCAGTAAGGATCGGGAAATCAACCTCGTTGGCATCCTATCGGCGGCCGGTGGCGACCGCAGTCGATACGGGATTTCTAGCAGCGATCTGTTAGGCGAAGAACCGCAAGGACCAGACACCTATGCACTGGCGGATCTGGCCCCCGCTCTCCACGGCCTCCGCATCGTGCTCTTCTCAGGAGGCCTCGATCCGCTAGACGATACCCTCTGGCTCAAGTCCCTGCACCCCCAGACCCCTCACAAACTCGTGGAAATTCCCGACGCCACTCATGACATGAACGGCGCGGGTTCCCGTTTCCTTTCCGAGTTCGACATGGCGGTCCAGTGGACACTGGACACTCCTATTCCCTCCGGGAAATAAGCCGCTTCCAAATCGCAAGTGGTGAGACCGACTTACTAGCGAGCGCGGGCTTTTCGATCCAATGCCAACTCATCAAACCGAGGAAAATGGAAATCGCATACACCGCCCCCACTGAAACCATGGAACTCATCAGACCGAGCTGCACCATCACATTGATGACGACAGCGTGATAGATATAGATTCCGTACGAGATATCCGTTCCACCAAGTAAGCGTTCCGAAAGCGAGCGCGCGCTGAACGCTCCGGCAATGGTGGCGAAGGCGAGCAAAATCCGTGAGGGCAAGTAAGCGAGATAAAACGGCAGCGACCGGTCCGGCACCCAGGTGCCCAGCAACCAGGTGAAAGCGATGAAGCCGACCATATAATACATGAATTTCCCCTCCACCCAGATCCTCAGGGTTCCAAAATTCCGATGAATGAAAACCCCCAGCAGGAACATCCACAAGTGGGGAATCAGCGTCACCTGAAGGAGTTTGAAAAGCATCGGCGCAGCGGTGAAGCCGCCCGGTCCGTTCACCTTGTCATCCAGCACACAATAGCTCGCGAACGAAACGAAAAACATCACTCCCATGATTCCATTGGCGAATTTTGCGCCCATGTGTTTGCCGCCAGTTAGCATATAGAGAATCGGAATGAAGACATAGAACTGGAGTTCCACCGTGATCGTCCACAATGCCCCGTTCGCCACACCGATGCCGAAGCTTCGGAAGTGCTCTGGATTGTAGAATTGGAAAAAACTCGCCTGTCCCGCCAACCAAGCGACGAAGGTTTTCGAAAAAATGAAATCCGTTCCCAAGAACCCGAAGCTGCCGAGCACCACCAGTGTGAAGACCAAGCAGATCCACAGCGCCGGAAAAATCCGCAATCCGCGCCGCCAGAAATAACCCGCGAGATCCACGGGATTTCTCTCATACGACTTCGTGATGAGAAACCCGCTGATCACGAAGAAAATCGGCACTCCCGGAACCAGCATCAAGGCATCGAAAACCTGTTTCCCCCAGTTTGGAAGTTGCCTGAGCAGCGCCGTGTGCCCGATCGCATGAGCCACTACCACCTGCACCGCCGCCAGAAGACGGATCAGGTCAAAATTATTCTGTCGGTGGGAGGAAATCATCGTGCGCGTGTCGATTCAATAGCTTCCCTTAAATGTTAAAGCGAGCGGAAATGAAGTCCGCTCGCTATCTGCTTTTTGTGTCCATTGTGGGTGATCCATAAATCCGCTCCCGCAGCATCGACCGTTCCGTCGAGAGGGAGTTACAGCTTACCAGTGATCTGTCGAGGATTCACTTTTGATTCTTTCTGCTGGAGCCTAACCAAGCGATGACAAGTAATGGGAAAACAAGGAGGGTCCACCACCATGGACTTGCGGAAATAGCGGGCATTTCTGATTGAACAGCAGAGAAGGAATTGCCAGCCGCGCTTCTGACCGGAGAGCTTTTTGTTCCTTCTTCATCAAACGAAGACGTGGATGGCCTTGTTTGGTATGACTTGTTATCAATCCCATCCAACACCTTATCGGGACGCATGTTCACTGTCCCGATTGTTCGTTCAACATGTTTTAAGGACTCAATCCTGAAACTGAACCCCGGAGCGGTGAGGTCAAGCGGGTCTCCCCGAACCCCGGCTTCGGAGATCTTGTTTGAAGTAGAGGAATAATCATAGACCCGTTTGGTGATCGTGCATCGGTATTCACCCATGGTGTTAAATGGGAAATAGCTCGCAAGGGAAATCTCTTCATCATCGCGGCCACCCGCTTCTATCGTGTATGTAGTAAACCTCTTCATCATTGACATATCATAAGGATACGGCGCGACCTGTTTTCCATCAGGACCGTACAGTGAGATCCTTCTGTCATAGACCCTATTGCCTCCCACACATTTTATAGCATGATCCGAAGTGTTGATGACGGTATGATTGACGGTCACCTCCATGGCATCAGGGTAGATCTTTGAGAAATTGACTGAGAAACTAATGTCTTTGGATTTAGTGGATACCGAAGATCTAGTTTCTATGTCCGACTCGCTGCTGGCTCCAACAGCATAATTTGCCAAAAACAATAAGATCAGGTATTTTGCTAATGTAAGGTATATTTTCATGGCTGTGGTTTCCAACTGAACGGATCCCAATTCTTTGTCCATTGCGGATGAACGAATGTGGAAATCGAAATAGGTGACGCATCACTACTTTCATAACTAATTTGCCGAAGGAAATTTGTTGGAAATACTTCTACCGCCCATGTCCAATACGTTGGCTGATTTGGCGGCATGGTTTGCGGTCACAGCAGACGATTTCCACGTTGGTAGGGCCGGTCCCGACAAACGAGCACAAACTCCAAGATAGTGTGACCATGAGCCGCCGCGACCATTGGAAAGATTACAAAGAGCCGGTAAGGGTGGACAGGACGAAACGGAGAATCACGCGGTTCCCAAGCAATGGAAGGGGCGCCTTCATCGGGTAAAAAATCCTCGGGAGGTTTTCGATTTTCAGGTGCGGAAGCAATCCGCCTTTCAAGCACTCGCTGAACCAAGCGGGCTCAGTGCCACATGATCAATCAGCCGCACGTCTCCGTAAAATACCGCCGTCGCCAAGATCGCTGGGCGTTCCATACAGGAAATAGCTTGCAGGGACTCAGCATCGACGAGTGAAAGGTAATCGACGCGGGCAAAGGGAGAAAATTCGATGGCCGCTCGGGCGGAAATCAGGATTTCTTCAACACTCGCCAAGGTCGCCGCCGCTAACAGTGCTTGCCGGATGCGAGGGGCATCCGCGCGTTGCTCTGGAGAGAGGCGGGTGTTGCGGGAAGACATCGCAAGACCATCGGGCTCGCGGACGGTGGGACAGGAATCGATTTCCACCGGTAAATCCAAGTCGCGGACCATCCGGCGAATGATGGCGAGTTGTTGGAAATCCTTCTCTCCGAATACAGCAACCTCACATCCTGATAGTAAAAATAGTTTCAGGACAACGGTGCAGACCCCATCGAAATGGCCATGACGCGTGGCCCCGCAGAGACCACGTGAAAGCAGGTTTTCCGTGACGGTGATGGAACGATCCGGAAAATACATGGAACTCGCATCCGGCGCGAAGGCGATGTCCACTCCCTGCGCCTCGCAGGCTGCTAGATCGCTCTCCATCGGACGCGGATAGGCAGCTAGATCCGCAGCACGGTCGAACTGGATCGGATTAACGAAAATGGAAACGATAACCGTCCCGAGCGGCCCGGCAATTTCTCTGGCACGCAGCATCAAGGAAATGTGGCCCGGATGAAATGCCCCCATCGTAGGCACCAGAACGCATGGCCGGGGGGCGGTTTTCAATATTTCCCGCAGGGCGCATCCAGTGTCGGCGATTTTCATCACGGAGATTTATTCCGGGAATTGGGAAGAGGGGCAAGTCCGGTGTGGCGGGCCGCTCTCAGGGTAACAAATCTGTATAGGTTCCCGGATCGCTGCCAGGGATTTCAATAGCCCCGCAGTTTTTCGCGTAAAATTCCTTCGGTCCCACGCCGCCGATGATCGCGTAGGCGTAGCCAATGTCCCGCAGTGCTTCTAACGATTTCATCAACAGCGCCTTCCCCAAGCCAAGGCCGCGTGCCTCCTCTGAAACGCCGGTGGGGCCGAAAAATCCGCGCTGGGTCGTATCGTAGCACGCGAAGCCTAAGATCTGCTTGTCCCGCGTGGCGATGAAGCAGGCGATGGGTTGGCGGGTCATCGCCACTTCCACTTCGCTGACCCATTTTTCCGAGAAATGGGCCTTGGTGAATGCGGCGACCGTGTGTTTCTCAAATGCCCGCGCCCGCCGCAGTGTCACGCCTTTTGCCGCCGTTCCCTGATAGAGTGCCGCCGTTTCCGGCAAATCGTATAGTCGCACCAGCATGTCGATCATTCGTGAGTGAAACGCCATCTGGACAGCCGGGGAAGCAGGAATTTTTAGACACCCCTCGCGCGAGGGGGATATTGTTTGCTAGACCTGCCTCACGGACACCGTATCGTGCCTCTCTATGCTACGTTACTTTGCTTGCCTTGCCGTCACTACCGCAGTGGTTCAATCCGCCGAGTGGTATAAGGAAATGAAAATTGGACCCGCATGGTCGAACACGTTTGAAGATACGATCCAAGGCAAAAAACGAGTTGCGGCGATCAAGGGGATTCTCGTCGATCTGGGAGAAAATCATCACGCACTTTTCGATACGGAAACCCTGCGCCTCGCCACTGCCTACCCCGGAGCTTGGAATTGGGGCGCGACCCCTTGGACCGGTCAACATGGGGTCTTGATTTCCCTCCAGAACGAGAAGCCGGTCTTCAATACCGAGACTTCTCCCGGCTGGGCTGATCCGGACGGCTCCTTCGAGGACAAGCGTGAAAATCCAGGATTCGGTAACTTCAAGCACGTCACCTACAAAGGCTACTACCGCAACGGAGAGAAAATCACCTTTAACTACAACGTCAATGGCTCGGAAGTTTTGGAAACTGTCACCCGCGAGGGCGAGACATTCACCCGCTCGTTCCTGATTACGAGCCGCGCCCAAGACCTGATCTTGAATGTGGCAGATGAAAAAGGCGCCTTTACTGTGGTCCAGGATCGTGCGAAATCCGCCGACGGCCTCGGCGTCTCCACTTCCGGCGGCGTCAAACTTGCTGCCGATCCAAAAAATCCCAGCCATCTTCTCGCGAAGCTTTCAAAAGGGGCGAACACCGCTCTTTTCCAAATCGCCTTCGCTCGGGATCTCGAACCGAAAGTTGGCCCAGCACCCGATTTCAAAGCACTCATTTCCGGTGGCCCGGCACTTTATCCTGACATCATCGAGACCAAGGGCACCGTTTCCACTGATAAGAACGCTCCCTATGTCACTGATGTCGCTGCCTTGCCGTCTGATAATCCATGGAAATCCAACATGCGTTTCGGTGGATTTGATTTCATCGATGAAGACTCCGCCGCACTCAGTTCATGGAACGGCGATGTGTGGGTGGTCCGCGGCTTGAAAGGAGACTGGAGCACGCTCAAATGGCAGCGCATCGCCTCCGGGCTTTTCGAACCGCTTGGCTTGAAAGTCGTCAAGGGCAGCATCTTCGTCAACGGTCGCGACCAAATCACCCAGCTCATCGACTTCAATGGCGACGGCGAAACGGACTATTTCAAGACCTTCAACCGCGACGTTATCGTAACCCCGAGCTTCCACGAGTTCGCCTTCGATCTCCAGACCGACAAGGCCGGGAATTTCTATTTCGACAAAGCCTCGCCCGTCCGCAGCGGTGGACGGGGGTTTGACCGAATTCTTCCTAACAACGGCACCCTCATGAAAATTTCACCCGACGGGAAAAAGCTCGAAGTCATCGCCACCGGCCTACGCGCACCCGGCGGCCTCGGCGTGGGACCGAACGGAGAAATCACCACCGGCGAGAACGAAGGGACGAACCAGCCCTGCTGCAAGATCAACTACACCACGGGAAAAACTCCGGTCTTCTTCGGCACCGAGGCTTCCCGTCAATTTCTCAAGGATGCCCCTTTGACCGAGCCGATCTGTTACCTGCCGATGGCGGTGGACAACTCCGGCGGGTCGCAAGTCTGGGTTCCGGACGGCACGGATTTCGGAATCGCACCGGGCACGCTGCTGCACCTCTCCTACGGCCAGTCGAGCGTCTATCGCGTTCTAACGATGCCCCGTCCCAACGGTGGCCTTCAAGGCGGAGTGGTGAAACTGCCGATCTCCCTCCAATCGTCCGCGATGCGCGCCCGTTTCCAAAAAGACGGTTCCATGTATCTGCTGGGCTTCCGTGGCTGGCAGACGAATGCGGCTACCGAGTGCGCCTTCCAGCGTATCCGCCACAATCCCGGGGTCGTCGTGCCAGTTCCTGAAAAACTGGAATACACCTCCACCGGCGTCCGCCTGAAGTTCCCCTCCAAGCTCGATGCCGAGGTGGCCGCAGACGTCGCCAGCTACTCCGCCGAGCGTTGGAATTACGTGCGCGGCCCGCAGTATGGCTCCGGCGAGTTTTCCGTCGATCACCCGGATGTCGAAGCGGAAAAACGAGCCCTCGAAAAAGAATCCCACGAACACGTCGTGCATGACAAGATCACCATCGAGTCCGCCAAACTGCTTCCCGATGGACAAACCGTCGAACTCGCGCTCTCCGGTATGAAACCCTGCATGACTCTGAAAGTGTCCTATGACTTGGAAGCCACGGATCACAAGGTCATGAAAGGCGATCTCCACGCCACGGTTTATGCGAACTAACAGTATTGGAAGGTGGCTGCTGCGCCTCGCCGCAGTCCCCGCCCTCTTTTCTCTGGTCGCTCACGCGCAAGCCGATCTCATCGCTACCTTCACCCGGGAAGGTGTCACCGACTCCCGCACCGACCGTTTCCCCGCGCTGAGTATCCCGCCCGGAGAACCCGTCACCCCCTTTCTAACACCCGGCGCGTTCCAAGTCATCTGGAAGGGAAAACTCGTGGTCCCAAAACGCCAGCGCCTCACATTTTCCTTCGAAGGCGAGGGGGCTGCCAGCTTAAAAATCGAGGGTAAGGATGTGCTGACATGTGACGCGGGATCCGCCGGAAAAGCCTCGGAATCCACTCGCCTCAATCCGGGCGAACACGAAATTGAACTCACCTATTCCAGCAAGCCCGACGGCTCCGCCTCGTTCCGTTTTTACTGGGAGGAAGCCGGCTTCCCCCGACAAACCATTCCGCCCTCCGCGTTCAAGGCGGATGCGACGGAAGCCTCCATCCTAGGGGCGTCGCAACGACACGGGCGATTCCTTTTCGCCACTCAAAATTGCGCGAAATGCCACTCGCCAGGAACTGGATTCGGTTCCTCGCCGATGCCTGAGACAGCAGAAATCGCCCCGATTCTTTTCGGCACCGGCGAGCGCACCAGCGAGGAATGGCTCCGCCGGTGGATTGCCGAGCCACATGCCATCAAGCCCACCACCCACATGCCCGCATTGGTGGATGCCACGACCGACGAAGGTCGCCAAAAAGCCAGCGACCTCGCCGCTTACGTTGCCAGCTTGAAAACGGGCGCACCAGCCGGACCCGCCCCGGATCTCGCATTCGCGCAGGAAGGGGGCGCCCATTTC
>JANYFB010000210.1 GCA_025362955.1 Akkermansiaceae bacterium
AAAATGGCGAGGAGTTGGTGATTTTCGTCGCGGAGGGTGGCGAGTTTTGTTTCGGCGACGATTTCCCCTCGAACGAGGAGTTCGAGCCAGTAGGAAGTTTCATCCAGTTCCTTGAGGCAATCGCCGATCTTTGCGATGAATTCGGCTTTGGAGCGGGCACGCTGCGCTTCGCGGTAATTCGCGCCTACTGAGGTGCCAGACCTAAGAACTTGCCTGCCCAACACCCTGGCCTCCTCAGTTTTCGGAAGCGCCACAAACATTCGGACGACCCGAAGCGCAAACTGCGTCGTTCTCTCAACAAGATCTGGATTTCCTTCATCCTTCATAAATCATCCCTCATTCTTTTCCAAAAATTGCGAGCCAGGTGACGAGTTCCCAGTCGCCTTGGTCGGCGGAAACGGATTCCTCGGCGGTGGGCAAGAGTCCGTCTCGGCCAGAGAAAAGATTCACGGCAGCACGTTTCTGGAAGGTGGCCTCGATGGCGTGGAGGGCGCTGGCGACGAGGGTCGCGTAGTGCCTCATGTCCGCGCCGTTGTTAGTGGCAGAATCGAAGTGGGCGCAGAGCTTGGTGAAGGCGCTGGATTTCCCGGCGGCGACGGCGCGGAGGAGATTGAGCGCTTCCTTCGGCTGGGCGAACGAGAAGCGAACGGTGCCGTCGTCGTGGATGTAAACGAGGAAATGCGGCGCGAGAGGGTTCAGCTTTTCCCCGGTGCTGGATTTCATGTCCACCTGCGAGGCACGGCGGAGGCAGAACAAGGCACCCGGCTGGATGGGCGGCGCGTGTTTTTCCGGTGGCGGAACCACGGCATACAGACCGAGCGGGGCTTCCTCCAACTCGGCGCGGCGGCTTTCGAGGAACTGGAGGAGTTCGATGCGGAACTCATCGAGCGAGAAGCTGGTGAGGCTGGGGGCATCGTCGAGGTCTTCGAGGTCGAGGACTTCGTTCTGGAGTTTCTTTAGCTGTTTGTTCCGGAAGCGGAGATCCTCGCTGATGAGATCGTCGAGTTGATCGACTTCCAACAGGTTGTCCGTCTGGGTGGCGGCGAGATCGGCCAAGGCCATGCGAGCTTCGACGCGATGCTTGACGTTCAGATAGAGATCGAGATTGGCGACGGGCCAGAAGTTGACGAGTTGGACGGAATCATTGAGCGAGCCAATCCGGTCGATCCGGCCGAAGCGTTGGATGATGCGGACCGGGTTCCAGTGGATGTCGTAGTTGATGAGAAAATCGCAGTCCTGGAGGTTCTGGCCTTCCGAGATACAATCGGTGGCGATGAGCAGGTCGATTTCATCCTCCTGATTCGGGAAGCGGTTTTTCTGTTCGGCCCGGCGTTTCGCGGTGGGCGAGAAGTTGGTGAGGATGTCGTCGTAGTCGGTGGTGCCGAGAGTGGTTGCGTTGTCGCCATCGCCAAGGACGCGGGCGAGGTGGATGCCGAGATCGTTCCGCGCCCAGTCCTTGATCTGGGTGTGAAGGTATTTCGCCGTATCGGCAAAGGCGGTGAAGACGAGGATCTTCGGACGGACTTGCCGTTGCGGTTAGTGCTGGGGTTCGCGACTTTTTGGGAAACCAGCTCCCGGAGTTGGGCGAGCTTGGCATCGCGCTCGGGAGTGACTTTTTCAGTCTTGTCGAGCAGGTATTGGAGCTGCGCCTTGTCATGGCGCACGGCCTTGAGCCATTCATCGCGTTTGAGGTGGCCGAGATGGAGTTTGCGGCGACCGCCGATGGTGAAGCCCTTGACGAGGTCCGGGTCGATGTCGGGATCTTCGAATTGGTCGGGTAGGACGGAATCGAAGTCGAGGTCGCCGTTAGCGTCGGCGCGGATTTCAAATCGCTCGATCTTGGCTTCGAGGGCGTTGATTTTCTCGATGGTGCGCGTGAGGGTCAGGCGGAAGGAATCCACCGAGCTTTCCAGGCGCTTGAGGAAATTGATCTTCATCATGGCAACGAGAATTCCTTCACGGCCTTGTTGGGTGAAACCACCGAGGATTTTGTCCTCGTAAGCGGCTCGGATGGCCGTAGGAAGATCGTCTCGCAGATAGCTGGTGGGGTGATAGAGCGCAAGGGTGAGGGCGCTGATTTCCTCATTGAGTTTCTCGAAAGAGAGAAACTTGTCGCTGAGGTCAATGGGTGGATGGATGGAGATCGGAGTGGGACGCTTGGGAAAGCCACCCAGATCCTTTATCTCTTCCTTGTAATAGGTGGCGATCTGCTTGCGGGACCGGGCGATGCTGAGGCCGTCGAGGAGTTTGAAAAAGTCGCCGCCGATGGCTTGGAGCAGATCCTTCGTCGTGCGCTCCTCCGGTTTTTTCTTTGACCAGGTGGTGAAGTGGCTTTGGGCAATGCGGGTGGTGTCTTTGACCGAAGCGATGCCGAGCGTTTCCCGAAAGGATTGGTTGGCAGGCTCACTGCGGGTCACGTCACCGCCGGCGATGAAGGAGATCTGGTTCCGAAGGTCGGCGAGCTGGTTGTTGACCGGGGTGGCGGAGAGAAGCAGGACCTTGGTGCGGATACCTTGCTGGATGATGTCCTCCATGAGCCGCTGGTAACGGGTGCGGCGGACGGATTCATCGGGGTCCTTGGCTTCCCGGATGGCGTTGTTGCGGAAGTTGTGGGACTCGTCGATGACGATGAGGTCGTAGTTTCCCCAATTGATGGTGGCCAAGTCGATGCCATCGACATCTCCCCTTTCCCGCGAGAGGTCGGTGTGAGAAAGCACGTCGTAGCGGAAGCGGTCTTTGTCGAAGGGGTTCAGCGAACTGTTCGAGCGATAGACCGTCCAGTTCCGACGGAGTTTCTTCGGGCAAAGGACGAGGACCCGTTCGTTTTTCAGCTCGAAGTATTTGATGACCGCGAGGGCAGTGAAGGTTTTCCCGAGACCCACGCTATCGGCAAGGATGCAGCCATTGGTAGCGAGAATCTTATTGATGGCGGCTTTCGCCCCGTCCTTTTGGAAGGAATAGAGGGTTTGCCAGATGGCGGTATCTGGGAGCGCCGTCCGGGTGAGGGCATCGTCGAGATCCTTCGCACCGTCGATGTAATCCTTAAAGAGGTGGAAGAGCGTGAGGTAGTAAATGAACTCCGGGGCGTGATCGGAATGGAGCCGGTCCAGTTCCGCCAGGACCTTGTCACGGACATCGCTGGTCTTGGACTGGTCGTTCCAGAGTTCATCGAACCAAGAGCGGAGATCCGTGACATCGCGCTTAGAATCAACGATGAGGTTCAATTCGACGTTGTTGCCCGAAGATTTGAGGCCGAGGCCGGGGACGGTGAAGTTAGAGCTGCCCAGGATGGCCTGATCCAGTCCGTTCTTGCGGATGTGATAGAGCTTGCCGTGAAGAAAAGCGGATCGGGTGACAGAACGGATTTCGACCTTGTTGCGTATCCAAGCAGCGCAATCCCGTGCAGCCTGCTTCTGGGTGAGCTGGTTTCCCAATGTAAGCTCCTGCCTCTCATTGCCGAGAACGAAATGGCGAGCCTGCTTCTTATCCTTCTCCAAGTTAGTAACGGATGATGGATCACCAAAAAGAAAGCGGAGGTGGTCTGCCGCCTCCAAGGGTTCCTTCAAGGCCGCGTAGGCGTGGACAGTAAAATAGGCGGAGACAAACGAAAGCTCACTACCGGGTTCAATGCTTTCCTTGAGAAAGTCGCCAGCGCTGCCACGCGAGTGGTTGTCGCGGAGGCCGGAGTTGTTTGTCGGAGCAGGAGGTTGATTCATCGCGTCATAGCAGAGTGAAGGGCGGACAGATGAACAGGCGAACGTAAGACACCGTTTCATTGCGATAGAGATGCAGATTGCTGAGAGACATGCAATGAAATGGAGTTTGCACGGCGTTTTTCAGAAGGGAGCTTCGGGTGAATCGTCTTTTCTGCGGAGCGGTCGAAAGGCATGGATGATTTCCCGGTTGGCGCGGACCTTGCCAGGCTGGCGCTGGATCAACCCAAGGCCGTGGAGGTCGCTCAAATCCCGTTGGATGGTCTTCGGAGATTTTCCCGCGAACGCCTTGGCCAGCCGTGGGGTCAACTCGTCGATGGCGGAAACATCGACCCAATCGCCCGCCGTTCCGAGATCGAGTGCAAGATGCCGTTGCCGGGTGCCGGATGCCCCGTCCTTCCCACGGAAGGTTTCATGAACGTAGTTTTGCCACGCCGCGTCCCATTGCTGGTTCCAGACGTAAGTGAGCTGTTCGCGCAGACCGTCCACGAACCCTTGCACGGCGTAACGGATGAAGGGGAGGATGTCGCCTTTCGATTTGGAAGCGTGATCGAGCTGCCGATAATATTCCGCGCGGGTGGCGTTGTAGTGGTTGCTCAGAAGATGCGCCGCTGGGGCTGGCACGCCGGCTTCAAGCAGAATGTGAAGCTCCAATAGACGGGCTGTTCGGCCGTTGCCGTCGTCGAAGGGGTGAATCCACGCCAGATAGATGTGAGCAACGATGGCCTTCAGGATGGCGAATGGAAGGGTGTAGCCTCCTTGCTGCTTGAAGTCTCGTTCCAGCCATTCGCACATTTTGTCGAGCAGCTCCAAGCAATCCTCGGCAGGTGCTCCACGGTAGGCATTTCCCACGATGACAGAACCCGTCCTCAGTGCGCCCGGTGGAGCGAGGTCAGCGGGTTCTGGGAGATTTTTCCGCACCAGTCGGTTGTAGTCGCAAATCACCGCGCGGGTGAGCGGGGGAAGCTGGTTGTGGTTGGAAAGCTGGGTGGCGATCCCGTTGCAGGCTTCGATGATGTTATCGACCTCTTGGGTGAGGTATTCCTTCGAGGGCGGCATTTTCAGCCCTTTCTCGATGTGCTGCAAAACTTCCTCCTCCGTCAGGGTGTTACCTTCGATGGCGGTCGTCGCCGCAGCGCCTTTGGCGAGGTAGAGGTTTTGGAGCTTTCGGCTGGTCTCAGGCCGGAGCGGCACGTTCGTGAGATGAACGCACTTCGACGCGGCTTCCCCAAGCTGCACCCAAAGCAGCCATCCGACTTCCCTCAAATTGAGCTGGAATGCGATCCAAGGGTGGGAGTCTTGATATTTCCGCTTCATCACGCAAACGATTGAATGCACGTTGCGCCTCGATTTGGAATCTTTTTTGTCCCTTTTTTTGTCCCTCTCCAATCCTTTCTTTAATCATTAAAAATCAGCATTTTGTAGAATAACCACATGGGAAATGTCGCATAAAATGTCCCTCTGAGTGTCCCCTAAAATGTCCCTTTTCGTGACCCACTTGGAGGAATGTCACCCTCTTGGCCTCACTGGGCGGTGAAGTAGGTGGCACTACGGGATGAGAGGTTTGAACTCGCTTTCACACCCATTCAATAATTGAACGACACCCGAGCCAAGAACGCGGGTTTTGTCGAGTGATGGGCAAAGCGCAAGAATCGTTCGTTTATGTCAAGAACAAGGCTGGTGGTGAAATTCGGTGGTTCTATCGGATCGCAAACGTGGTTCGCTAAACGGTGGGCTTGCGACTCGATTTTTTCCTGAAGATCAGTCAATCTGGATTCATGCGACCACTCTTGCTTTGCCGTGAACGTCTTACCCGGATTCTTACCGTATTGGAACGGGAAGGAGGGGTATGCACGCTGCGGGACCTTTACAGGACATACAGGATTCATGACTGGGAGGTGGAACAGGCGGAAGAGAGCGGTTGGGTGAACATTTCCGAGCGCAAACCGGCAGTTGGCAGGCCATCGCGCGTCGCGGAAAAACTTAGCAAAACGCAGTGCGCGAAACTCCCGCCGTGGCGTTACACGATTCCCCGTGAAATCAGTATCCGGCATTGGCGGTTCGCGATGGAAACTGTCGATTTCATGAACGGAGGCCGTTTTGGGTTCAAAGTCGCCACAGCCGTTCACGCCTACCTGAAAGCGTTCCCAAATGCCAAAAGCCGGGCAGGGGCATACGCCAGCGCTAGCCGGTTGATGAAGCGCCGGGATGTTCGGATCGCACGCCTCTGGTTCCAACGAACCACGGAATTGCGTAACTACGAAACAATGCCGGGTTCGCCCGCCGCCATCCTCGAACGGTTGAAAGAGCTGAAACTGATTTGAACGCGCAGAATTTTCTGGGATGCTCCCCCATTTGCCCCTGCCTTAATGCAAAAAACAGAGATCCAATAGGGTCAGCGCTACTCATCATCTTGGAGGATGGCACCGTTTTGTCACTGTTCCGAGATCGCGCAAAATGTTAACTTTTTGCTCACCTTCAATACGTCGCTTTTTCACTTTTCCAAGCCGGGAAGCTTTGCGATCGCACGCGCCAGTGTTTCTACCTCGTGGTGCGAGTAAGCCTGATGAACTCCAGAATCCGTGTGTCCCGTCATCCTCATCCGGAGTTCCTCGGGAACATCCTCGTTCGCCAGCCATGAGGTGAATGTGTGACGCAGGCTGTGGAAGCTCCTGGCATGCACCGTTCGTCCGGCTTTTTGGATCTCACCTTTCTCCTTGTCCGCACGTTTCACAATACGGGTTTTCCCCCGCGAAATTCCGGCAGCATTCATGATCGAAGCGAATGTGAGTGATAGGCCATGTTGACCTGAAATGCTTTTGTTAGCGAGCGAGGGGAATACAGGATCCGCCGGATCATCTGAAATCGGATGCCCCTCGAAAAATGTCCGTAAGTCTGTGTGCATCGGGATCACGACCTCGCGCTTCTTTCGTTTCGTCTTAGCCGGAATCAATCGGATCACTCCCGCCGCGAGGTCCACCGAACCCCACTTTAGTTTTGCTGCATCGGCTAGGCGCAGACCCGTGAACGCACCCGAAAGGATTAGACCGCGCCAGTCTTGAGATGGTGAGGCATCCGCAAGTTTCATCACTTCACCACGAGTGAACGGCTGACGATCAATGGAATCATCGGTCGGAAGCGATTCAAGAGACGAGGCGGGATTGTAGGTGATCAGTCCCTCCCTCACCGCAGAGCGGAAACCGCTCCCGACATCCTTGACGTAATGGTTGCAAGTTCTTGCCGTTCGACCGCCTGACTGCATGAAATCCCGGAACGCCCTCATGTCCCCAATCGTAACGCTTTCCAGTGGCTTGTTCGCCCGCTCCCCCATCCATGACACAAACGCGTTCACGCTGGCTTTGTAGCGTAACGCGGTAGGACCTACCGTAACGGCAGCTTTCCTGCGTTGCCACTCTTCCAGCCAGGTCTTCACAGTGAACGCCGGCAAATCCTCACCGGTCGAGATCCGAACGATTTCCGAGAGGTAAGCCCGCGCACGCGCCGCGTTCAGCGTCTCCCGTATCGCCTCCTCACCCGCCTTCACCAACACCGCTTGAATGCGCTGCGAACGATCCTCGCCAGCCCCCGCCTTCTTTTTCTCTTCTTCCTCCAGCTTCACAGCCGCAGCCTGCGCCTTGGTCTTGGATGTGCAGTCTGTGGACTTGCGAACCTGTTTGCCTTTCCCCGTCACAGGATCGGGCACATAGAACGCACATTGCCAGATTTTCGAATTCTCCCGTTTGTAGATCGACGCCATTACAGTTTTTATGTGTGCATGGATATGTGCATTACCAATGCTGTTTTTGCAATCCAATATTGTCTCAAATCATTGATAAATCAATAAATCCATACGCAATAGAGACTCGAACAAATTACTGGGTTCGAGTCCCAGTCCTCGTACCTCCTTCATAAAATAACCGACTTACGAAGTCACCTCCGGAAAAAACGAGGTTTTGAGAACGAGAGTGGGAACATTTCCCGTGAGATTTTTACAAGACTTTATCGTTTTCTAAGGGCACGCCCGGAAGGGATTTCTTCGGGCTGGGCTGAGAAGAGTTTCGGCAAATGCATTTTTGTGGACCCCCTGATTTCGGCTCTTTCATCCGCCCCCATGAACCTCCCCATCGAAATCGATCCTCTTGCCAGCATCTCCTTTACCGCTACGCGATGATGGCGATGCGAGAATTGTCTGAATCTCAGTGAAACGGTTAGGGGACACTTGCCGATGTGGGAGTTCGATGTTCGATGCCCAGAGCGTGGGGGCGAGCGCCTAACAACAGACCTTTTGCCGGTGCCCCTCGCTCCAGCTATTCACTCCCCCGCCGACCAATCATCCGCCAGCGCCTCCGCTTGCTTCAGCACCAGCGCAATCGCCTGCTCACACCCTTCTGGCGGATACTTGTATTTCCGCAAAAACCGTAGATCAAAATCGCATCCTGGCCCGCACGCTGTCGCAGAACTGCCAAATGCCTGCGCTAGGGGGCTTCCCAATAGTGCCATGCCCTCCGGGGTGATCCGGTAGTGACCGCGGGTCACCTGTTCAACCAAGCCCGCCTTATTGAGGTGGGTCCGCGTCCAACCAACCCGGTTTGCGACCTTGGACGATTGGCCACTCGGGATCATCTCCTGCCGGTCCTCCTCGCTAATGTTCAGACTCTCCTCGATCGCCGCCTGGAGGACTGATGTGTGTTTGGCCTGCCCATCTGCAAGGCATCGCAGGAAAGGCAGGAACATTTCTTGAAATCCGGGAACAGCTGCTAACCGATCACTCGGCACGGGAGGCAAGCGCTTCCTCCACCGCGCGAAACTCTTCCAGGGCGGCTTCGAGGCTTTCGACGATCTCGGCGGCGAGTTCGGCGGGCGGCGGAAGGTTGTCGCTGTCTTCGAGGCTGTCGTCCTTGAGCCAGAGGATGTCGAGGTTGGCTTTGTCGCGGGCGACGATCTCGGCGTAGGTGAATTTCTTGAAGCGCTCGGTTTCCTTGCGCTTGGGGAAGGCTCCGGGGTGATAGACGGCTTTGAAGTCGTCGAGGTCCTTGTTGGCGAGCGGGTTGGTCTTGAAGGTAAAGTGCTGGTTGGTGCGGAGGTCGTAGATCCAGAGGTCTTTGGTCCAAGGCTTTTCGCTGGCTTCCTTGCGCTCGAAGAAGAGGACGTTGGCCTTCACGCCTTGGGCGTAGAAAATGCCGGTGGGCAGGCGCAGGAGGGTGTGGACGTTGCCGCGTTTGAGGAGTTCGCGGTGGATGGTTTCGCCGGCTCCGCCTTCGAAGAGGACGTTGTCGGGGAGTACGACGGCGGCGGTGCCTCCGACCTTGAGTTCGCTGACGATGTGCTGGAGGAAGTTGAGCTGTTTGTTCGCGGTGGTGGCCCAGAACTCATCGCGCTCGTATTCCTGCTTCTCGGTGCTGATCTTGCCGTCGTCGCCGACGATGGTGTAGCCGCCTTTTTTGCCGAAGGGCGGGTTGGCGAGGATCATGTCGAACTTCCTGCCGCTGGGCTGGGCGAGGGCGTCGGCGCGGTCGACAGTGGCAGAGGCATCTTGCCTCTGTCCTTTGCCAGAACTGAGGCTGGAAGCCTCAGCCACTTTGCCAATCCCGTGCAGATACATGTTCATCGCACACAGGCTCACCACACCGGGAACGATATCGGTTCCCCACAGCGCTTCGGTTTTGAGATGCTTTCGCTGTGCCTTGTCCAGCTTGTTGTGCTGGGAGATGTAGTCGTGCGCGGCGAGCAGGAAGCCGCCGGTGCGCAGGCGGGGTCGCCGATCACCTGCCCGGGCTTGGGTGCCATGACATCGACGATGGCGCGGATCAGCGGGCGCGGCGTGAAGTATTGGCCGGCCCCCTTGTCCGACGAGCTGGCGGTCTTTTCGAGCAGGCCTTCGTAGATGGCACCCTTGATGTCCACGTCCATGCCGGACCAATCCTCGTCGCCGATCATCTTGATCACGCGCTGGAGGTCGGAGGGATTGGAGATCTTGTTCTGGGCCTTGCGGAAGATGATGCCGACGAGGCCGGGCACTTTTCCGAGGTTCTCGAGGGTGTGGCGGTAGTGGACTTCGAGATCGTCGCCGCTCTTGCTGCTCAGCTTGGACCACGCAAACTGTTTAGGGATCGGGTTGTTGAAGCCCAGCTCGGTCATCTCGTCGGCCAGCTTGAGGAAGAGCAGGTAGGTGATCTGCTCGACGTAGTCGCCGTAACCGACCCCCGCGTTCTTGAGGACATGGGCGTAGTTCCAGACTTTGGAGACAATGGAGGCTGAGGAGTCGGCGAACATGATTAAAATAATTCAGGCGGGCAAAGCGTTCCCATTTCGGCGGTTGGAGATTCCGTCACGTCAATTCCTCAAGCGCCTTGATAAATTCCTCATCGCTTTCCTCGTTGCCGATCGCTCCAAGCAGTTCCGCATAGGCTAAAACGTGGGATTTGATTTTCGCGGCTGGCGGGGTTAATTCGCCAGCGAACGCTTTCGTTAGGATAGACTGGCGCAACCGCGAGGCGCGGCTGATTTGGCGGTCGAGTTCGGCTTCGAGGTGGTCGATGGCGGTGGTGCGGGCTTCGACTTCGGCGACGATTTGGTGCTGTTCGGCGATCGGGGGAATGGGAACGGGAAAGCTGCTTAGCACCCCCTTGTTAATCGAAGCCAGATTTGTCGTCTGAGTTCCCTCATCGAGAAAGAACTGCTGTCCGAATATGTTGCCCCAATGTGAGAGGAACCTTGGCAATAGCGCCTCCGGATCAAACGGCGACGCCCTGAAAACGTGATTCTGGGTGATGCAGGGTTCAATCTGACCATCCCAGACCCAGCCGCGGCCAAGTTTGTCACGGTCGCCGCCTTCATTGAATAGCACGTCGCCAGCTTTCAGCGAAAGGTCCGCGAGTCGGTCTCGCTCAATCTCCATGCGTTTCACCTCGTCGAGTACGAGGCGGCCCCGTTGGACGTTTGCAACGCGCAGGTATGGGACCACGACAGGATTCTTGTGCTTCCGGTTCTTGCTCACGGACATTCCGGAGCCAATCGCGCACAATGCGTCGAGCCGTGCCCACTTCCAAGAAGTGGGTATCTCTGGCATCCGCGCCACATCCGGCCTTTCTGGCTCGTTGTATTTGCCATTTCCGTTCCAGCGCTCACGCCGTTGTTCGAGAATCCGCTTCAGCAGGTTTTCGGCGGATTCGGATGGGAAAGTGGCAGAGGCATCTTGCCTCTGATCATTTGGTGAAGAACTGAGGCGAGACGCCTCAGCCACTTTTTGTTCGCGCAAGGCTTGGGTGAGTTGTCCGGTGACGGCGGCGGCAAGGACGGATTGGCGGTAGCGTTGGAGTTGGGCTTTGGCGTGGCGCAAGGCGGCGACGCCGGCGTCGAGGCGGGAGAAGAGTTCCTCGATCCGGGCGACGATGCGGCGTTGTTCGGGGAGGGGTGGAAGTGGGATTTCAAGATCCGCCACATCTCCTCTGCGTAGGCTTGGAACCGCTCCGCCTCGTGTCGATGTACCAAGATCAACTTGGCACATGAAATAGAAGAGGAAACGTGACGTTGTCTTGGCCGATGGAACGAGCGCCATCACATTGTTATCCACGAGTGACTCCACGCCGAGAATGGCGCGGCGGTTCAGTGCAACAGCAGCGCCGATCTTAGCGAAGACCACCGAACCCTCCGGGAGTGTTTTGGCGCGGATCGCTTTTACCTCGGCTTGGGTAAGACAATGCTCCCCGTTCGTCAGGGTGATCATGCCCTTCTGCCAGTTACGGGATATGTCCCCCACTTTGAAGAAAGGAAATTCCCCTTCAGTGCGCCCCTGATATTTTATCGGAAAACCATTCCCAGAACGGATGTCTGCAACGTCTTCAAGTTTCACGATCCTCCAACCTTGTGCCGCCCCTTCAGGGCTCGGATTCTTTGGGGGGCGATTACCCAGGGCGTTGCCCTGGGCTGGTATGTTTCGCCTCTTTGGGGCTGGGGAGAGGGTGGCAGAAGCATCTTGCTTCTGATTCTGAGAGGAACTGAGGCGAGACGCCTCAGCCACTTTGGGCGCTTTGGCTGGGGTGATGGTCGAGCGGGTGCGGGGCATCAGACGTTGCGAGGATTCGGGGTGATGCGGTAAGGGACCGGGTCTTCGCGGAGGACGCTGGAGTCGGGCTCCGGTGTGGCTCCCCGGATGGCGATGGCGCGTTCGCGCATGGCATCGAGCAGGCGCAGCTTTTCGCCGATGGGAAGGTCGGCAAGTTTCCGCCGGTGGGCGGCCTTGCTTTTAAGGACTTTCTGGGAATCGAAGCTCATGCGGGATCAGGAATCGGAGAGGAACTGCTGGGTGAAGCGTTCCCATTTTTCCTGCAGGCCGTGGCGCTGGAGGATCTGCTGGAAGGCAATGGTGGAAAGACTGCCGGATTCGACAAACTGGAGCAACCGCGACTTGTCCTTGGCCCGGCCGGTCTGGAGGGCGATGGCGGCGAGGTGATCCGCAGTGAAAACGCGGACCACGGTTCCCTCGATGTTCATTTCCACAGACTCGGCCAGCGCTTCCTCCACCAGCGACCCGGTGGGTGGCAGGAATTGCACGGGCCACCCGCCGATGATGACATACTCGCCCTCGATGGTGCAGCCGCGCGCCTTGAGATAATCGAAGATCGGTTCCAGGCTCAGAAGCAGCCTTCCGGGTTCGGACCGCATGGTGACGAAGATATCGACATCCAGGGTGGCGAACGGTTCGAGGTAGAACGTGGCCCCCACCGCTCCGCCGATGGCGCAGCGCCCGACGACGCCGTCGGACTGCATTTGATTCAAGGTCTGGATGACTTCACGGATATTCATCAGGCGGGACTAGGCTACGAGGATGGAGTTGAGTTCTTTGTCGAGGGATAACTGAAACTCCGGCTCAAGTGGATGTTCGCTTTGAAGTTCCTTCACCTTGGTGGCCATGGATTTCACAAGCTCCGGCTCGCCGGTCTTGAGTCCGTCGAGGACGCGCCAGAGAAGAATGCGGGATGGCAGATGCGCGGGATTCTGAAGGCAAAGGTGAATCATGCCGTCGAGAATCTCGGCGGGATTGCTGAGGAATCCGGGCCGGGTTCCGTCCATGTTGCTGCAACGGACGGCCAGAGTCTGTTCCAGGCGGAATAGATAGTGGTCGAGCTCGGGAGCCTGGACCTGAGTTCCGGCGGGTGGCGTGCGGCTTTCGACTTCCGTGTCTTTTGCAAGTGCCGCAAGGAGATCAGTGGTCACCCGATCCGCGATGCGCCGGAAATCCGCCTCCGCGAAGTCATAGGAATGAGAGGCGAGGGTTTTCCCGTCGATCGTCCGGACAAGGGCGACCTGGAGTTTCCAATTTTCCCCGCGAGTGACGAGGTGCGTGCCAATCAGGAAATCCGGTGGATGCGTCCCTTCACCACCCGCCGCCATTTGACGGGCTTGTTGGGCCATTTCCGCGAGGTCCGGGGCCTTGCCAAAAAGCCCGAATCCTCCACCGCCGTTTGTGATCCATGGGACGAGTGTGGTGGTGCGGGCATCGCTATGGAGATGCACCGTCTCGTTGACAAAAAGAGGCAGCGCGCGGCTCATCCGGCCCGGCCCGTCAGATGGCTGAGCCGTGACCTCGGAAGGCATGCTTGCAGCCTCGAACGAACTGCCGAGAAATGCAATGTGCGGAGCGTCAGGAGCACGCGGGGCGGCAATCCGCGAGGTGGCATGATCTGCTATCAACCAGAGCGGCCCATTCAGGCTGAGCATGGTCATGCGGAGCTTGTCCGCGGCGACAGGGGCCTGAGTCTGTAGTTTGGCCTTGAGGAGTTCGTTTTCCCAGAAGCCGAGGGTATCACGCCAATCCGGACGCTGGCAGGCTTCCAACTTGCGAATGATGCTACGGGCGGAGTCCAGATGCCCGGTATCGATGCTGGCCTTGATAAGGTTGTTTCCGACAGCGATGCCATGGGTTTCCACATCAAAGTGCGGCCTGGCAAGGTTCAGGATTTCGGGAAGATGACCGTGGTTCCCCAGATCGCCGCTCATTTGCACGAGGAGGTCGGTAGGGACCGGCGTTCCCGCCATGCCGAGACTCTCCTGATAGAGGGCCAGCGCGGTATCGAGATTCCGTGATTCCAGCGCGGCGCGGGCGAGCCATAACCGGGCACGCCAACTTCCGGGAATCCTGGCGATGCGCTTGAGCGCCTCCACTCCGGCCGCGGGCCCGCCCTTCTCGCGATGGATCACTTCATACCAGCCAAGCCCGTTGTCCTGATTGGGATCGAACTCCAGTGCGCGCCATAAAGTTTGCTCCGATTCCTCGTGACGTCCCATTGCAGCCTGGGCTTTCGCCAGATTCGTGAGAACGACTCCGTCCTCGCCATGCTGTTTCAGATAGGCGGAAAACACGCGTTCAGCTTCTGCCGGGCGGTCGGTTTGCAGATAGACAATTCCCAGCAGCGATGCTCCCCGCGAGGGATCCGGATCAATGGTCCGGAGGTGTTTCGCAGCCTCTTCGACTTCCGTGAAGAAACCGTCACTGAATGACTGGTTCAAGATTCCAGCGAGCGCGTCCGGGTTGTTCCACTCCTTTTTGAGCTGCCCGAGCAAAACCCCATCGACCCAATCACGCCGCGAGATGAGGAGCTCCCTGCCAAACTTGTCGAACGCCTTGATAGGCTCCCCTTCCGACGCTGAAGAGTCTGCAGACTTCGCAAGTGGCTTTTGAAGGGGAGGTGGAGTGGGTGCGGAGGGATCGGGATTTTTCCCGGAACCGAAGAGTTTCTTGAAAAAGCTCATGCGACGAGGATGGAGTTGAGTTCTTCAATGATTTCCTTGGGATCCCCGCCGAAGGCCTTGCGGGCAACGGCGAGCGGAACGCCTTCATCGGAATCGACGCTTTGCCAAGCGTCGAGGTAGGCGTCCTGATCGTCGGTGGCGAAGGCACCGTTGAGGGCGACGTAGTTTTTGATGACGTCGAGCCAGTGGATCTGAACTGGGGTGAATCTGGGAGTGGCAGAGGCATCTTGCCTCTGATCTGCTGAAAAACTGAGGCTGGAAGCCTCAGCCACTTTGCCTTCCTGTTGCTGGGCGAGCCATTGCTGATAGCGGGTTTCGAGGAGTTCGGGGAAAGGCGCAAGCGGAGTCTTCTGGGGATCGACGGTGTGGCGGACGAGGGTGATCAAGTTTGTGAGGGTTTTGACAGGGTCGGTCGTGAGGGGGCGCTTTTCGAGGTGTTCGTAGGCTTTCCTGACCTCGGCGGGGGCGATGTGGTAGGGCGGCCGGGCGACGGCTTCGGCGAGGGTTTTGAGTTCTTCGTAAACGAGGTGCCGTTTCGCGTGGGGGCGGTTGTAGAGGATCTGGAGGGCGGTGATTTCGTCCTGATTGTCTTCGAGGAATTGTTTCCATGAGGTGACGAGCTGGCGGGCTTTTTCCTCGTCGTAGCCCGCGCTGATGAGTTCGTCGCCGGTGAGGTGGTCAATGGTGACATCGGTCTTGCGGCGCTTGGCTTCTAGCAGATCGCGCAGGGCGGGATTGGAGGCGAGCGGCTTGGCGGCTTCGTCTGCCAGAGTGGCTGCTGCGTCTCGCAGCAGTTTCTTCTCGTCCGTGGACGCGACTTGTCCTGCGTATGTGACGCCGGCTCCGCTCCGATGGGCGCCGATGTATTCCCTAAATTTCTCAAGGCTGCGCTCGGAACGGACGATGTGATCCCATGATTCCTTCTGCCAGACGGTGGGCTTGGTGCTCAAGCCCGCCGCCACCGGCAGTTTGAGGATTTCCTTGGCGGTGAAACTTTTCCACGAGTGCAGAATCTCGCCGAGCTCATGGCCTTCCTTTGGAGTGAGCAGTGCATGCACATGATTCGCGGCGACCACGAATTCGTCGAGCGTGTAGCGGTCGCTATCAAAGTGCCTGATGGCATCTGTGACGATGCAATTCGCGGCAGGGTCTTTGAGAATCATGGATCCATATCCTGCGTCCAGCCACTCCTGGAGCCTCTTGGGAAATTGCTCGAAATAATCGGCCTTTTGTTCGGGTGTATGAGGCTCGGGATTGTTGGCGAGCCAGAGTTCTCGTTCCCGTGAGTAGATTTTGACCTTTTCCTGTGGGAGGGAATCCGCGAGGCGGAAGGTGACGAAGTAGATGGCTCCGGCTTGGTTCCAGTGTGGGAGGTTGGCCCCTTGTTTCCGGTCCACCGGGGATTCTTCGTCGTAGAAAGAGTAAGAACAGAGGCGAGACGCCTCAGCCACTTTGTTGATCTCATCCGGATCGGTGGCCTTGATGAGGGCGGCGGCGATCTGTTTGACGGAGTGGCCGCCGGAGACTTTGGCGATTTCCTCGCGGTCGGCCTGGCTGAGCATGCGGTCGAGACGCGCGAGGCGGCTGGCAACGGTGGTGAGGGTGGCCTCATCCCGGGCGCCCATGGCGATGCCGAGCAGGAGCTTGTCGAAGGTGACGGAGGGCTTGCTCTCCATCGGGCGGGAGTCGGTCTTGTCGGACTCGGTGACGCCGACGGCATCGACGAGGACGAAGCGGGTTTTTCCTCCGACATCCGGCGTGACGCTGGCGAGGGTGTCGGGTTTGATGGTGCGGGTCCCCCGCCCTTTCATCTGCTCGAAGTAGAGCTGGGAGCGGACATCGCGCAGGAAGAGCAGGCATTCGAGCGGCTTGATGTCGGTGCCGGTGGCGATCATGTCCACGGTGACGGCGATGCGGAACTCGGGGGCGGTGCGGAAGGCCTTGATGATGTCTTCGGATTTCCCGCTGGCCCGATAGGTGACCTTTTTGCAGAAGTCGTTTCCCTTGCCGAACTCCTTGCGGACGATGTCGACGATGTCCTCGGCGTGGCTGTCGTCCTTGGCGAAGATGAGGGTCTTGGGCACCCAGGGTTCGTCGAGGCCCATGGCTTTGGCTCGGGCGGGACGGTCGGTGAAGATCTCGGTGAAGAGTTTTTCCCGGAAGGTTCTGATCACGGTGCGGATCTGATCGGGGACGACGACGGAGCGGTCGAGCTGGGTTTTCTGATAGGTTTCCTCGGCTTCCTGGGTTTCCCAGCGCTTGGCGCGGGTGAGACGGTCGCGTTTCTGGTAGTCGTGCCCCGCCTTGACGGTGACTCCTTTCTCGGAGACTTCGGTTTTGATCCGGTAGATGTCGTAGCCGACGTTCACGCCATCGGCGACGGCCTGCACGTAGGGGTATTCGGTGACGAGGTTCCGGTCGAAGAATCCGAGGGTGGCCTTGCTGGGAGTGGCGGTGAGGCCGATGAGGAAGGCGTCGAAGTATTCGATGACCTGTCGCCACAGGTTGTAGATGGAGCGGTGGCATTCGTCGACGATGACGAAGTCGAAGGACTCGATGGGGATCTTGGGGTTGTAGCGCACTTCCAGCGGTTCCTTGCCCGCCGTGGCTCCGGCGGCTTCGTAGCCGGAGTGCCCGTCGGCCTCGTCGTCGAAGGTGGCGTTTCCGGAGAGCTGGGAGTAGAGGCGCTGGATGGTGGAGACGGTGACCTTGCAGACAGGATCGATGCCGCCGGGGCCGAGCATCTGGACGTTGTAGAGGTCGGTGAACTTGCGGCCGTCGTCGGGGGTGGTGAACTGCTGGAATTCGTTGACGGTCTGGCGGCCGAGGTTGCCGCGGTCGACGAGGAAGAGGATGCGCTTAGCACCGGCGTGCTTGATGAGGCGGTAGGCTTGGGTGACGGCGGTGAAGGTCTTGCCGGAACCGGTGGCCATCTGGATGAGGGCGCGGGGGCGATTGGCAGCGAGGGATTTCTCAAGGCTGGTGACGGCGTCGATCTGGCACTCGCGGAGCGGGGCGGTGTTCAGCGCGGGAAACTGGCGAAGGCGGGTGCGAAGGGTATTCGGCTGCTGGACGAGTTCGAGCAGGTGCTCGGGAGTGTGGAAGGCGAAGATCGGGCGCGAGCGGGAGTCGGGGTCGCGCTGGTCGCGGAAGTTGGTTTCGATGCCAGTGGACTCGTAGGTGAAGGGCAAGGGATCGCCCCCGCGCCCTCATCCAGATGGCCACCGGTTCCGGCAAGACCTT
>JANYFB010000212.1 GCA_025362955.1 Akkermansiaceae bacterium
AAATACGTGCCATTGACCACTACCGGGTAGCTAAACAAACTCTTGGTGGTGGTGGTGGTGATCCCTGCCGTGCCGTTCAACGTGATGGTTCCGGTAGGTAGATTTGCATTGGAATTCACTGCAACCGTACCTGCATCGACCGTGAGTCCACCATTACCCGTGCTGGTCCCGGTCATCGCCAGTGTGCCGACGCCGATCTTGTCGATTAAGCCTGCTCCGCTCGTAGCTCCAAGGATTACGGCACCGAAGCCGTTCGTATCGATGGTGCCCGTGCCGCTACCAAAGACGATGCTGCGGTTCGCGCTCAGGGTGATCGATGCACCAAACTGCAAGGTAGTTCCTCCATTGATCGTCAAATTCGTCGTTGCCGATCCGGGGACTGCTCCTAGCGAAGTGTCCGCAGCGATTTTTAACGTGCCGCCACTGATGATACTAGCTCCGGTATAGGTATTTCCCGCTGCTAGAGCCAATGTTCCGGCACCCTGTTTCGTTAGCCCGCCGACGCCCGAATTTCCCACGGCATTGGCGAACGTCACATTGTTTCCATTGGTGTCGATCGTTGCCTGACTGACAAATGTCACCGTCCGACCGGAGATGTCATCCGTGTTGCCCGAGGCATATTTGAGGGTTCCTCCACCGAAACTAATGGCGCCCGTGGTACCGAGGGCACCCGCCGCCGCACTGAGCGTGCCGGCATTGAGGGTGACTCCGCCAGTGAAATTATTCGTGGTGGTGAGGGCAAGCGTACCAGCACCTGTCTTGATCAAGGTTCCGGCACCCCCCACGGCACCCGAGACGGTGAGCGTGTCTCCGCTGCCTGTCACACCGAACGAAGTGTTCGAGGCCAAGGACATGGGAGCACTTATCGTGTGTGATCCCGCCGTGGAGTTGACCTGTGCGTTGCTAACACCGTTGTCCATGGTCAAGGTGCCGCTGGAGCCTTGAGCGATGGTGTAGGCCGCTCCAGAATTACTGAACTCGACCACGGCGGCCGATTTGTTGCCATCCAAGGTGACAGTCGTTGGAGTCGCACCGATTGCACTGCCGAAGCGAGCCGTGTCTCCGGAATTTTGAGGAACCACGCCCCCGGCCCAGTTGCCTGTGGTATTCCAGCTTGTATCCACCCCTCCCACTTGCCATGTGGCATCGACTGCTAGGGAACCACCAATCGTGACCGTGATGAATGAGCCGGTATTGGCGAAACTGTAAGTCAATCCGCCGACGGCATTTCCAACCGTGAAAGTGCTGCCCAAGAGGTTACCCCCGCTGGTCCCTGCGCCCGAGAGAGCACCCGAATAACTGAACAGGTTGTAGGTGTTTCCAATACCTCCTGCAAACGTTCCGCCGCTGGTGGGGGAGAAATTAACGGTGATGCCCGTACCGGCGAGGACGAGTCCACCACTGGTGGAAATGGTGAGCTGGTCAGAAGTGAGGCCGGAGTTCGGGAGTTCAAAATTGAAGATGGAACCCGTGGAGGCTGAGAGAGAGCCGATAGAAAGCGCACCAATCGTCCCACTTCCACCGGGATTGAATGTCGTACCCGAGGCGGTGGTGAGTCCGCCGGTCACGGTTCCCAAGCCGGAGACCACTTGTGATCCTGTAAGTGCTAACGAGCCACCCGTGCGGCCCGAGACACTGAGCGTGCCCGAAGAGCCGATCGAGATTGTCGCCGCACCCAGAGCGGTGCTTCCCGTCAGTGCGAGTGTGCCTCCGGTGATGGAGACGGCCCCTGTCGCGGTGTTCGCGCCAGAAAGTGTCAGGGTACCGACACCGGTTTTTGTCAGGGCTAGAGCACCCCCGCCGGTGCCGTTCTGCAGCGTGCCTGCGTAGGCATTTGCAGACGCGTTGTTAATCGTCAAAGTGGCCCCTGAAGCATTCGCATTTTCGACAATGGGAACCGCAGCAGCAAGAACGGTCGAGGTGTTGAGTCCTCCAAGGGTCGTGCTGATGCCGCTCAACTGGAACTTGCCGCTGCTGTTGTTGTTAAAGGTCAGCGCATTGCTGTTAAGGGTGCCGCCGGATGCCATCTGGAGAATGGCGCTGTTATTTATGAAAACGCCGCCGGTAAAGGTGTTCGCGCCGCCTAAGATGACCGCACCGGCACCAGTTCCCGCCACGGTCAGGGCTGAACCTGCGCCGTTGTTGGCGATGATTGAGTTGATGGCGAGACTTCCCGCGCCATATTGGTTCACAATCAGGTCGCTTGCCGAACCTTTCAGCGTGCCGCCGGTGATCGTGTTGGTGAAGGCTGACGTGACTGCCGTAGTATTGAGAATGCCGCCAGTGCTGATGATGTTTGTGCCACTCAGAGTCAGCGTGTCGCTGGCCACTTGGGAGAAAAGCAGGCTGTTGGTGGTCGAACTGGCAGGAACGGAAGTGGCCGTCTGACCTACGGAGGTATTGTTCGTCGAGGCCCAAGTGTTCGCGGTATAAGTCGGAGCGAAGTTGGTGCTGCCGATAATCGTCGTGGCGTTGGTGAACTTGGTAAAATCCGTGCCGTTGGTAACTGCCCAGCCGCCTACAATGCCATTGGTGCCGGTGCCGATTTTATAACCAGAGGTTGTGCTGTTAGATGAATTCAGTTGAAGCGTGCTCCCCACGCTCCGCGTGATGGTCCCAAGGTTGGTGACCCATTGAGAACTGGAACCCCGTGACCCCTGCAAGAGACTTCCACCGCCGCTCAAGGTCGTGGAAGCGAAGTTTTGGGTAAATGTCCCGCTAGAGGCATTCACTTGGATTGTCGTAGTTCCGCCGCCGAGTCCTAAAACCGTGGTGCCGCTGATCGCATTGGTTAGACTCGTAGTAACTCCCCCGTTGTTGATGTTCAAAAAACCGCCGTTCACCGTCAGTGTACCAGTTCCGGTGGGGGTAACCAGAGTGGCACCCGGGGTAAAAGTGACCGAGCCAAGTCCGTTCAGCGTGACGTTATTAGCCCCCATTGCCATCCCGGTTAGACCACCGATGGTCAGTGTTCTCCCGGTTGCCACGTTCCACTGCTGGCTAGCACCCACCACCAAGGGCGCATTGATCGTTAAATTCTGGGCTGCGGTAGTCATGTCGATCCCCGAGCTGCCTATCGTCAAATTTCCCGTGCCCGCGTTGATGGTGACGCCACCCACCACGTTGGTAATCTGAATCCCGCCGATGCTCAAGCCTGCCCCCACTGTCACGGTATCGCCAGTGGCTGTCGCAGTGCTGTTCCACTGCCCGACATCGCCTGAAGTGGGAAGCGTATCCCACGAACCCGCGAGGTCGATACTATTGGCAGTGCTGTTCTTGATCCGGGTGGCTGCTTGGACCGAGCCGGAAAAAACAACGACACTTGCGAGCGGCAACACAAAAGTACCGAATAAGAACCTACGGGATTTCATAATAATTCTAGGGAGGATGGATTTACGGATTCCAAAATCCGTCGAGGAGATTGAAAGGTCGGAAAGCATCTTCCAGCAACCACCCATTCGGGTTAAGCGGCTTACGTGAAGGAATTGGTATGCATTCGCTCCTGATCCGGTCGCTGACGAATCGCCGCTTTTCCTTGCGTAATGGACCTTTTACGCTTCCGCTTTCGCTGCTCATGATTTCAAGGTTCTGCCTCCACTTCGCCTTGCCGTTTTTAACGGTCGGTGCGTCCGCCCAGACCGGGCCGAAAGATGGACCTTTGATGGCGGAGGTTTACATCGTTAAAAGCGCGCCCTTCGCGCAGACGGTCTCGACGGTGGGCACCCTGAGGGCAAATGAGTCGGTGACCTTGGTTTCCGAACTTTCCCGTCGGCTAGTGAAAATCCAAGTGAAGGAAGGCTCGGAAGTGGCGGCGGGAGATGTGCTTTTCAAACTGGACGACAGCGACCTGGTCGCGCAACTCGGCGAAATCGACGCCCGCCTTCGACTCGCAGATACCAACAAAAAGCGGGTGGACCACCTGCTCCCGAGCAAGGCAATCAGCCAGCAGGAATTCGATATTTCCACAGCGGAACTCGACATCCTCGAAGCCCAGCGGAACACGCAGGCGGTCCAAATTTCCAAGACCGAAATCCGCGCTCCCTTTGGCGGGCGCGTGGGCGTGCGGCAGGTGAGCGAGGGCGCATTCGTTTCGCCCACCGCACCACTCATCACCCTTCAGGATGTCTCGCGGATCAAAGTGGATTTCCCGCTGCCGGAGCGCTACGCGGATGATGTCAGAAGCGGGCAGAAATTCACTTTCACGGTCGCAGGCAACGGGCGGATCTTTGAGGGCATGGTCACGGTGCTCGAACCGGCAATTGATGCTACCACCCGGAGTTTGTTAGTCCGTGGCCTGTGCGTGGACCCCAAGGGCCTGCTGCCGGGCGGATTCGCGGAAGTGGCGCTCACTCTTGATGGCCTCGTCAATGGTTTCGTGGTGCCCAGCCAAGCCATCGTCCCCTCGCCTCGTGGGCAAGGGTTATATCTGATAGAAGGAGGTAAGGCGAAGTTCGAAACGGTGGAAATCGGCATCCGTACCGATGACCTAGTGCAGATCCTGCGCGGCGTGAAAGATGGCGACGTGGTGGTCACCACCAATCTGTTACGCATCCGTCCGGGCTTGGAAGTAACGGAAGCGAAGAAGTGAGATTCACTAATTTACAACTGCGTCCATGTTATTCTCTGCGCACCTCTCCCCGACCTCCGCGCCTCCGCGTTTGGCTTCATTCACTCTCCTCAGCGTCCTTTTGCGCCATTGCGATAAACTCTTTTAACGCTCCTTGAAATGAGTCTATCCGAAACCAGCATTCGCCGCCCGGTGCTTGCGATCGTGATGTCGCTGGTCATCGTCCTATTCGGCGTCACCGGATTTTATTTCCTCGGCGTGCGCGAATATCCAGCGGTGGATCCACCGATCATTACGGTGACGACCAGCTATCCCGGCGCAAATCCGGATGTGGTGGCCTCACAGATCACCGAGCCGTTAGAACAAGTGATCAATGGCATCGCCGGCATCCGCACGCTGTCTTCTGAGTCCCGCCAGGAGAACAGCACGATCACCGTCGAGTTCACCCTCGGCTCGGACATCAGCAGCGCGGCGAACGATGTCCGGGACCGCGTCTCACGCGCTGCCAGGAGCCTGCCGGTGGACTCGAATCCACCCGTAGTGGCGAAGTCGGATGCGGATTCCTCGCCCATTCTTTTCCTCACTCTGGCCAGCGACAAGCGAGGGATTCTGGAGGTGAGCGACATCGCGGACCGGGTCGTGCGCGAACGGATGGAGACGATTCCCGGCGTTTCCACCGTCAATATCTTCGGCGAAAAACGCTATGCCATGCGCCTATGGATGGACCCGGTGAAACTCGCGGTTCACGGTCTAACACCAGCGGATGTTCAGACCGCGCTGAATGCCCAGAGCATCGATCTCCCCAGTGGCCGGCTCGAAGGCGCGACCAACGAGCTTTCCCTCCGTACGCTGGGTCGGCTCTCCACCCCGGAGGAATTTGAGAACCTCATCATCAAACGGGAAAACGGGCGGCAGATCCTCTTCAGCGACATTGGAAATGCCGAACTCGGACCGGAAAACCTCCGCACCGGATTCAAAAGCGACCGTCTCTATCGGATCGGCGTCGCCATCATCCCGCAGCCTAACACGAACGCCATCGCCATCGCGGACGAGTTTAACAAGCGCCTCAAACAGGTGAAAAAGGAAGTCCCGCCCGATGTCAGCGTGGAGGTGGGATATGATTTCACCCGCTTCGTCAGGCGTTCTGTCGCGGAGGTGGAGGAAACACTGGTGATCGCCTTCGTGCTCGTGGCATTGATCATTTTCCTATTCCTGCGCGACTGGCGATCAACGATCATTCCAGTCATCGCGATTCCTGTTAGCATTATCTCCGCCTTCTTCATCATGTATGTGGCCGGATACTCGATCAATGTGCTGACGCTGGTGGCCATCGTGCTTTCTATCGGCTTGGTCTGCGATGATGCGATCGTGGTGTTGGAGAATATCTACTCGAAAATCGAGGATGGCATGTCGCCGCTGGAGGCCGCATTGACTGGCTCACGAGAAATTTACTTTGCCGTCATTTCCACCACATTCGCGCTGGCGGCAGTGTTCCTGCCGCTCATTTTCCTATCCGGTCTAACGGGCCGCCTGTTCCGGGAATTCGGCATCACCCTCGCGGGAAGCGTGATCGTTTCAGCATTCGTGGCGCTCACCCTGTCGCCGATGATGTGCCGCTTCCTGCTGAAAAAACACGGAGAAAAGCCTAACTTTTTCTATCGCGCAACCGAGCCGTTTTTCCGGATGATTACGAACGGCTATCGCGCTACCCTTGCGCCGTTCCTGCGCTGGCGCTGGGTCGCGATTCCTATCCTACTCGTCAACGGACTGCTCATCGCCTGGCTGGTCGTTAGAATCCCCCGCGAACTCGCGCCCTTGGAAGATCGGGAAAATATCCGCGTCAATGTCACCGGGCCCGAGGGCTCAAGCACCGAATATACTGAAAGCTGGATGGATAAAATTTCGATTTACGTGGATGAAAACGTGCCCGAGCGCTCCCGTTCCTTCACCGTTCTCGGCGGCGGTGGCGGGCGTTCCGAGGCCAACTCGGCGCTTCAAAGCATTTATCTAACCACTCCGGCCGAGCGGACCCGCAGCCAAGCACAGATCGCCGAGCAGCTCGCAACTGACCTGCAGGAGTTTACCGGGGTGCGGGCCTTCACCTCACAGCCGCCGACCATCGGCGACCGCCGCAGTGGACAACCGTTGGCTTACGTTCTCCAAGCTCCGGATTTCGAATCTCTTGTCAAGGTGCTGCCGGAGTTTCTAGCAGAAGCTAACAAAAGCCCGGTGATTCGCCAAATCGATGCCGACCTGAAAGTGAACCGCCCGGAAGGAGTCATCACGATCAACCGCAAGAAGGCCGCCGAGTTGGGAATCTCGGTGGAGGAAATCGGCAGGACGGTGGAATTCGCCTACTCGGGCAGGCGATTCGGCTACTTCCTGAAAAACGGCAAACAATACCAAGTCATCGCACAAATGCAGCGGCAGGACCGGAACGACCCGGGAGATTTGAAAAAACTTTTCGTAAAAACGGCGGCGGGCGCGATGGTTTCGTTAGATAACCTTGTCAGCTTTTCCGAGTCCGCCAGCCCGGCGGCGATCTACCGCTTCAACCGCGCCGTCTCCGCGACCATCCAAGGCACGCCCGCGCCGGGCTACACCTTGGGCGATGGAATTGCGGAACTCGACCGGGTGGCAAAGAAGGTGCTGCCGGAAAACTTCCGGACCTCGCTCGCCGGTCAATCGCGTGATTTTGCGGAAAGCTCGTCCTCGCTCTTGTTCGCCTTTCTGCTCGCACTTTTGATTATCTATCTGGTTCTAGCAGCGCAGTTTGAGAGCTTCCGTGCTCCGTTCATCATTATCCTAACGGTTCCTTTGTCCGTCGCCGGCGCGCTGCTATCACTCCACCTCACGCACCAAACGTTGAACGTCTTCAGCCAGATAGGAATCATCATGCTCATCGGCATCGTGACGAAAAACGGAATCCTCATCGTCGAGTTCGCCAACCAGCGGAAAGAAGCCGGACTCACGAAAATCGAAGCCGCGCTGGAAGCCTCCATTTCGCGCTTTAGGCCCATCCTCATGACCAGTTTCGCCACCATTTTTGGCATCCTACCGATCGCGCTGTCACTCGGTTCTTCAGGCGGCTCGCGCCAGTCGTTAGGTATCGCCGTGGTGGGCGGTTTGATCTTCTCGGGATTTCTAACACTGTTCATCGTGCCCGCAGTGTATGCGATTTTCTCGCGGGCGACGGTGAAGCATTTGTAGCGTCGGGAGTCGCGTGAACCAAACTTAAGGATTTGGGGATGAGCCCCGGGATGCAATCGGGGGGATTCAACCAGTTTCACGCTAACAAAAGCGCAGGCGATCATTTCATGGTTTGGGCAGCGGGGCCGCGTTGGCAGCAGGCTTGTCGTCCTTGCGGCTGAAGACGGCGTCCATGCGGTCGAGATATTTCGAGAGTTCGTCATCGCGGTGGTGGGGATTCGCCTTGAGGTGGTCCTTGAGGCGCATGTAATCGTCAAAGACCCCGCTGGTCTCGCGGGCGCGGGTGATTTCAAACCAGTCGAGGTAATCGCGGGCGCGCTGCGCCTTGGCGCTCATGGTAGCGCGACGCTCGGCGAGATCAGTTAGCCGGGTGGCGAGGTCTTTGGTTTTATTCTTCGCGATGGCGCTGAGGACGATTTGATATTCAGAGAGAATCGGTCGGTACGAAGGGAAACAGCGGTAACTCAGGCGGATGAGTGCGTCTTGGGCGAGCCTAACTGACCCCGCCCGCTCGGGTTCGGGAAGCGCGGAGAGGTCAGGCCAAGCGGTGAGTTCCTTTTGCCGGATGATGCCTTCCCCGGTGCGGAAATTCAACCGTAGGGCCTCGTTGAGCGCCGACTCGGTTTGGGAAACGGTGAGAATGTCGGTAGCGAGATTCTGACCTCCAATGTTCGCAAACTGGAGGGCCCACCATTTGGAAAGGCTGGTTTCAGATAGATTGAGTTCGGGAAAATGTTTGCGGAGCAGTGCGGGCATTTCCCCTTCGTAGGCGGCGACATCGGTTAGGAATGACCGGAAACCTTGTTTGCCTTGCGGCTGCTGGAGCAGGGCCATGACGAGGGCACCGGAGGAGACGCGGAAGGCCGCTCGCATCGCTGCGTCCATCTCCTCGAAGCCGCGCTCGTCGAGGGAAAAAATTTCGTCGATCTTGAAAAGGCCGCCTGTTTTGAAAAGTGCTTCATAAAGCCGCCGATCGCTCTGGTTCAGTCGCCAAGCGGTGGCTTCACGCAGGCCATCCACCAACCACGGAGGGACGAGAAACGGCGTTTCGGATTCCTTGGCAGGACGGTCGCGAAGGGCGCGTTCATAAATGAGTGCCGAGGTGGTGGCGGACTTAAAACGCTCATGCTCGATGCCACGGCTGAGATGAACATCGAGCCGCAGATCATAACCTACCTCACTCACGAGGATGTTCATCGCCACCGTTCGCGGCGGCATGGGATCGCCAGATTTCCCATGAAGCGTGATAGTGATGGGGACTTTCCACTCATCCTTTTCTTCGGTTAGACGGAGGAGTTCGTCTTTTGCTTCCTCCGCGAGAACGGCCACGGTGCCACGATCCGCAGGCTCTCCGCCGCTGATGCGGAATTGCTTGGAGCGGCTGATCACTCGGTCCTGGCCTTCCAACTTCAGCGCTTGGGGTGGCTCGGTGACCTGCACGGCACGCGGGATTTCCTGGGCATGGCCCGACGCGATTAACAACAATCCCAGAACCAGCGGGCGCGTGATCATTCGGCTCAAAAAGTCTTGGACGTACCAGGGACCGTCGTCGTCTCGCGGGGATTTAAAACGAGGCGACCTTTTTCCATTTTGATCTGCTCCATCTGGCGGATTCCTAGCTCGATTTCTTCGGGAAAAAGCGCGACAAGCTTTTCATAAGCGGGCATCACGAGCAGCAGGAAACCTTGCGGAACCACGAGTTTCCCGAAGCGCCCGCCCTTTGGAGGCAGAGGCGCATCCGCGATGAACGGCCCGCCGTGCAGCCGGATTTCGGTGCTGGTTCCACCCGGCGCGATCATCCGCTCGATCTGCACATACATCGAGACAGTGAGCGGTTTCCCCAGAATGTTGCGCTCCATGATGATCTCGGCGCGGCCTGCTTCGAGGCGGACCCAGACATGGTCGAGGGTGATTTTCCCTTCCAGAAACCCGCCCTGTTTTGCGACCAGCGTCCGGGCGAGCCAGTGGTTGATTTCCGCTTCCGACAAGACAATGGGATAACCGCGATCAATCGAGTTTTTCAACACCACTTTCATGTCCCGCTCTGGCATTGCCTGCGCCGCCGGGGCGTAACCACCGAGATCCGTTAGATCTTGCGGCTGGATGACAAAAAAGACCGCCGCGCCGAGGCCAGCCCCCGCTGCGAGCAGAATGAGGACCAGCAACTTGGAGACACATCCTCCTGAAGATTTTTCCTTTTTGGACTCTTTCGGTTCGGCCATGGAGGTGTGATTAGCATGGCTTGACCCGCTTGCAAAGCCTCACTCCGCAGACTTCGCAGCGGGTGCGGCGGGTGCGGCGGCGGGTGCGGCTGCGGGTGGCGCACTGGCCGCACCTTCCGCCTTGGCCCCAGCTTGATAGGATGAGGAGCGATAATCGGTTTGATAAAAGCCCGCGCCTTTGAAAATGATGCCCCCGCCCGTGCCAAGCAGGCGCTTCACTTTTCCGCCGCAGCCGGGTTCCGGGCAGTCGGTAAGTTTGGCATCATTCATGCCTTGAAACACCTCGAAGCGTTTCGCGCATTTTTCACATTCGTAATCGTAGTTGGGCATATTCTTGGCGGGGTTGTAACACGTTCCCCCGCCCGTGCAACCTCGGCGTGGAATTTCGCGTGCCGTGCACGGCCTGATCTGTTTGACTCACCGCCATGCCTCCCCGCGTTAAAACCGTCGCCTCGATTTCCGTCGGGGAATTTTTCGAAGCCCATGCCGAAGCACTCGGACTCGTTTTGCACGGCGAGAAAACGGGCTTCGAGCGGCCGATCAGCGAGCCGGCCATGAACCGCCCCGGCCTTGCTCTCGCTGGATTTTTCTCCTACTTCGCTCGGAAACGCGTTCAGGTGTTAGGCAACTCGGAGCTATCGTATTTGAAAAAACTTCCCGAAACGATGCGGGTTGACCGCTTCCGCCGGATGTGCGACCGGGACATTCCCTGCATCGTCGTGGCACGCGGCTCGACCCTCGACGTGAATCTAGCAACCGTCGCCAAGGATCACGGCATCCCGGTATTCGGCACCTCGCAGGTGACCATGAATTTCCTCAATGCGGCCACCATTCGCCTCGAACATGACTTCGCCCCCTGCGTCACGATGCACGGCTGCATGGTCGATATGCGCGGCGTGGGCGTGCTCATCGTTGGTAGCAGCGGCTCGGGTAAATCCGAAACCGCGATCGGTTTGTTAGAGCGCGGGGCATCGCTCGTCGCCGACGATATGGTCCGCATCAAATACGTCGGAGGTGATCTGGTGGCGACCGCACCTGACCTTTCCCGTGGCTACATGGAAATCCGCGGTATCGGCATCATCAACGTCGCGAACCTCTACGGCCTCGCTTCGATTCGACCGGACAAGCGGCTCGATCTGGTCATCACGCTCAAGCCTCAAGCCGACCTCAACGAAGTGGACCGCGTGGGGCTGCAACAGAAAACCTATGAAATCCTTGGCCAGCAGGTCGCCCACGTGGAAATCCCGGTCGGCCCCGGCCGAGACACCGCGCGGATGGTGACCATCGCCGCGCTTGACCAGCAGCTCCGCCGCTTGGGCTATAACATGGCGGATGAATTCAACCAAAAATTGCTAAACCACATGAGCGGAGGGAAGCCGTGAAATCAAGATTGTTTGATCCTGATCCACTGCGGTTTCCCTAAACATGGCGTGATCACCGGGGCAGGGCATCCTGATAGGGTTTGCCGTTGATCTTCACGTCCTTCATCACCAGGTTCTTTACCTCACCGACTTTGAAATCCGTTGCCTTTAGTGTTAGATCCATATTTTCCAAGGTGATGTCGCGGAGTGTGTCCCCGGGATTTCCTCCCAGTGATCCCAGGGTGTAAAACTCGCCGGTCACGTTGCGAACGGTGATGTTGTTGACCGTCCGCGCGGGCGGAGCGTGGCCTTTCAAATCAAAAAACTGCTTCCAGGGAGCGACGTTGAACATCCGGCCGTTTCCGCCTTCCAGCTTGATACCGTCGATGAGGATGTTTTCGTAATGCTGCGGTGTGTCCGGGCGGAGCTTCAGCGTGAGCATCGTGGCGTCTCCGGTGATGCGGCAATTTCTAACCGTCACATTTCTAACGAGAGTCGCCTCGCTGCCGCAAGTGACCATGCCGTTGCCATCGCCGAACTCGCAATCTTCTATCAGAATATCCTCCACCGGCGGGCTGTCCTTGTCCTGATCGGCCAACGGACCCTTGCTGCCTTTGAGGGCGATGTCGTCATCGTTCACCGAGATATAACATTTCCGGATGGTGACTTTCTGCGAACTGTCGATGTCCATCCCATCCGTGCTGGGCCCGAGGATGTTGTCCTTGAGCGGGGCGTTTTTCACGAGCGCGTCGTCCTTCATTCCCTTGAGGATGGACTCGGTCATATAGTTCCGGTGCTGGGTGTGGCGGGTGGGGGAAGTGATGGAGAGGCCTTCGAGGAGCACGTCGCTGCACCGATAGACATGGAGGTTCCAGAACCCTGAATAGCGCAGGGAAATACCCGTTATTTTCACATCCTTGCAACGGTCCATGAACATCAGCCGAGGACGCTCGACTTCCAGATTCGTGCACTTGGGATTTTCCCGCCGCCGCTGCCAGAACTGCGCCCAGAAGACGATGCCGTTGCCGTCGATGACGCCCTCGCCCCCGATACGGACGTGGTCTAACTGTTGGGCGTTCACCAGCGCCATCCGCCACGGCTCGAAGTGGCCTTCGATGCGGGTTTCCATTTTCGGGTAATCCTCAATCTGGTTAGAACCGAGTAACACGGCGTCCTTTTCGAGGTGAAGATCGACGCCGTTTTTCAGAAAAATCGATCCGCTGCGCCAGTTGCCCGCCGGAATTTCCACGACACCGCCACCCGAGGACGCGGCTTGGTCGATGGCTTTCTGGATGGCCGCCGTGTTAATCGTTTTCCCATCGGCGACAGCGCCGAAATCGGAGATCGGGAAATGTTTCGCTTCCTGCGCACGGGCCAGCGAAGTAACGAGAAGAAAGAGGCAGAGTTTTTGAGGAAGCACGGGCGAGGTTATCCAGCGCCCGGCAGGCCGACAAGCTGCCAATCGTCATCCAAAGGGGTTAGCAACCGGAGCGCGAAAATTCCGCCGGATTCAACGGGGGCCGCTTTCCTGTTTGACCAACGCCTCAACCTCCTTCGTCGGGACGAGCTGATAGAGATACGGCGGGCGGGAAAGATCAGGCCACTGGAAGGCGGCGGGCTGGTTGAAACGGAACTCAGCGGGGAAGTCATGGAAGGACTTTTCGGGATCGGGCGTTTCCCGTAGATCGAGGCTGTTGACAATACGGATCGAACCACCCCGGCCTTTTTCAGTGGAATCGCCAGCGTAGGAAAAAGCGCTGGTGAGGAGGCAATCCCGATAGACACAGTTTTCCACCAGCATCGCACCGCCGGTCACGGAGACGCTGCCGTTGTGGACGTTTTCCACGAGGTTATTAAAGAAATGGACGTTGCCGGTGCGGAGGCGGGGGCAGCGGGATTCCAGATTACGATAGTAACAATCATGGATGGTGACGTTCAGGTGGCCCTTGTCCACCTCCCGTGCGCTGGCGGACGACGAGTGGCCGATGAGCATGGATTTCTTGTGGCGATCCGCCCCCTCGCCTTGGAAAATGCAGTGGGAAATGGTGACGAAATCCGAGCCATGCACGACATCGAGCTGGCCATCATAGACGCGACCGAAATCGCAGTGATCGACCCACACATGGTTAGACGGAATTTTTCCGGCGGAGGTGATGCGGACGTAATCCCAGCCAAGTTTGTCGTATTCGCCGGTGGGGTCGAATTCCCACAAATCGCGGAAACGGAGATTGCGGATAATGACGTTTTCCGCGCCCTTGAGTTCGAGGCAACCGTGGCGGAGCGTGGCCCCGCCGGGCGGGCCTTCGAGGGTGGTGTTAGAAAGCGGGTGGACGATGCCGGTTTGCTTGAGTTCCGTGCCGGGCTTGTCATTGGCGAGTTCTGCTAGGTCGATGTCGCCCGCGAAGCGGATGACGCGCGGTGTGGACGCACGTTGTTTTTTGTCGGAAATGTCTAGGCGTTCGAGGGCGCTCTGGAGTTCCCGTGCAGTTCTAACAATGATGGGTTGGCCGTCGCCACCGCCGGTCGTGGGGTGATCGATAGAGGCGAAACCGATGGGACCGGCGGATGCGGCCAAAGATAAAAAAGACAATGCGGAGGCGAGGAAAATGGATTTCATTTGGCTTCCGAGAGTGGCGGGAGATGGCCTGCCGCATATTCCTTTACGAGCGCACTGAGCTTGGCGACCACGTCGGCGTGGTCCGGATCGTGCGCGAGATTGGTGAGTTCGACCGGGTCCTTAGCAGGATCTAGCAGCATCGCTCCAGGACCCCGACCGTAGAACTCGCCGTAGCGCCATTGTTCGGTGCGGACCATGACGCCGGTGAAATTTTTCCCGTCCTCGCTCCACACCGTGTAGGCAGGATGATCCCATTCCAGCGCCGGGTTCTTAAGCAGCGGCGCGAGGCTGCGGCCTTCGAGACCCTTCGGTTGCGCCAGGCCGCAGAGTTCGACGAGGGTCGGATAGAGATCGATCATTTCCACCACGCGCGTGCAGGTTTTTCCGGCGGTCTGCTCACGGGGATCGCAGATGAAAAACGGCGTGCGCGTGCCTTGTTCCCACAGCGAGCCGGCCTTCGACCACTTTCCCTTCTCACCTAACTGATAGCCGTGGTCACCCCAGAAGACGACGATGGTTTTCTCCCGCAGGCCGAGCTTGTCGAGCTCGGCTAGGACGCGCCCCGCGTTCCAGTCCATGAACGCGGTGGCCGCGAGATAGCCACGGATCATGTGCCGGGCCTCGTCGGGCGAGGCATCCCGGTTGATGAAAAGATCGGCGTTTTTTGGTCGGATCGAGCCAGCGGGAAATCCTTCCGGCACGGTGGGGCGGGGCGCGAAATCGACAGGCAGCGGGATCTTGTCCACGTCCCACAGATCATAGAACGACTGCGGCGCTTCCGGCGGGCTGTGCGGTTTCACGAAGCCACAACCCATGAAAAACGGCTCATCCTTGTGCTCGCGCAGATATTGGATCGCACGGTCGGCGGCCTTGTAGTCGCCATGTTCCTCGCCGTTGCCCTTCAGGACGATCCATTGGTCGGATTTGTGATCTCTAACATCGGGGGTCACTTCCACGACTTCATCCGGCTCGGCTTCATGGGCCGCTTGCTTTGGCTTGGCGGGTTGGTTTTTAGGCACTCCCGCGAGCGTCCGGATCTGGCCGTCGATGCTCCATGCGTCGGTGTCGTCGATCCCGCCGTGGAAGATTTTACCGATGCGGATCGAGGTATAGCCGTCGTTTTTGAAATGTTTGGGCAGGCTGACGAAATCCGGGTGCACGTCGCCGAACCAAGTGCGGTTGCCGAGCACGCCGGTGGTGCCAGGGCGGCGGCCTGTTAGCATCGAGGCGCGGGAGGGATTGCACAGCGGGAACTGGCAATAAGCATGGTCGAATTTGATGCCCGTGGTGGCAAGCTTGTCGAGGTTGGGAGTCTTCGCCAGCGTGCTCGCGTAACATCCCATTTCGGTCCGCAGGTCATCGGAAATGATGAGTAGGACGTTCATTTTCTCTGCGGCATAGCTCCGCAGCGTCAGGAGCGTTAGAATCAAGTAGATAGGTTTCATGTTTTGTAAAAGACTTCGGGCAACGGGATGCAAACCGGCGAGTGGTCGGGATGCACCTCCATGATGTCGGCCATGTAGTTCCACCACTTGCGGACCACCGGATGGGAAGGGAGATGGTCGGCGGTGTGGCCGTCCGCGAGTTTCTGCACGGCGAAAAGCGTAGAGGTTTCCGCATCGAGGAATATAGAATAGTCGCAAACACCAGCCTCCGTTAGAACTTTGGAGAGTTCCGGCCAGATTTGGTCATGACGTTTCTGATACTCCGCCTCAAAGCCGGGTTTCAGTTTCATTTTGAAGGCGTTTCGGGTCATGGCTTGATTTTCGGCTCGCGTGTCACATGGTCGAACTTGATGCTTCCCGCGTGCTCGACAATGTCTGGATCCGTTAGTCCCCGGAAGGTGGAGTTGGAAATGCTGACGCCCTGGATTGTCGCGCCCTCGAAACCGCGGACGTGCAATACGCGCGGACTATCCTCACTGGAAATGCCATCTAACTGAACATTGCGAACGGTTGGCGGATATTCTCCCTTGGCACCTTCTTCATACAGAAAGTCAATAGTTAGCACGGCCTCTCCGACATGGCCAATTTTGACATTCCGCATGAACACGTTTTCTAACACCCCGCCCCGCTTGGCGTTGGATTTGAAACGAAGGGCGCGGTCCAAGTTGGGGCTATCCATTTTACAATCCTCGATGAAGACATTCCGCACGCTGCCGGAAATCTCGCTACCGAGCACCACGCCGCCGTGACCGTCCTTCATTTCACAGCGGCGGATAATGAGATTTTCACTCGGCACGTTGACGCGGCGGCCGTCGTTGTTGCGGCCGGATTTGATCGCGATGCAGTCGTCCCCCGTGTCGAACAAGCAATCTTCGATCAAAACGTCGCGCGACGACTCGGGATCGCAGCCGTCGTTGTTAGGTCCGTGGCTGGAAATTTTCACGCCGCGCACCGTGACGTTCTGCGAAAGCACCGGATGGAGTTCCCACATCGGCGAACGGACAATCTTGACGCTCTCTATCAGGACATTTCTGCAACGGTAAAACTGGATGAAGTTAGGCCTGAGAAATGCGCCCTCGCCGAATTTCCGCTCCGCCACCGGCACGCCGCTTTCTCCCATCGCCGCCAAACGATTGCGGGCTTCCTGCTGGCGGGCGGGCTTTTGCTTTTTATCATTCCAGCCCCACCAGTTTGTTAGATCAGCCTGACCGTCGAGCGTGCCGCTGCCGGTGACCGCGATGTTTTCCTGATCCATCGCGTCAATGAGCGCCGAGTAGTTCATGCATTCCGTGCCCTCCCAACGGGTGAAAACCACGGGATAATCGGTGGGTGTGGTGGAGAATTTGAGGATGGCTCCGGTGGAAACGTGGAGGTTCACATTGCCCAGCAGATGGATTGCTCCGGTCAGCCATTCGCCGGGCGGGATCACCACTTTCCCGCCGCCGCCGTCATGACAGGCGGTGATTGCCGCGCGGATGGCGGCGGTGCAATCGCTCCCCGGCTTCGCGCCGAAATCCGTGATCGCGAAATCCCTCGCGGGAAACTCGGGTGCATGGATGCGAGCGAGGATTTTCGCTGCGCCATTCCAATCGTCCGGGGTGACGAGTTTTTGTATCTCCAGACCTGCTAGAATAAATGGGCCCACGCCCTTGAGATCATTTTCCACGATCGGCTCGCTGAGATAGTAGGCATAGCTTCCGTCGCGAGGCTTGCCACTTGCAGAGGTGCTGCCGAGTCCCGCCACCTCGCAGACATGCGTTAGATTCACGCGGCCGTCGGCATCGGTGCGGATGAAATTTTTCACCAGCCCCTCGTAGCCCTTCAATACGGCGGGCAGGTATTTGTCGCGAGGCACGTAGCCGCGATTGATAGCCTTGGTGAGGGCATAAACGAACATGCTGGACGCGGAGGATTCCAGATAATTTCCCTCGCGCCCGCCCTTATCCATCACCTGCCACCATGAGCCGCATTGCGGGTCCTGGTGGCGGACGATGCCATCGGCAAGGCGGCCTAACACTTCACGGACGGCCTTCACATCGCGGTGATCGGGCGGAAGCTCGTCGAGGCAATCGACGATGGCCATGGCATACCAGCCGATCGAACGGCCCCAGAAATTGGGCGAGCGACCGGTGTCGGGATTTGCCCAGCTCTGAACATGTTTTTCGTCCCATGCATGATAGAACAGGCCGCTTTTTGGATCATAGGCGTGGCGGTCCATCAGCAGGATTTGCTTCGTGACGTCGTCGAAGGCGGCGGGTTCGTGGAAAATCCTACCGTATCCTGCGAGGAAGGGGGAACCCATGTAAAGTCCGTCGAGCCACATCTGATAGGGATAGCGCTGCTTGTGCCAGAAACCGCCGTCGCTGGTCCGCGGTTGTTGCGCGAGTTGTTCCCGCAAATGACCGAGCGCGGTCTTCAGGCGTTCCTCGTGGGTTTTTTCGTAAAGTGCGAGCACGGCGCGACCTGGAGTGATCATATCAATGTTAGAATCCGCCGCATTGTAAGTCGCGATGCTGCCGTCCGGTTGGATGAATGAATCGACGAGCTTCGTGGCGTAGGCGGTGGTCGCCGGCTCGTCCATTGTTAGAAGCGCGTGGGCAAAAAGCCCGGACGTGTAGTCCCACTTGGCGGTGGGGCTCCCGCCGTTGAAAAGCGTGTCGCCCCTTCGAGCCATTTCGGATTCCGCCATGCGCCGTGACCATTCTAACGGCGTGACCTCCGCTGCGAAGGCGGTGATGCCGGTGAGCGCGGCCATGGCGAGGCACCGTAAATAATGCATATTCATCAGTTAGGGTTTCCAATCTCCGAGCACCTGCTCCCGGCTGAACTCGACTGGCGCGGGATCGGTGGAGGCTTTCACCCAGTCCACCCGTCCCGCGAGGGCGGCTCCCGGTCCGGTGCATGAGTATTCCGCGAAACGGACGAGCGGTGGTTTCACGTTCCAGCTCTGCCAGCCTTCGGGACGAATTCCCGCTCCCAACTCGCAGCGGACGAAGGTCGCACTCGGCGAATCCCGCCATGGTCGGCCAAGATAGACGGCAGGATTTCCAAACGGAAAAGTGATCCGGCATTGCTCGAAAACAAATCCGGTTTTTTCCGGCAGCGTCGATGGCGCGACGATATAGCCGGGCTCGCGGCAATTGATTTCACAGTCCGTGAAAAACGCGGTCGCCGAGCCATAGATGAAATCGACATGACCCGTGATGTAGCATTTTTCAAAATACATCCGCCCAGTGTCGATCTTCAACGTGTCCTGCCACGCCATGATCCGGCAGCGCCTGAAAGCCACCCGCTCCGCCACCGCCGAGCACGCCTGCGCCTGCATTCCCTTGCCGTAGGTGTTCTCGATGGTTAGATCCTCGATAGCCGCACCTTCGCCTTCCGCCGTGATGAGCAGCGCGGCCGCACCATCCCAGCCGACCGGTTTCATGTCATTTCCGGGAATAGCTTGGCCGAGATTGTAAGTGAGTAAGGTCGTCGGGCCCGAACCGCGCAAGGTGACGTGGGGTTTGTTCAAAACCGTGTGGCCGAAATAGGCCCCCGGTTGGATGAGAATCAGCTTTTGTTGGGGATTTCCCACCGGGACGGCGTCGATGGCGGCTTGCACAGTCGGGTAATCCGCTGCGATGGGGCCGACGGTTTTGAATGGGATTTCACCACCCGCACAAACCCCGAGAGGCAGGAAAAAGAGTAGGCTGTGGAGTTTCATGGATGGTCCTATGGTCGGACCTCACAAAATCAGTGCGTGGCCACCAAGGACATTACTACGTTGTGCTTTTAGTAAAACTGATTAACCCGTCCGGGTTGTTGGAATTCCCGTGCATCAAGAGGCGATTTCGGAAAACTCGTTTTTATGACCGCCTGCCGATTGTATTCCGCCCTGCTGCTGACCGTCGGATCAATGGCGATGGCCGGAGAATTTCCCGCAGATCCTCTCGGCTGGCCCGCCGTCACCTATTCTAACAAGCCGTGGACCCGCTGGTGGTGGCTCGGGAGTGCCGTGGACAAGCCGAACCTCACTCATGAGTTGGAGGACTTCGCGAAAACAGGCCTCGGCGGCGTCGAAATTTGCCCGATTTACGGCGCCGTCGGGGCTGAGGACCGATCCCTGAAATTTCTCTCACCCGAGTGGATGGCCATGCTCGCCCACACCACCACCGAAGCCAAGCGATTGGGTCTCGGCGTGGACATGACCACCGGCACCGGTTGGCCGTTTGGTGGCCCGCAAATCACGCCGGACATCGCCTCAGCCGGTCTTGAAATTATTAACAAGGAAGCGATTGGGGGCAGCCATACCAATCTCAGCTTGCCCCAGGGAAAACTCCAATGCCTGCGTGCGTATCCGGAATCCGGGGCAGCCGTCGATCTAACTGACAAGGTGAAGGAAGGCAAGCTCGACTGGCTTCCTCCCGCCGGAAAATGGCACATTATTGGCCTAACATCGAACTCCCCGATCCAGAAGGTCAAGCGCGCGGCTCCCGGTGGCGAGGGCAATGTGCTCGATCCGTTTTCCGCAACGGCGATGACGCGCTATCTCGCCGCATTCGACCACGCCTTCGAGAAATTTTCCGCCCCCATGCCGCGCGGGCAGTTCCATGATTCGTTTGAATACTATGCCGCAGAGTGGACGCCTGCTTTTTTTGAAACTTTTCTAACCGCCCGCGGCTACGACCTTCGCGACCAATTGCCCGCTTTCGTTGGCATTGGCGATTCCGACACTGTCTCCCGCGTCCGCGCCGACTATCGGGAGACCCTCAGCGAACTGCACCTTGCCTATCTGAAATGCTGGCACGACTGGGCGAAGTCCCATGGCGAAATCACCCGCAACCAAGCCCACGGCTCGCCGGGAAATTTGCTAGATCACTACGCCATCTCCGAAATCCCAGAGACTGAAATTTTCAAGCACGTCGATGAAAACCAGATCCCGATGATGCGGATCGCCGCCTCCGCTGCGCATTCCAAAGGCGATGAACGAGTCAGCTCCGAAACGTTCACCTGGCTCGACGAGCATTTCCAAGTCACTCCAGAAAAGCTCAAGGAAGCTGCGGATTTCGTCTTCCTCGGTGGCGTGAATCATATCCTTTTCCACGGCATTCCCTACTCGCCCGAGGATGCCAAATGGCCCGGTTGGCTGTTTTACGCGTCCACCCACATGGGGCCTAACGGCGGACTCTGGCGGGATCTATCCGCCTTCACCGGATACCTCCAACGCTGCCAATCCATTCTTCAGGACGGAAAGATTTCCTCGGACGTCCTGCTCTACTATCCGATCCACGATCTTTGGCATAACTCCGAAGGAAAACTCCCGCTCTTTACCGTCCACAACCAAGAGGCCTGGCTCTGGCCCACGCCATTTTACCGAAGTTCCATGGAGCTGTGGAAAAGCGGCATCCCCTTCGACTACGCCAGCTCTAACATGCTTTCCGGGGCCACTGTTAGAGACGGCAAGCTCATCCTCGGCGGACACGCCTACTCCGCCCTCGTCCTGCCCGGCGTGAAGCGGCTGCCACCCGAGACGTTAGGAAAAATCCTGTCCCTGACTGCCCAAGGAGCCACGCTCATCGTCCAAGGCGGCTGGCCTGCCGAGGTTCCCGGCTTCTACCGCCAAAAGGAGCGCCACGATGAATTGTTAGCTCTCGAAGCACAAGCCGCCGGGAAACCCACCATCCTCCAAGCGGGGGAATCCATCCTCCCGGTTCTAGCAGGTCTGGGAGTGGTCCGCGAGACGATGACCGATTCCGGCCTGCGCTTTGTCCGCCGCACCCATGCCACGGGCTATCACTACTTCATCGTCAACCGCAGCGACAAGCCGTTCGAAGGTATCCTGCCGCTCGCCGTCCCATTTAAATCCGCCCTCGTCCTTGATCCATGGAACCCCACTCACTCCGGCATCGCTCGCAAAAATGAAAATGGCATTTCCCTCCACCTTGAGCCCGGGCAATCCATCCTCCTCCGCACCTTCACCGACGTCCTCGTTCAAGGCGACCCATGGATTTCCCCACCCGTCAATCCGCAGACCATCGCCATTGAGGGACCGTGGAAAATCCAATTCATCGAGGGCGGTCCCGTTCTGCCACTCCCTGCGGAAATGCCCAAGCTTACTTCATGGACCACCTTGCCCAGTCCCGATTGCGCGAATTTCTCAGGCACCGCCCGCTACACGACTACCTTCTTTTTCACCTCACCACTGCCCACTTCTTGCCGACTGGATCTGGGAAAAATCGCGAACACCGCCCGCGTTTCCCTCAATGGCCAAACCCTCGGCATCTCATGGTGCGTCCCCCACATTATCGACATCACCGGCGCCCTCAAGTCCGGGAAAAACCTACTGGAAATCGAAGTCACCAACCTCGCCGCCAACCGCATCGCTGACCTCGACCGCCGGAAGGTTCCATGGAAACAGTTCCACGAGATCAACTTCGTCAACCTCGACTACAAACTCTTCGACGCCTCCACCTGGCCTGCTTTTGATTCCGGGTTGTTAGGTCCAGTTAGATTGCTTGTTCCTGGAGAGAAATAGGCGAGTTGATTCCTTTCCACTAACAAAATCACTTACCCACCAAAAACCCTTCGGCATCCAGAGCGCATTTCACCGGGAGCGGCAGGCCTTCTTCCGGAGCGGCCGGTCCATGGGCGCGGAAGCCACCATTTTCCGAAGGGAGGAGGAACCAACCGGGTAGGAGCTTGCCCCAAGTGCCCGGTTTGTGGCCGGGTTGGGGCGTGCCATCGTCGTCGAGGCGCGGGGCATCCGGCATCGACATGGCAATCACCATTTCACCCACCGCGAGGCAAGAGCGGTGCAACAGTCCTGCACGAAAAATCGGCTCTAACGTGCGGCTCCCGAAGTCATAAAACACGATGCCTTCGAAGAGTTGAGTGGAGCCTAACACATCTCGCAAATAATCGCCGCCAACCCATGAGGATGGCTTTGCACCGTCCACGGAGCTATAAATTTTCATGGGTGCTCCGAACAATTCCGAGAAAGCCAGGAGGCCGGGCAGGATTGGATCACCCTCTAACACGCAAAACGGTTGTCGGCGTTGGAGAGCATTGATCTGGCCGATTTGGTGGCCGTTGATCCACATCCGGCGACGGGCGAATTCACCGGCGGCGCGGAAATTCTCGACCGCCTTGCCGTCTCCCTTCGGCACCCGCGCGCCCCAGCCTGGCGTCTCGAAGCGTTTGGAAATGGCGGCGGCGGCACAGACAAGCATCCCTTGTCGCACGGTTTCGATGTCCGCGCTCTCCGGAGCGATTTCACGACCGAATGACATCGCCATCCCGAAGGGCACGCGGTAGGGGATCTTGCGGAAAAACCGGCCACGCTCGAACGAAAAAATCGAGCCCCATGAGCCGTCGCACCACATGGGGATCAAAGGGTGTTGCGCTTTTTTCGCGATCAACTCGAAGCCGCGGCGCAGCTCGCCGAGCGTGCCGGTAAGAGTGAGCTGACCCTCGGGAAACAGGCAGACGAGATCGCCTTTTTTCAAGGCGTCGATGGTGATTTTGATGGCCTCGCGGGGTTGGTCGCGGCGGATGGTGACGGTGTCAAAAATGCTGACAAAAATCCGGATCGAGCGCCGCGCCATGAACGCCTCATCCATTACAAAGCGGACGGGACGAGGGCAGCAGGCGGAGATGAAAAAGCCATCCGCAAAGGTGACATGGTTCGGCAACAGCAACGCACCGCCCTTGGCCGGGATGCGGTCCCGATGCACGATTTGAATCTGATAGAGCGAGCGAATAATCGCACCGCCGACCAAGCGGATGAAATCACCGGGCAGCAACCTGATAATGGACAGGCTCATCAAACCGCAGACCAGGCCGATGAAGATCATTTCCAAGCGAAATCCCAGAGCCTCGGATATCCCGGTGGCCTTGGTGCCATATTCAAAAGCTCCGATGAGCACGACTGCGACGATGCCCGCGATGCAGTCCTGTAAGTTCACCGCGGATTGGAGCTCGCCGCGCTTGGCCGCCGGGTAGCGGTCTTGGGTCCATGCGCTGAGCGGTGCAAGGAAGACCGCGCCGGAAAAGGCCAAGAGCGCCATGGTGGTGAGAAATAACCCGCTGCCGGGGGTCATGAATGCGAGCGCGAGGGCCGTGAGAGTCATCGCCATCCCAGCCAGCGGCACCCATGCGAGTTCGATCCTTTTCCGGAGGAGATAGGAAGCGAAGCCGAAGCCCGAGGCCATCCCCAGCGAGACTGCGGCCATAAAGATTGAGAATTGGGTGCCGAAGCCTTCGCCACCGCCGGTCATGACTTTAGCCAGTTTCACGGACCAGAGGTTGATAAAGGCGGCAAATCCCCAGAAAAAGGCGATTCCGAAGGAGGCGCGCCGCAACGGGCCGTCACGCCAAAGGTCGGCGAGATTGAGGAAATGACTAACAGCCAATTTCGCCGTGAATCTCGGCCCGTTCTGCGCGGGCACCCTTGGAATCGCCCACGCCATGGCCAGTGCGGGAATCGACAGGCCGGCCAGCACCAGTAAAGGGTTGAGTGCGGCTTTCCACGCGAAATCATCACCGCCACCATGGCCGGTGAAGCGACGGTCGAACAACCAACCGGCGAGGATTTGGCCAGTCAGGATAGCGAGGGTGGCGGTCATTTGCTGGATACCTGCCGCGAATCCGAGATGCTTTGACCCGACCAGCTCCTTATTGATCCCGATTTTCGCAGGGCTATAAAACGCGGAACCTACGGCGAGCGCGAAAAATCCGAAGAGCGCCGCGGGCATGTTTTTCGTCATCACGGAGCCGCAAATCCACGCCAAGATGAGAGCCTGTGCGGTGGCCGCGGCGAGCATGACATTCCGTTTCGAATATCGATCGCTGACCCAGCCTGCCAGCGGCGCGAAGAGCACCATCGGCAAGGCCATCATCAGACCCGCCGCCGAGGGCACGTCCACTTCCACCCCCGCGCCGATCGGGATCAACAGCGCGAAACCCACCGCGCCGCCCAGCGGAATCAGGGTGAATTGGGCCAGCTTGTCATTAAAAGCGTTCTGCGTCTGCTGGACGATCATGCTCCAGAACCCCACCCATTGCCGGCGTGTGGGTTCATTTTCAGGCAATTCGTCACTCATTCGTGGCGGACCCTAGCCCCCGGTTTCCACGACTGCAAGGCGGAGGAACGGGGAATCTTGCGTGGCGAAGTCTAATGAGAATTGTCTCATTGGGTATGCCTCTTACGACACTTTGCCAATGATTCCCGTCGGCTTCGATTTGTCATATATAAAGCACGCTTATGTACGAGAGAGATGAATGAGAAAAGATAAAACATAAGAAGCGCATTACGCTACGAAGAAAATGAAGTTCGGTCATGCATAGAGCAGTGTAAGAGTAAC
>JANYFB010000232.1 GCA_025362955.1 Akkermansiaceae bacterium
TGCCAGAACATGAAGGTCCAATGCGCCGTTAGAGAAACCGCGCAAATCAGCGCCACACGCAAGGTGATGCTCCGCACGCCCGGCCCAAAAAGCTCGCCGATGCGTGGAGCGGGCTGGCCTTTGCTTGCCTCCGTCCATTCCTCGGTTTCCGGCACTGCGCTGCGAATCCACAGCGTGATGAACGCGGGAAGAACACCCACGAGGAAAATCCACTGCGGTGGTTGTCCCTTGAGCAGCGCACCCGCGAGACATGCTAACAGAATCCCGCAGTTCACCGCGCTTTGCAGTGTCGCGGCGATCCATGGCCGCCACTTCTTCGGCCATGTCTCGGAAATCAGCGAGGCTCCCACCGCCCACTCGCCGCCGATGCCGAGCGCTGCCAGAAAGCGGAATACCATCAAGTGCCACCACTCTTGCGCGAAAAACGAAAGCCCGGTGAAACAAGCATACGTTAGAATCGTCAGCACCAGTGCTTTGCTCCTTCCTAACAAATCCGCCACCCGTCCGAAGAACCCGCCTCCGAGAGCCCAGCCCACGAGGAACGCCGCTTGGATGATCGACGCCTTTTTCCCCACCTCGGGATCGGCCTCGCCCGTCATCAGAAGTTGCGCGACGAAAGCGGTGGCGACCAACGTGTAAAGGTGCATATCCAGCCCGTCGAACAGCCAACCCAGCCACGCCGCCAGCCCGGAGCGCACTTGTTGGGAAGACAGATCGCGAAGGCTTGCAATCTCTTGAGTGGGGTCTGTGACGATGGGCATCTAGACATTATTTATTTGAGCACCCGTCGCGCATGACGAGCGAATTCAGCGAAATGACGTCGCCAACCAAGCAGACCGCGCTTAAACACGGCGATTCTTTTCCTTGATTTGGAAATACCATTGCAGAACCTCTCGTAACCCCACGACATCATGCACACTCCCATCCTGCTCACGCTCGCCCTTGCGGTCAATCTATCCGCCGCTCCCATTCCTGAAGCAGCCCGTGAAAATGGTCTGGCAATCGGCTGCCAAGCCTACACGTTCAAGGAGTTCACCGCCTTTGATGCCATTGCCAAAACCAAGGAAGCAGGTGGCAAGACTATCGAGTTTTACCCCGGCCAAAAGCTCCGCCCCGGTTCGGAAGATGTCGTGAGCCACAACGCCAGTGAGGCCACTGTCAAGGCGCTCAAAGACGAATGCACGCGCCAAGGGATCTTCCCCGTGAACTATGGCGTCGTCGCTGCCGCCAACGCTGCGGAAATTCGCAAGATCATGGAGTTCGCGAAAACGATGGGTCTTTACAGCGTCTGCACCGAATCCACGGAACTCGTAGCAGATTGGGAAGCGGCGGTGAAGGAATACGACATCAAGGTGGCCTTCCACGAGCACGGCGGTTCGATGTCGAATCCGAAATACAAGGTCTGGAACCCGCTTTACATCCTCGGCGTTGTGGAGAGCCGCGATCCCCGCATCGGCGCGTGTGCGGATCTCGGCCACTGGTGCACCTCGGGCCTAAAACCCCTCGAGTGCCTGCACATCCTCAAGGGCCACATCATCAGCGTGCATCTCAAGGACAAGTCCACCATGGGTGGCAGCGGCGTAGTCGTACCCGCCGGCAAGGGAGTGGTGGATGTGGCTGCTTGCATCGACGAGTTGAAGAAGCAGGATTTCAAGGGCCATGTCTCCGTGGAGTACGAAGCGGATTGGAACAACAACGTCCCCGGCGTGAAGGAAACCATCGACTTTGCCCGTACACAGTGGGCGAAATAAGCCAGAATTTCCGATCTTCCGCCGCCCGACCAATGTCTCTCCGCTAAAGTCATGAAACCCCACTCCATTTCCACTCTTGTCGCCACGCTTGCCGCCGCTTCGTCCGGTTTCCTCGCTGCCGATGTCCTGCCTAATCCCTTATTTACCGACGGCGCGATCCTCCAACGCGGCCAGGCAGTCCCAGTCTGGGGCACTGCGCGGGACGGGGAAAAAGTGACGGTGGAACTTGGCAACCAGAAGGTAAGCACCACCGCCAAGGACGGAGCATGGCGGGTGGATTTGAAGCCCCTCACCGCCGGAGGTCCCTTCACCATGACCATCGCCGGAGACAACACGGTCACGGTAAACAACCTCCTCGTCGGCGAAGTCTGGGTATGCTCCGGCCAGTCTAACATGGAGTTTGGTTTCAAGCAGGCTGCGAATGCCGCAGAGGAAGCCCCAAAGGCAAATTACCCGAAAATCCGGATGTTTACCGTGACTAAGGCAGTCTCGCTCAAACCGCTCACCACAGAAAAGGGCAGTTGGGTGGAGTGCTCACCCCAAAGTGTGAGTAATTTCTCAGCGGTCGGATACTTCTTCGCGCGGGAGCTTTTCCAAAAACTCGGCGTGCCGGTCGGCATGATCCACACCTCATGGGGCGGCACCCCGGCGCAGGCGTGGACCAGCATCGAAGGCTTCGGCACGGCTCCAGAAATCAAGGACTACCTCGACACCGCCCACAAAAACTTGGAGGAATTCGCCGCTGCCTCAGCCGCCTATCCGGCCAAGCTCGAGGAATACAAAGCCGCGAAAATGACTTGGCTCGAGAGTTACGGAGTTGCCTACGCAGAAACGATCAAGGCTTGGAACGAGGAAACGGCCAAAGCGAAACAAGCGGGACTAGCGCTGCCGCGCAAGCCCGCGCCGCCCAGCCCTGAACCCGTCATTCCTATTTCCCCGCAGGGCAACCAAAACAGCCCGACCGACCTGTTCAACGCCATGGTCAATCCGCTCATCCCCTACGCCATCAAAGGCGTAATCTGGTACCAAGGCGAGTCCAACGCCAACCAATCCCGCCAATACCGCACTCTTTTCCCCGCGATGATCGCCGATTGGCGTGCCAAGTGGAAAGAGGGGAACTTCCCTTTCTTCTTCGTTCAGATCGCTCCCTACGGCGGCCAACCCCCG
>JANYFB010000275.1 GCA_025362955.1 Akkermansiaceae bacterium
CTCGGAAAGGTGTTCGTCGAGAAACGCGTGTGCATCAGCGCCAGCGCCGACTCGAAATCCGGATCGAGGAAATCCGGGAAATACTCGGAAAGCTGGCAGGGGGTCAGCATTCCTTTGTAAATCATCGTCCGGGCGGATAGACCCGTGACATAGTGATAGTCCGCGCCTGGAAAGGTGTTCCCCTTATTTCCATGCACGTCTCTGAATTGATTCGGCACCTCGTTGTAGCGGATCCAGCTCGCGACCTTTTTGCGGATCACGTAGAGCTTTCGCTCGAAGGTCATCGCATCGGTGATCGCAGGATTTTTCCCGATGAACACCTGTTTGATGAGCGGCTCGTAGCGGCCGGAGGTTTTTCCGAGAATCTCGCTTTTTACCGGCACCGTGCGCCAGCCGAGAAATTGTTGGCCCTGCTCGCGGATGACATGCTCGATGACCTGCATCGCCAAATTACGCAACGAAGGCTCCGGCGAGAAAAAAACGAGGCCCGAGCCATAATCCCCTTCCGGTGGCAGTTCCACGCCCTTCGCCGCCATCTCACGACGCAGGAATTTATCCGGCATCTGAATGAGCATTCCCGCGCCATCGCCCGTCGCCGGGTCCGAGCCACTTGCGCCGCGATGGTCCATGTGCTCGTTCATCGTCAACGTCTTGAGCACGATGTCATGCGAGCGCTTGCCCTTGAGATGGGCGATGAAGCCAACGCCGCACGAGTCTTTTTCACGCGATGGATGCCAAAGGCCCTGAGGTTCTGGCCAGCCAAGTGGGGAGGTCTGCGATGAGGACATGAAGTTTAAGTAAAGGAACTGAGGCTAAATTAGGGACGCGGAATCATCGCGCAAGTAAGGGAATCGGAAAACAGGTGGCAGGATTTTCCGAATCGAGTAGGGAAAACGGGCGGAAATCTGATTTCCTCAACGAAGGCTGTCAAGGCTAGGGGCAGCCGGGATAAAAGCACCCTTCATGCCGGGTTCGGGGTCCAATCCGAGCCGTGGCTTTTACTGGGGTTTCATCGTATTCCCTGCGGGGATATCCAAGGTATGAACTTTAAATGAGGCATCCTTCGACGGATCGGCATAGGGAGCTTTGATGAATCTGGCGGCGAAAATTTGAAGATGGGCCGTCCATTTCTCCGCCGTGGTGATTTCTCCCTGGCCTTCCCAGCCGAAGCCGGAAAACCAGCGGATGCCACCCAGCTCATCCGTGCGGGCGAGGCAGAGGGCTTGGGTAAGTCCGGCGGCGTCGGCATGGCTGATCATTTTCACCACTCGTGAAGGATCCATGGCGATGCCAGTGCCGAGGCCGAGTCCGTCGAGTTTTTCCCAAAGTTGCATCGTGCCGGTTTTGGGGGAAAAGGCGGGGACTGATCCTTTAATTTGCGGGCCGAGACCGATCGCGACATCGAGATTGGCGGCGACCTTGCCGTCGAGGGTGAAACGCGAGTCACACTGGAACAGGCGCTGGCCCATGATCAGGGAGATGCGTTTGGTTTCACGAAGGATTTTCCCGTTCAAATCGCTGGCGTAGTCGAGCTCGAAAGTGACGCGCTGCGGGGCGTTTTCGATGATGCGCTGGGCGATGAAAGTATCGGAATTGTGGAGTTCGCCGTCGGCCCATACCGAGATTCCGCCACAGCCCCGGGAGTCGCCCACCTCATAGTGGTCGTAGCCTTCGCCGTGGTCGTCGTGGTAAGATTTCGCGACATTTCCGTAGGGTAATTTCAGGCGGTCTTCCATATACCATTTGTAGATAATGGGGTAGGGGACACGCTTGAGCCAGCAGTCGAAGCCGCTGTTTTCCAGCCCGGAACGCAGTGCGGGTCCATACGTGCGGAAGGCGACAAGGTCGTTTTCCCAAGCGAAATCATCCGAGCGCTCCGGCACGAAACGGGCGAAGGCGCGCGGTGCGGCGGGCAGGAAATGATCCGGCAGGGTCACACCCTTGAAGGTGGCGAGGTCGCTGCGGCGCTTGGTGGGTTCTAGCAGGCGGATGATTTCCGAACCCGCGAGGAGAAACGCGCCGGAGCCGTAAACTTCGGTGGAGTTCGCATCGGTGTCCTGCTTGTCCGGCGAGTCGCCGATTTTCTGCACAAATCCAAGCATCCCGGTCGGCTGGATGTTCCTAACAAGCGCCTGATAACCTTTCATAATCGCGGGCCGAAATGTCGCGGCTGGGAGCAGCCCGCGGTTTATTCCCCACGTCATGGCATAGACGAAAAATGCGGAACCGGATGATTCGCCATGCGGATCTTGCGGGTCTAGCAGACTGGTGCGCCACAGCCCGTCGGCGTTCTGGAGCTTCAGCAGCGCGTAAATCATATCATGATAGAGACCGAGGTATTTTCCGCGCGAGGGATGGGCCGCTGGCAACTGGTCGAGCACATGCACCAAGCCGACTAACACCCAGCCGTTACCGCGCGCCCAGAACACCTTTTTCCCGCTTGCAGTGCGGCGGATGAAGAATTTGTTGTCCCGATAGAAAAGGTGGTGCTCGGGATCATAGAGGACGTCGGTGGTGGTCCACCATTCGCGGTCCGCCCAGGCAATATATTTGGGATCGCCGGTAATCTGCGAGAGTTGCGCCCACACCGCTGGCGACATGAAAAGCGAATCACACCAGCACCAAGTGAAAGTCCCCCCTGAAATTGACTTCGGGGTTTCCTTAGCGAGTGCTGTGATGATTTTCTGGAAATGAGCGGCGCTGGGTTGAAGCTTGGCTGGGTCCTTGTCCAAACGATACATTTCCAGCCATGCCTGCAGCACCGCATGGTCGTCCGCGTGGGTCACCCGAGGTCCGGGACCGTAGGAAATTTTCTTACCGAACGAGTCGAGCGCGTCCAAATATTTCGCCTCGCCCGATACCTGATGGAGATTGACTAGACCCAGATAGAACGGCGCTTGCGTCCAGTCATGAACCGCATGAGGAGAAGGATTCGAGATCTGCCAATCTGCCACCCGCTTCATGTCCTGATAAATCTCCGCTGGCTTCGGTTCCGCTGCGGCGAGCGGGGAAACGGTGGCCAGCGCCAGTAGCAGGAATTTTCCAAAAACGAATCGGCGGCGAGGTCGGACGGTGGGAGCCATAAGGGTTTTCAAGTGCGGGTGAACGTGGAAACTCAGATTCCGTTTGCCAGTGAACGGTTCCAATGAAGAATGGCGGCTCGCCGGATCAAAGGAAAATCCGCTGCGGTCCAAATGGGCTCTTCGTGAGTCCGTCTTCAACAATCAAAAAAAACTATGGAAACACGATTGATGCCTTCACCCCGCGAAACAGCGGTTCTCGATACCGAAGAATTGCGCGCCGCCTTCCTCCTTGATGACCTTTTCACTTCAGGCGAAGTCTGCCTCGTTTACACCGACCTTGACCGCGCCATTGTCGGCAGCGCCATTCCCACCGCAACCGCACTTGTCCTCGGTAGCGACGACGCCCTCAAGGCTGATTTTTTCTGCCAACGCCGCGAACTCGGCATCCTCAACTTCGGCCAAGCCGGTTCCATCACCGTCGATGGCACCGCCTTTGAAATGGGTGCACACGATTGCCTCTACATCGGTCGCGGCACCCGCGAAATCAGCTTTTCCAGTGCCTCTCCGGAAAATCCCGCCGTCTTTTACCTTGTCAGCTACCCGGCCCACGCCACCCACCCGACCACCAAGGCCACCCGTGCTGACGCAAACCGCGTGGAACTCGGCAGCCGCGATGAAGCTAACGAACGCACCATTTTCCAATACATTCACGAAAATGGCATCAAAAGCTGCCAACTCGTCCTCGGCTTCACTGAATTCAAACCCGGCAGCGTCTGGAACACCATGCCCTGCCACACCCATGACCGCCGCAGCGAAGTCTATTGCTATTTCGATGTCCCCGCCGCCCACCGCGTCCTCCACATGATGGGCGAACCCCAGCAAACCCGTCCGCTCTGGGTCGCCGACCGCCAGATCGTCCTCTCCCCACCATGGTCCGTCCACACCGGCTGCGGCACCGCCAGCTACCGTTTCTGCTGGGCCATGGGTGGCGAAAATCAAGCCTTCACCGATATGGACCGAGTAGAAATCGCGGACCTGCGGTAAAGAATGAATCCAACCGCAGATGAACGTAGATAAGATCATAATATCTTGCTCGCCAGATTCGCTAGATTCGCGGTGTCTCAAACTCTTCATCCCATCTTGCATCTGCGTCCATCAACGTCTATCTGCGGTTAACAATCTCTTCTATCCACATGAACCCATTCGACCTCACCGGAAAAACCGCCCTCGTCACCGGCTGCAAGCGCGGCATCGGCTTCGCCATGGCGGAAGGCCTCGCCGAAGCGGGCGCCGACATCATCGGCGTCAGCGCCAGCCTCGAACCCGGCAGCGCCATTGAAAAAGCCGTCACCGCCCTCGGCCGGAAATTCAACGCCTATCAGTGCGATTTCTCCGACCGCGCCGCCGTCAAATCCTTCGCCGCCCAAGTTCTCGCCGCCCACGGCACCCCCGACATCCTCGTCAACAACGCTGGCACCATCAAACGCAAGCCCGCCGCCGAGCATTCGGACGACCTCTGGTTTGAGGTCATCGACGTGAACCTCAACGCCCAGTTCCTTCTTAGCCGCGACATCGGCGCAAAAATGATCGAGCGTGGCAGCGGGAAAATCATCTTCACCGCCTCACTTCTCACCTTCCAAGGCGGCGTCACCGTCCCCGGCTACGCAGCGTCTAAGGGTGGCATCGGCCAGCTCACCAAAGCCCTCTCTAACGAATGGGCCGGAAAAGGCGTGAACGTCAACGCCATCGCCCCCGGCTACATTTCCACCGACAATACCGAGGCCCTCCGCGACGACCCGGTGAGAAGCCAGCAAATCCTCGCCCGCATCCCCGCGGGCCGCTGGGGCGATCCCGCCGATTTCAAAGGCCCCGTCGTTTTCCTCGCCAGCGAGGCCTCCCGCTACGTCCACGGCGAGATCCTCGTCGTCGATGGCGGCTGGATGGGCCGATGAAATACGGAGGCTGGACGCCTACGTCCACCCGCCCCCGCCAATGGGATGCGAAAGACTAGGCCTATCGGGCTCATCTTTCTCCTTCCAGTCAGGTTTCAGCCTGTTAGCCTCCAGCTAACTCATGCATTGGACCGAACCCGCCACCGCCGACGACTCGCACACCGCTCTCGAAAAAACCCTCTGGGACGCCGCCAACCAGCTCTGGGCCGGGGCCGCGCTCAAGCCTTCCGAATACTCGCCCACCGTCCTCGGCCTGATCTTCCTGCGCTACGCGGATGTCCGGTCCAGTACCCCATTGTTTGGACTATGAATTTTGAAGAAGAACCACGGATGGACGCGGATGAACACGGATTACGATTCGAGGCGGAAACGAGTTCCGTCATCAGCTGCGCGTTCGAAGTGCTGAATACGCTGGGTCACGGGTTGTTGGAAAAGCCGTATGAGAACTCCCTTTGTGTCGAATTTGGCCTGCGCGGCATTCCTTGGACCCAGCAACCCCGGTATGACGTGGTCTACAAGGCGGTCAAGGTGGGGGAATACGTCCCGGATCTGATTGTTTACGAATTCGTCGTGGTGGACACCAAAGTCATCGACCGGATCACCGATCACGAACTCGGCCAAATGCTCAATTACCTCAAAATCACCTGCCATCCCGTTGGCTTGATCCTCAACTTCAAGCGCGGACGGCTGGAGTGGAAGCGCGTGATCAATGACTCAAAGCTTGGGAATTCGAACCACGGATGAACACGGATGAACACCGATAAGAAAAGAATCTCAGTCCCGAAATCTGATCCGTGTTCATCCGCGTCCATCCGTGGTTCCTCTGTCACTTTCACCAGTCTCAAGATCGACAAGGAGCGCCTCGCCGGAGATCCGCGCGACCCCTTCGGCATCCCGCGCACCGACAATGGCAACTACCTCTGGATCCAGCATTTCCACTCCGACTTTGAAATTTTAAAACCATGGCCCAACAATTAACAGGTTTCGCCGCATACCCTTCGAATATTATTGAGGTGACTCAAACCATGAGTCAACTCAAAGGCAAACTTCTTGACCGTAATTTCCCGGTTTCGGTGAACTTATGGGAAACAAATGATATCGTTGGATATTGCTTAGTTGATCCCATAAAAGAAGAAATCTCCGAATCCGATTTTATTATTGCGGATATCACTCGGTTGAATTTCAATGTTTTATACGAAATCGGCTATGCGCTAGGCAAACGAAAGCGGATACTATTAGTCAAAAATAAAGCAATTCGTAAAAATGTAGATCTCGAGCGCGAGCTTGGTCTTTTTGATACAATCGGATACAAAGACTACCAAAACGCATCGGATTTGGCGGGATTCGTAGGTAATATTTCAAACGTTCGACCATTCACGATTCCAGATAAGAAAAAGAATGATGCCGTTCCATTCTATATCGTTTGGCCGAATGAACGTACAGAAGCCGAGGTTCGATTGAGTTCTCGAGTTAAGAAGCAACTCAGGGCGAGCTTCAGGCAATTTGACCCCACGGAAAGCCCCAGACTATCGCTGTCCGAAGCCGTCAACAGTGTCTCAAATGCAAATGGTGTTATTCTCCCACTTATTTCGTCCAATCGTAGAGATGCAGAAGTTCACAATTTGCGGTGCGCATTCATTGCAGGACTCGCGGATGGAATGGACAAGGAAACTCTCATATTGCAATCGGGAGGTGAACCAGTGCCTCTTGACTATCGGGATGCGGTTGCGTTCTATGGTCGATTAGAAGATATCGACGACCATCTTGCAAACTTTGCTCCGCGTGTTTGGGAAAGAAGCTTAAGAGTCGCTCAAGCAGAGTTTCCTGAACTCAAATCTCCAATTCAAAAACTAAATTTGGGACATAGCGCGGCAGAGAATGAGCATGATCAGCTTTCTAATTATTATATTGAAACCGAACAATTCGATTCTGTGATTAGAGGAGAGGTTCAAGTGGTTACGGGTAGAAAAGGTTCCGGGAAAACAGCTCTCTTTTATCAAGGGCGGATTCAAACTGTTAGCGAATATCTAGAAGAGGAACCGGTCCGTCTGGGTGGTTGTATGGTTTAGTTAGTTCTTCGCGGAATTGCGGGATGGAACGG
>JANYFB010000320.1 GCA_025362955.1 Akkermansiaceae bacterium
GTCTTGGTGGCGATGGCGTGGGCGACGGCTTTGCCGACAAGTTCGTGGGCGTGGCGGAACGGGACGCCCTTTTTTACCAGATAGTCGGCAAGGTCGGTGGCGAGAAGCATGGGGTCCGAGGCGGCGGCCTTGCAGTTTTCCTCGCGGAGTTCCATGGCGGAGATCATCTCGGTGTTGACGGCGAGGATGAGATTCAGGGTGTCCACGGAGTCGAACAACGGCGGCTTGTCCTCCTGGAGGTCGCGGTTATAGGTGAGCGGCAAGCCTTTGACGGCGACTAGCAGGTTCATCAGGTTGCCGACTAGGCGGCCGGTCTTGCCACGGGTGAGTTCGCAGACGTCCGGGTTTTTCTTCTGCGGCATCAGCGAGGAGCCGGTGGTGTGCGCGTCGGATAAAGAAGCGAAGGCGAACTCGGCGGTGCACCACAGGATGAGATCCTCACTGAGGCGCGAGAGGTGCACGCCACAGAGCGAAATCACGAAGAGGACCTCGGCGATGTAGTCGCGGTCGGCGATGGCATCCATCGAATTGTGAGTCACGCCGTCGAAGCCGAGTTCGGCGGCGATGGCGCAGCGGTCGAGGTTGATGGTGGAGCCGGCAAGCGCGCCGGAGCCGAGCGGGGAAATGTTGAGGCGTTTGCGGCAATCTGCTAGACGGGATTTGTCACGTTCTAACATTTCTACGTAAGCGAGGAAATGGTGGCCGGCGGTGACGGGTTGGCCGCGCTGGAGGTGGGTGTAGCCGGGGATGACGGTGGCGGCGTATCTTTCCGCGCGGTCGAGCAAGGATTTTTGCAGGCCGGTGATAGCGACAAGCAGCCCGTCAATTTCCGTGCGGGTGTAGAGGCGGGTGTCGGTGGCGACCTGGTCGTTGCGGGAACGGGCGGTGTGGAGTTTCGCGCCGGCCGCGCCGATGCGCTGGGTGAGCTCGGCCTCGATGTTCATGTGGATGTCCTCAAGCGAGATCTTGAACTCGAATTTCCCGGCTTCGATGTCCGCGAGGATTTCTATCAGGCCGCTTTCGATCTGCGAAAACTCCTCAGCAGTGAGCAATCCAGCGACCATTTGGGCACGGGCATGAGCGATCGATCCGGCGATGTCGTGTGGGAACAAGCGCCAGTCATACGAAATGGATTCGCCGAACTGCTGGACGAGTGACGATGTATCTTGAGAGAAGCGGCCTTTCCACATGGTGCTTGGTTTCTGAAATATTTCCGCACGGATCATGCGGTGCGGGAGATTTGAACCCGAACGCGGGCAGATGAAACGCGAAAAGTTTCCCTCCTTTGAAATCTTTTTCCTGAGATTGCGATGACTGCGCCTTACTCTCGGACCCGACCACTCATTTCAACCATCCATCGAACCAAGGAGCCAGACGGGTTGCCATATCGGCCGCAAACCAAGCGGCGAAGGCTCCGGCGATCACATCCATCGTGTAATGGGCACGCAGAACCAGCACGATCAGAACTTCGCCAAGGGCAACGAGAACCGCCACGGCACCCAGCCACCACGGGGCGAGTTGATAGATTTCAATCGCTCCGAGCACGGCCAGCGCAGTGTGACCGGAGAAAAACAGATCGTTGCTGACACCATAGGTCACCAGAATCGTCGGGAAACCCGGGTCCCGCCAGATCATGCCGGCGGGTGGCGGCAGGGTGCAGCAGAGTTGGGAAATTTGCCGCAGGCTGAAGACGATGATGATCGCGAGAAACGGCGCGAACGTCGGCCCGAACACCGCAGCGGCGATGAGCGAGAGACCTAACACGTCAATGCAGAACGAACTCAGGATGAGCACCCGATTCGCCGCATTTTCGTGCGTTAGGAAATACCGATGCCAGCCCGCAGTGAGCCGGTGCGCCCAGTCGCCGATGCCCGCCGTGTCAGCGCTTTTCCGCGCAATGAGTTTCTGCGTCCAAAACCAGATGACCAAAGCCACGGCGATGACGGCGATGCGGAGGAGGATGGAATTCATGAAATTTCCGTCCCGGTGGGAGTGATTTTCCGACCGACCTTGGTGGACTCCATCAGATCCTCCATTCTTTGCCGGACCTTGGCGGTAATGGGATCCGCTTCCTGCGAGCGGTCCCGTGCGGCAGTGACCTCGATGGCGTCGCCGACGGTGATGACCGCGCGGATCGGGAAATGGGGGCGGGCAACATCGGTTAGATCCTCCTCGTAGCGTTCCACGGTTTCGAGGATGCGCTCGGGGGTGGGATTCTCCATGTAGTCGCCGGAGTAGCAATGGAGCTGCTGGACTAGATAGACATCCGCGAGCTGCCGCCATCGTGACGCGCGGTCTTCCTCCGTTAGCTGGCTGTTGACCATATCCGGGAGGATGGCGGAGCGCATCCGTTTCACGCGGGCCATCGTGTCTCCGTCGTGGCGGCCTGGGGTCCAGTGGTCTTCCATCGGCGTGAGCAGATGGTCGATGAGCCGTGCCAGGCGCTCGCGGAAACTCCCCGCCTGCGGGGATTGGAAATACTCGATTTCCTTAAGGTCTAACAACGCACTGCCGATCTTGCGAATCCGCCCGATGAGGGGCAGTTGGACCTGCGGCTGCCACGACAGGCGGCGCTCGATGGACTCGACTACAGGGGTGATAGATTGCTCCAGATTTCCCTCGAAAAAATATCGGATGAACACCGGATGGATGACGGTTTTCCCCTCCTTGCGCTGCTTCGCCGCCGCCCGCGCCATGAACGCCGGGCCTTCCATAAAGTTGACCAGGCGGTCATTGCAACGAGTGATGATGCCCTCGGCGAAAATGACTAACGGAAATTTCCCATCGGCCACGGTCTTGATCGCGCATTTCAGGGATTCCCGGTCCATCCCCTCGCGGTAAACGCTGAAGCCGCCCATCCGGGGAAGGAGGAAACGCTGGATTTTCCCCGTCATGAAGACGTGCCAGCTCGCGATGACATGGAACGGCCGGTTCACCTCCGCCGCTAGGAAATCCAAGATCATCGGGTCGCAGGGGCGGCAGTGGTTGCCCACGATCATGATGCCGTGGTCGGCATCAAGCGAGGCCCGCAATTTTTCCGCGCCGATGCATTCAACATTGGCGATGCCGTCACTCTTACGGAGATAGCGCGGTAGGAGCCGCCGCATCACCCAATGCCAAAACCGGCTGTGCCGTGGCGGGATGAAGGTGTAAGGCTTGTCGATGACGACGGCTTGCATGGTGCTAGATGATTTGGAAAAGAGAGATCGAACCACGGATGGACGCCGATGAACACGGATAAATAAAATTGAGAAAACCCTCTTTTCTTAGCCCTTCTTCCATCTGCGTTTATCCGTGTTCATCTGCGGTTTAATGATCTTTCTAATGCAATCGGTTAGGAACCCGACTCCGGCTTGCGTCTGGCCCAGCGGGCGAGCATGTCCGGCACGGCGCGGGGCCGGGACCAAGTCACGAAAAGTCCTGCGAGGGCGGACACCGCGCCACAAAACCAGAAAATCTGGCCATGGCTAAGATGGAATGTTTTGGCGAGCTGGCCTTGGGTGATAGATGCCACCGCGATGCCAACCCATGATAGCCAGCTCACCGCACCTTGAACTGCGCCTTTCGTTTGGGGTGACGGGCGGTGCTGCAATACCGAGACAATCGGCACAATGAATAATCCCCCGCCCAGTCCTAACAAACCGAGGGCCGCGGCAAATTCCGGTTTCCCGACTCCCGGCCAGCCGAGACCGAATCCCGCGAGGGCCATCAGCGCCGCGCCTAACGGGATCAATCCGTATTCAATTCTGCCGTGAGAAAGTCGGCCTGCCAGCATACTTCCTACCCCGATGCCGAGACTGAGCGCGGCTTGCAATGATGCTTGATCGGTGGGTTTCAAATGAAAAACCGATTGGGCGAATAGCGCGAGATTGATCTGGACCAAAGTTGCGATGAAGAAGAAAGCGGTGTTTCCCCAATTTGCCCGCCAGAGATCGCGGTCATCTTTCATGACGCGCAGGTTCGTCCATATCTCGCCGATGATGTTAGGGTTGAATTTTTTCGAAGGATCCGCAGCGGGCACCTTGGCGATGCCGAGACTGGTGACGAGTCCGACCAATGCAAGAGTCGCTAACAGGATACCTGACCAGACCTCCTGGCCTGCAAGGGATTCCGCCAGCCAGCCTCCGGCGAAAGTGCCGAGGATAATGCCGATGAATGTGAGCAGCTCGAGGATGCCATTTCCTGCGGAGAGTTTCGCGACGGGTAATACCTCGGGCATGACGCCGTATTTCGCAGGGGCGAAGATCGTACTATGGACGCCCATCAGGCAGATCGCGGCGAGTTGGAGCGATTGCATTTCCAGCCTCAATGCGAGCGCGGCGAAAAGCATAATCGCGATCTCCCCGGCCTTCACGCCGATCATCACCGAGCGTTTGCTAAAGCGGTCCGCCATCCAGCCGCCGACGGTGGCAAATAACAGAAACGGCACGGCGAACAACAGCGATGCATGGCCGACGAAGCCTTCCTTGTCGGTCTCGCTCAGGGTCAGTGAGGCAAGCACGGGGAAAATCACCAACCAGCGAAGCGCATTGTCGGAGAACGCGCCCTGGAACTGGGTGAACATCAGATTCCAGAAGCCGCGCGGCCAGGATTTTTCGGATTCGGATTCCATGTTAGATGATGGGTGGGCAGATTTTCTTGAGCAGGAAATGGACCGGCGTGGCGGCGATGCCGATCATCGCGGCGATCCATACTCCGAGATAGACTAGCGGCGGCATCCATTCCTGCGGCTTGTCATCGCTGAGGATACCGAAGACGTAGTTCACGTTGCGCGGGAGGTTTGGATTGGAAAGGACGGCCCCGGCGGGAGGCAGCAGGAAATAGGCGATGAGGCAGAGTGCCACGCAGGCCACCGACCAGCCTAACAAAGCCCTTTTATCGTAGCCGAGCCTGCGGACCAGATAGAATAACAGAAATGGCAGCCAGCCATGGAAGAGCGACAAGCCGCGCAAGAAGAGCGATTTTTTTTCGTCGAACATATAGCCGGTCATTCCGGTCAATTTTCCGCCGCAGAGCAGCACGAGGAAGTCGAGGCACCAAAGCGCTTGCGGCAGCAGGATTCCGACGGCAGGAATGGAGACGAGCAGCGCATTTTCCGTCCAGATCCCGACCAGCGTGAGCAGGAGCGACACATCGCAGAAATAGAGGAAATTCGTGGGGCCGTAGTTCATCCAATACACCGGGATCATCACCGCGAGGAATCCGGTGTAGGCGATTTTCAGCCAGAGGGGGATGCGTCGTTTGCGGTCCGGGCGGAATATGGGATTCATGCGAATGTGACGGGGTTAATTCCCGCCACGTTCCAAATCAAGGCTGAACCGCGTCCGGCAGGGATTAGGCATGGATTTTTCCCGCCCTTACCATTTCTGCGGGACGACGAAGATCGGGACGCGGGCCTTGTGGCGGACGACCTCGATGGTGCTGCCGTAAATAATGTCGCCGACGAGCCGGTGGCCGTGGGAGGCGAGCGCGATCAGATCGCAACCTTCCGTATCGGCCACCTTGAGGATGTGCTCCGGCGGGCTGCCGAGGGCGAGCTGGGTGCCGATGGTCAGGCCGGTTTCCTCGCGGAGACGCGTGGCGGTTTCCTGAAGATAGCGCCAGTCTTCCTGCATTTCCTCGGAGCCGGCGAGCTTGAGCTGGTCGAAATTGCGAGCGACCCAGCCATCCGCGACATGCAGGAGCAGCAGTTCGGATTTCAACAGCAGGGCGAGCCGCGTGATGTGCGGGAGTATTACCTGATCGGATGCGGTGGTATCTAGGGCGACAAGGATTTTTCGATACATGGGATGAAATGGTTAGATGCCGAGGGCTTTCTGCCAGGCTGCCGGAGCGAAAAAGTCGAAGAGCAACTTACAGTTGAGCGCGATGATGACGACAGCGGTGGCGCCTGCTAGAAGTTTGATCCACAGCGGGTTGGCGAACGATTTCATTTTTACCCGGTCATTGGTGAAAATCAGCAGCGGGACGACGGCGAAACCGAGTTGCATGCTTAAAATGACCTGGCTCCAGATGAGCAGATCCGTCGATTTTCCCTCGCCGAAGTAACCAATGACGCACACCGCCGGCACCACGGCGATGCCGCGCGTGATTAAGCGGCGCAGCCACGGCGCGAGTCGGATATGGAGAAATCCCTCCATGACGATTTGTCCGGCGAGGGTGCCCGTTAGAGTGGAGTTTTGCCCGCTTGCAAGGAGCGCTACCGCGAAGAGCGTGCTGGCGATTCCGACTCCGAGGGTGGGACTCAGCAGCTTGTAGGCATCTTGGATTTCCGCGACTCCTTGATGCCCGCTGAAGTGGAAAGCGGCGGCTGCTAGAATGAGAATGCCACCGTTGATGAAGAGCGCAAACATGAGCGCGAAGGTCGAGTCGAGGGTCGCGAACTTGATGGCTTCCGACTTGCCTTCGGGAGTGCGTGCGAAATTCCGAGTCTGCACGATCGAACTGTGGAGATAGAGATTGTGCGGCATGACAGTGGCACCGAGGATGCCGATGGCGACGAAGAGCATTTCTTTGTTACGCAAGATTTCCGCCGAGGGAACGAAGCCAAACGCGACGCCCGTTAGATTGGGTTTGGCGAAAATTAACTCGGCCATGAAACAGCCGCCGATAGTTAGAATGAGTGTGATGACAAGCGCCTCGACATAACGGAAACCCTTGTTTTGCAGGAAAAGAACGATAAGCACGTCGAGCACCGTAATCAGGCAGCCCCAGATCAGGGGGATGCCAAAGAGGAGCTGAAGGCCGATGGCGGAACCGACGACCTCCGCAAGGTCGCAGGCGGCGATGGCCAGTTCGCACAAAATCCACAATGCCCAGACCACTGGCTTCGGGTAATGGTCGCGGCAGGCTTGCGCGAGATCGCGACCGGTGGCGACGCCAAGCTTCACGCAGAGATGCTGAAGCAAGATGGCCATCAAATTCGAAATGAGGATGACGGATAACAGCGTGTAACCATATTTCGCGCCCCCCGCCAAGTCGGTGGCCCAGTTGCCGGGGTCCATATACCCGACGGAAACGAGAAATCCAGGGCCGGCAAAGGCGACGATTTTTTTCCAGACCGAACCACCCACCGGCACTGGCACCGAGCGGAAAACTTCAGGAAGCGACGCGCCGCTTTGCTGCCGCCACCCTTCGGCGGATGAGGGATCAGGGATGGATTCGGGAGGCGTGGGCATCGGCAGAGTTAGGTATGGCTAAATTTATTCGTATATTCTATGAATTTGTCAACCGCCAAAAATACGTTTTCTTGACCTGCCATGGCCGCGCCCGTAACATTTCCTGCAAATGCCCGCCCATCCATCCGCCTTTCCGCTGGGCAAGTCGCCCGCCGTGGAGGATTACCTCGAGCGGATTCTTGAGCTAATGAATACGAAGGGCTATGCTCGCGTGGTCGATATCGCGCAAGGCCTCAAGATTTCCCAGGCGAGCGTCACTAACATGGTCCAGCGCTTGGATGCTCAAGGTCTGTTGAAATATGAAAAATATCGTGGAATCGCGTTGACTGCTGCGGGCGAGGAACTAGCGCAAAATATCACCCGCAGGCACCAGCTTCTCACAGATTTTTTCAAACTCCTCGGCCTCGCCGACGATTTAATCTACCACGATGTCGAAGGCATGGAACACCACATCAGCCCGCCGACATTACGGGCCATTGAGGTGCTAACGCATCAACTCAAGCGACAACCCGCGCTGCTGGTGAAGGTGCGAAAGGAAATGGAATGAGACCTGCTAGTCCCGGATTTCGCTCTGGTCTGGGCGGGTAAATCTAATCACACTTTTTCCATGACATTGAAATGCGTCGGAATTTTTGCCATGATTCAGGCGGTCTCGCTCGTCCCGCTCTCTGCGTATAGCGAATCCGGCCACCGCATCGTCGGTGCGCTCGCGGATAAACTGATGGAGGGCAAACCCGCGGCGGATGCCATTAAAAAACTCCTCGGCGCGGTCACTCTCGAACGTGCCTCCACGCTTCCTGACGAGCTGCGAGGCGAGGATAAATCCCGTGGAACCTTCAAGCTTCCCGAGAATCCCGATCTCGAGGCCCAACTCCTCGCATTCCGCGAGGCCAATCCGCCCTCCGACGACGAGAGCGAAACCCACATGCCGCCCTCGCATCAATGGTTTCATTATACCGATGTTCCGATCCAGGCGAACAGCTACGCAGCCACCAAGACCGGCACTTCCCAGTGGGACATCGTGCACATGATCGCCTATTGCAGCCGCGTCTTGGCGGGCACCGAGAAGCCCGATAACGACCGCCGCATCACCCCCGCAGTGGCGGTCGTGCTGCTCGCCCACTACGTCGGGGACATCCATCAACCGCTGCACGTCGGGGCCGCCTTCCTCGATGCCAAGGGAAATTTCCTCGACCCTAACATCCATCACGAGGCCAAGCCCGACCGGGGAGGAAATGACATCAACTTCGGCGCCACCAATCTTCACGCCTACTGGGATTTCGATGCCGTGGAGTCCGCGCTCACCTATCAACGCCGGAGCCAAGGGAAAACCAGCGACGCTCTAACACCGCATGATTGGGCTCTCCAACTCGCCGCAAAAGAGCCTGCGGATTGGAAGGCTGATCCTTCCCTCAAGCCGGAGCAATGGTCGGAAAAATGGGCGGATGAAATCCTGCCGCTCGCCCGCGAAGCCCACTCCCGGCTGCGTTTTCTGCCGTTAGAAGAATTCGACAACAAGAACGGAAAATCCATCGTGAGCTGGACTGCCATTGAGAAACCCCATCCCGGGCAGTCGAGCTACGCGGTTTTCGCTTCCAAGGCCGTGGAGGTCGAACTTAACAAGGCCGGTTGGCGTCTTGCCGCACTGCTAGAAGCAAGTCTGGCAACGAAATAGCCTTCGCGCTTGGCCTTGCCATTTCCTGTGGCAGATTTGCGTGATGGAAGATGACGACTCGACCCGCTTAGGCAAACAACTGGTTTTCAAGCAAACCGGCAATCCCGCCGATGTGCTTGAAATGGAGGCCGACAGCCTCAT
>JANYFB010000331.1 GCA_025362955.1 Akkermansiaceae bacterium
GGCCCATGTAGTAGGTGCCGTGAAGGGTCACGACGGATTCCTCCCCGAAGGTTTCCCCGAGGTGTTGTTTAAGCAGAAGAGCTTCCTTTCTTCCCAAAAACAGGAAGGCGGGAGTTTCTCCGTGATCGCACTTGGAGCGAATCAGATCCGACACTGCATCGCCGTCCCAGGCGTCCATGAAGGACAACTCGGACGGCACGCTAGAAATGTCGGGGTACGGCGTGGGATGTTCTTTAATGTTCATTTCGATTGGTATGGGTGTCGTTTTCAAGGTTAGCAGCCCTCGTGCCATCACCCCCGAGGCAAGCGTTTCGGCTTGTCATTGCAAGGATGGCACAGAGTTTCTGTTATATTTTGAAGTCCGTTTCCATCGACATAAGCGGATCAATGCCAATGGGTCGAACTAGTTAAGGACCGTGAACCATCGGATATTTTAAGGCAAATGATGGAGTGTGACCATTTTGCGACAATCGGCTTGAGAAAGCCGTGAAGAGCGGATTTCGGTGGGAGAAATGAGGTATTTATCCCGGTTCGGGTGATTAGCTTTGCTATTGAATGGAGATTTTGGCATTCCGCACCCCAGAAGTATTTAACTTTTCCGTATTATCGGAGGGGCAATCCTCTCATCGCAATCGGAATGGCCAACGAAAAAATCCAGATCATTCGTACTACGTGGAAGCGCTTCCGAGGCGTTTTGCGGATGCTTGTGAAGTCCGACCAAGGATCGAAGGCGATCATGTTAGTGTCAACGCTTGGGGGGCTGATGGTGGTCATCACAGGCTTGAATGTTTTAAATAGCTATGTGGGACGGGATTTCATGTCGGCGATAGAAAACCGGAACATGCCGGTTTTCCAGACACAAGCGTTCTATTACGTGGGAGTTTTCCTTGCATCGACGGCGGTGTTGGTTCTTTACCGATTCACCGAGGAACGCTTGGGAATCCTGTGGCGCGAACAATTGACGAGGAAACTCACCGAAGCGTATTTGAATGACCGCACCTATTACCGACTGGATTCCTCTGCGGGAGTGGCCAACCCGGATCAGCGGATTTCGGATGATGTCCGGGCCTTCACCACCACCACCCTGTCCTTCACCCTGCTGATCGTCAATGGCACGCTAACAGCCATTTCATTTTCCGGAGTCTTGTGGAGCATTAGTCCGCTGCTTTTCGGCATCGCAGTGGTGTATGCGATATGCGGTTCGGCGTTGACTATCATTTTGGGCAGGCCGCTGATCCGATTGAACTATAACCAGTTAGACATGGAGGCGAATTTCCGCTCCGATTTGATCCATGTGCGAGAGAATTCGGAATCCATCGCCTTGGCGCACCGCGAAGGACGATTCAAAGCCCGCTTGAACAAACGGCTGGATGCCCTAACAACTAACTTTCGGCTGCTGATCCGGATCAACCGGAACTTGGGATTTTTTACCAATGGCTATAATTATTTCATCCAAATCATTCCGGCGCTAGTCATCGCCCCGATGTTCATTTGGGGACAGATGGAGTTCGGGGTAATTACTCAATCCACCATGGCTTTCGCGACATTGCTGGGGGCTTTCTCATTGATTGTAACCCAGTTCCAGTCGATCTCGGCATTTACCGCCGTTACCGCGAGACTGCATAACTTGAGCGATGCGATTGAAAAAGCAAACCGCACCACCCCCTGCACGATCAACGTTGAAGAATCGCCAGAGCGGGTGGCCTATGAGCATGTGACGCTGCATTCTTCCGACAGGACACGCATTCTTGTGTCAGATTTAAACCTGGAAATCCTCCGTGGTTCGCGGTGGCTTGTGTTAGGAAAAGAAGATGCTCCCAAAGTGGCGTTTTTCCGAGCAACTGCAGGCGTTTGGGAATGCGGCGGCGGACAAATCATTCGGCCTGGATTGGATGACATCCTTTTCCTGCCAGAGCGCCCCTATCTGCCACCGGGCACCCTGCGCGAGGTCTTGCTACGAACGGGGGCCGAGTCGGTGATGCCGGATGCAGTGATCATGGGCGTCCTGGTGAAGTTGGGACTCGATGATATCGTAAGCCGCGCGGATGGTTTTGATACGGAACAAGATTGGGATGACTTGTTGTCAATCGGCGAGCAGCATCTGTTATCTGTTTCGCGAATCTTCCTAGCGAAGCCTGCGTTCGTTTTCCTGGATCGCCCAGGTAGCGCCCTTCCGAAAAGCCAGATTTCCAGCATCCTCGACATGCTGACAGAACAAAACATCGGGGTGGTGATTCTCGCGAAGAATGGTGAATCGCGTCTTCGCTACGACGCAGTTTTGGAAATCAAGGATGACGGTGCATGGGAGGTTCGCCACGAAGAGCCGGTGGACATCAATGGCGAACTGAATGCGTTGGATTGTTAGGTCGCGCCAAGCGATGCGATCACCGCATGTTCTCCACCATCGTCCAGCATGGGCCAGCGCCCGATCCGATTCTCCAATCCGATGGATTGTCCGTCCACCGTTAGACTGGTGACGCCATCCGCATTTCTATCCCGGACTCCAACTTCGATCCGATAGAGAGTGCGGCCTGATGGCGTGCGGAAGTCGATGGAAAAACCTGGCCAACCATCCGGCACGCGTGGATCGAGCACGAGAGTGTCGCCATTTTCCACCCGCAATCCGAGTACGGATTCCACGGCCACGCGGAACATCCATCCGGCAGATCCCGTGTACCAAGTCCAGCCGCCGCGTCCAATATGGGGGGCCGCGCCGTAGATATCCGCCGCCACGACGTATGGCTCGACCTGATAGAGCGCAACAGCAGCCGCATCCCGCGAGTGCCAGATAGGACTGAGATGCTGGAGCAAACGGGCGGCCTCCTCCCTACGCCCGGCCTCCGCCATGGCGCGGATAACCCAGCAGGCTGCATGGGTATATTGGCCGCCGTTTTCGCGGACCCCGGCGACGTAGCCCTTGATGTAGCCAGGATCGTGCGGGGTGTTGACGAACGGCGGATCTAGCAAGCGGATGATGTCGAAATTCGTATCAACCAACTCACGCTCCAGAGAATCTAACGATTTCACGACTCGCTCGTCCGGTGCGGCCTTGGAAATCACCGCCCATGCCTGCGCGAGTGCGTCGATCCTGCATTCATCGTCGGTGTGGGTGCCGAGCGGCGTGCCGTCGTCGTAATAAGCGCGGCGATACCACTCACCATCCCAGCCAGCGTCGTTGATGGCGAGGAGGAGTTCGTCTCGGTAAAGGGTAAATTTCCTAACACGCTCCGCCTCTCCACGGGTTTCGCACAGCGGTATCCAGCGGTTGAGAATGGTGAACAGGAAAAAGCCCATCCACACGCTCTCGCCTTTGCCCTCGCGGCCGATGCGGCTCATTCCGTCGTTCCAATCGCCGATCCCCATCAACGGCAAACCATGCGCCCCCTTGGTGAGGGATTTGTCGATGGCGAGGCAGCAATGCTCGAACACGCTGGCCTGCTTTGCAGAGATTTCCGGCCTCATATACTCCTCGTCCTCACCGGCAGCCAGCAGCGGGCCTTCGATGAAAGGGCGCTTTTCATCTAACACGTCGCTGTCCCCGGTGACTTGCAGGTAGTGATCGGTTAGGTAAGGGAGCCACAGCAAGTCATCCGCGAATTTTGTCCGCATTCCACGGCCCATCGGCTCGGGATGCCACCAGTGGGTCACGTCGCCTTCGGGAAATTGTTGGGCCGCGTGGAGCAGGATTTGCGATCGCATAAGCTCGGGATGCAAGGCTGCCAACGCGCCGGAATCCTGAAGTTGGTCCCGGAATCCGTAAGCGCCGCCGGACTGATAGAATGCACTCCGGCCCCAGATCCGGCAGGCGAGATTTTGATAGAGAAGCCAGCCGTTCACCATCAAATCAACTTCCGGCAGCGGGGTTTTGATTTTGATCCCTCCCAGCATTTTCTCCCAGAACGCGTCGGTGCCGGTGGCCTGAATCGCATCGGCTTGCTTGTAGCGCGTGACCAATCGCATTTCTTCCTCCTCAGACATTGCTTCTCCGACACCGACGAGGATTTCCACCTCGGCTCCGGGGGCAAGCACGAGCGAAATTTTGCGGGAAAAACAAGCATCACGCCCGAAGCCACAGGCACTTTTCCAAGTGCCGGTTAAGGCTGAAGGAGATGCCGTTCCACCATCACCGAGGAATGCCGCGGATGAGTTGTTAGCCGCTTCTGTCGAGTCCGTGCCATGGACGGCGATGAATGAAAATACTCGTCCACCGTCGAAATCTCCGGCACGCGGGTTTACCGCATGTTGCACCCCAACCGCGTCCGTCCAGGCCAACGTGGCGTGATGGCGATCCGGTGAGGAGCATAAAAGTAGCCGCTGGTAAGTAGAGAAAACGAGCTTCCGGGCTTTTGACGTATCGTTCTTCAGTCGGATAGAAACCAATTTGATCGGATCTTCCGGCGGCACGAGAAATTCCACGGTCTGCGAAAGGCTAGCCATGTTAGAAATAAAGCGAGTGCGCCCAAAACCATGTCGCACCACAAAGGCGGACTGCGGCGGGCAAGGCCCCGGCAGTGGTGACCACAGATTCCCGGACTCTTCATCGCGCAGATAAAACGCTTCTCCATGGGGATCGCAGATCGGATCGTTCGACCATGGCGTTAGCCGGTTGGCTTGGCTGTTGCGTGACCATGTGTAACCTGCACCGCGTTCGCTGACCATGCAGCCGAAATCCGGGTTGGCTAACACATTGACCCAAGGCATGGGCGGCAGATGGAGACGTCCGCCATCAAGAGGCAAGGGAATCACATACTCGCGCCCGTCCGCTGAAAATCCACCGTGCCCGTTGAAATGCTGTAGAGGTTCGATGGACGCCGGCGAGGCATTGCTCTCAGTGATTTTCGAAACAGGCGGAGGAGACAATTCAGATGATGCCGGTTCTAGAATTTCCGCATCCACGACAAGCTGGGCGGACGCAAGCCACCATTCGAGTTCTTCCGAGCTGAATGACGCTGGATCAGTTAGAATTACTTTTTCCGGTATCGGTTCCTTCCATCCCCCCTCCATGACGAATAGCCGGACCTGAAGGCCGAGCGCATACCAATAGGGGAGGGCCGCAATAAGATCCTTTGTCCCGGGACTTGATAGACTGGCAGTCGCAATCACCCGAATTTCCTCCCATGAGAGCGGAAAACGATGCACCACGCCGGAACCTGCGAGCGAAGTGGGAACTTGCCGATCCTTTCGCCCGAACAACATCTGCTCCGACATTTTGTCGTAGCGGGCGGCGGCTGTGGTAGTGATGTGGAAATCAACGAGACGTGCCGCTGCGGCAGCTTCCGCCTTATCGAAAAATGTGGCGACCACTCCATCTGTCACACACTTTTCAATCAACGAACTAACAGATGCTTCGTCTGTTGCAGCCGCAGTGAGCAGCCAGACGGGTTGTGATTCATTCGGCGCAAGGTTGAGCTTGCATCGCCATGCCATTACCGGATCGAGGACGTTGCCGGTCTCGCAGGAAAGTGCTCCTGTATGATCCATCGCAGCGGGATCTTGGGTTGTTCTTCCTCGGCCAAGAAACGTGGCGCGGTTGGTTTCCCAGCTCAATTCATGGCTGTTAGAAACAAGCGTTTGTGCCATCCACGGCCAATTTTCGTTGAGTCCGCGAGGTCGGCGGCGCGCCAGCAGGATGGGGGAGTTACCCGTCACGGAGGTCTGCACAAACAGCTTGGAAAACGCAGGATGCCCTGCATCGCCGAGCGGGTGATTCAGGGCGATTTCCGCGTAAGTGGTGAGTTCGATTTCGCGCGCGACGGCGGCGTGATTTGTGACCGTGATTTTACGGATTTCCACATCCAAGCCGGGAGCGATGCCGACTTCAACAGCGTGTGTTAGATGGGCGGAGTCGCTGAAATAGATCATCGGCCCGCAGTCGTACGGACTGGCTTCCGAGAATCGCGTTAGCGCCACCCAGTCATAAAACAATCCACCTTGGCCGCCTGCGGTGACAAGGCTGCGCATTTTTCCGTTCGTGTGGATTTGAAATCTACTGGAATTTTCGTTCATGGGTTAAGCAGGGTTAGAATTGCGGAGTCGCCAAGAAACAGCGTGGCAGAAACGGGAAGGTTTTGCACGCCGACGCTGGTGCCCTCCGAGTCGATCACCAGCGGGTGCCCGCTGGAATTGATTGCGGTGGTGATCTTTAAGCCGGGAGGCAGCGGTGGAGCCACAAACAGGCCACCGGGAGGAAGCGAAATTCCGTCGCCGATATCAAACGTGATGCAGCGGGTTTCGCTGATGGAGATTTGGAAATCGAGCTTGCCGTAGCGGGTGACCAAGCCGCGCACTGAGAAGCCATTTTCCTCGGCAATCCAGGACCACGGTAGTCCTGAGGCCAGCACCATTTTTTCCGAAGCCTCGCGTTCACTGGCGATCATCGACACGAGCGCTAGCATATATTCCGCCGCGATCCAAGTATGCGGGACGTCGCCCAAGTGGCCCGGCGAGCGCGGATCCCGCCAAGTGATTTCCGGCCATTGATTCCACTCGACCGGGCGGCGATCAGATAGAAAGAATTCCAACAGTTCGTTAGCTTCCTCACGCTTTCCGATACGGACAAACGCGCCTATGATGCGGATTTCATAAGCTGTATAATTAAGCCACTGCACCTCGCCCCGATGCTTGCGGCGGAAACCTTCGAGATACGTTTCCAACATTTCATGCAGCGGCCCGGCAGGCAGATCATCCGCGAAATCGAGCTGAGCGATGGCATTCGCGGTGGCTGTAGGATCGAAGTCCGCCCACTCGACTGAGCCTGGAATGTAAGCAAGCGAATGTTCTGCGATGACGCGGTCCAAGGAATGCCGGACATCTGATAGAAATGCCATGGCTTCATCACGCCAGCGTTTCGCATCATCCGGTCGGTCTAACGCATCTGCCATTTCCGCCGCCGCTTCTAAGCCCCGGACACCCCAAAAATCGTCCCAATACGAATGGACCGGATGTGAGAGGTAGCCTTCATGGCTCGCGGATTCCGGCAGCAATCCATAACAGGCTGAGTGTTCCGGCTCGCTAAATTCGCGGGTCATGCACTGGGAGCGCAGGCGTCGCAGATATTCCGCCGCATGGCTAACAGGATGCCACATCGACCTCAGGAAATCCAGATCTCCATCGTTGCGAAAAACCTCGCAGATGCCCCAGATAAGCTGTCCGTGGCTGTCATGCTCCACGATCCAATCCACCCCATCGCGGTCCACCACGGCAGGCACGAAGCCATCCCCTCGTTGGAACTGGACATACCAGATCAGGAACTCGCGGAGCACATGCGGGCAGCCGGTTTTCACCATCGCCGCGCCCATGATCACGCAATCCCGCACCCACGAGCGGGTGTAGCGGCGGGGTCCCGGCTGGAAGGCTGGACCGTCGCGATTGATCAGAATATGGGTCGCCGCCGTGCGAAAACATTGGATCGCGCTGCTGGCGATGGACGGCACCTGCCACTCGACCGGCGCTAGAATTTCCCGCCAACGGGCGATTGCATTATCCCGACCGTCAGCAGCTGGGATGCTGGATTTACCATAAAACGGGACCGATACCGTGACTTGAAATTCCTGTCCCTGCGTCAGGTTCCAAACCATCGCCGCTGATGCCAATCCGGATTCGTCTGTTACCGCATCCCGCAGCGGCACGTCTCCCCGTGAGAGGAATTCCACTACGCCCCCTTCTTCAAATGCCGCAGCACCATGAGTATCCGGGATGAGATTCGTCTCAACCCGGCGGTCATCGACGCTCATTCCCGTCGTGTCGCAAGTGATTTGCCGGATCGGACTGCGCCCACCGAGATTTCGGAATGCCTGCCACGGCGGATTCACTTGGAATGGCCGCACGGCGACTGCCAAACGCAAGTCGGCGCTCACGCTGCTTTCTACCCGATAGGTCGTACGCAGGACGAGATCATCGCCTAAACCCTCAACCCACGGCATGACATGGAGCGTGATCCCGTCCACCTGCCAAGTCACCACGGGAAATGGTGCTCCATCGGCTGATAGAGACAAATTGATCTTCACATCCGCCCAAGTCACCAGCTTGCCGCCGACGATTAAAAACGGTTCTAACGAGAATCCCGCTTCGTCCACTTCAACCATCCCTTCCTCGTTGATCAGCGAGCGGCGCCGACCTTCCGGGCTACCGACGGGAGTCCAGTAGGATTGCTCGCGATGCCAGTATCGCGGAAACCAGCCGCGCGGGAAATCCGCCGCCACCGCATGGATAAATTCGTTAGGCGTGTGGGAAAAGGCATCTGGACGCAGGTGCAATGCTACCAATGCGGCGGACCCGGCGTTGCCAAAGTTGATCTTTAGATATCGCGCCTCCGCGCAGGGTGCGGGGATGTGGCTCCGTGTTCCCAAAGTGCGGCTGGCCTGATAGATTCTTGTCCAGATTTCCCCGTCGTTGGAAAGCTCGATTTCATACATCCGTGGCGGCATCGGCGAGGGCCAGTCGATGACCAAGCCGCCGAAACGCACCGGCCGCCCGAAGTCCACCCACCACCATGGGGCCGGATCGCTCTCATCCGCCTGCCAGCCACTCGGCGATCCCGGTTCAAATACCGAATCCGCAGGAGTGTTAGGGCGGTGGCTCGAAGCCTTAAATTCCTTGGGTAAATAGAGCGTTTGGTCTTCCAATGTTAGATTGGCAAACCACGCGCTGCCTTGGCCTCCTTGCCCGGCAGCAATCACCAATTCAATCGCGCCAACGACGCTCGGCGCACCCCCGCCGGCAGGTCCCCAGGCGAATGGCAGATCCCGTTCGCGGATTCGCCCGCCCGTCCATTTTTCAGGCAACTGGAATTCCTCCTTCAGGTAGCGCCAAGTGTCCGCACCGCCGGGGGCGATAATTTTGAATTCAAAACGGTTAGGCAATCCCTCGCCGCGCAGGGAGAATTGCATTTCAAACGTTTCCGGCAGCCGGAACTGGACTTCCTTCCGTGCCACCACGAATCCGCCGCCGCCGTGAAAATCGTAATCGAGGCGCATGGCCGGTTTCCCGTCCGGTCCATCGGCGAGGGTCAAGTGCCCCTCGGAGAGTCCTGAGGAAATGATTTTCCAAGAGTCGGGTTCGTCAAATATCGAGGCAAATGGGTCGGATGACATTCGGGTTTGAAACGAGGCTAACGATCCAGCGCACGGACGCCAGAAGAGAGTTTTAAGATCGTCCTATCAATCCGCTCCTTCCGTTTCGATCCTCCTGACGAGTTTCAAACAATAAATCAACGGGACGATTCCAACCACCCCAAACGAGCAGTCGATGAGCCGCCAGTAAAACGGAATGCCACGGACTGGGCCGCAAATCAGCGCCAAGGGAATCACGGCCAGACACGCGAAGATTCCCGTGTAAAGGGTCGGACGACTGGAAACGGGATGAATCCATGGGCCAATAAAAAATCCCGCGATGACAAGGTGACCAAACGCAAGCCAGTCGGTGCCGTAAGCAATCCAAGGGAAATCGGCGTAGGTGTGTTCCAGGCCAAGACGGACCGTGAGGATCCAGAAGGAAATGCCGGAATGTCCGGCCGGACTTCGCATGGAACCCACGCCCAAAGCGTTAGAGAGAATCCGAAGTTCAAGTAAAAGCGGAAATGCCGTCACCCCACTAACAACCAGACCAACGATAAACAAAAGCAGGGCCGCGCGAAATCGGAATATAGAGGATGTGTTTTTCACTGACAGAGTGAGAAGGTGAGTGATGTTAGTTTAAGAACTCCGTTGAGTTCAAGCTGTCTTCTTAACTGGAAAAAAACAGCGTGTGGCATTCTCATAGGTGAGGCGGGCGAGTTCTTCAGGTCGCATCCCCAGCGCGGTGGCGAGTGCTTGGCCGATGGCAGGAAGATTGGCTGGATGGTTGTAATTTCCAGTGAGTGGATGGGTGGTGATTTCCGCTGGAGGAAGCATGTCCGGCGCATCGGTTTCCAACAGAATGCGGTCTTGAGGAAGTTTGCGGAAAACCTCGAGGATCGCCGCTTTTCGTGAATGGAGAAAATGCCCGGAAAAGGAAAAGAACGCACCTAACGGAATCAAGCGGCGAGCGGTTTCGATAGAACCGCCGAAGGAATGCATGAGAAACGATGAGGGCGGAGAAATCTCGGCGAAGCAATCAAATAAAGCACCCCAAGCTTTGAGGCAATGGATGGTGACGGGGCGGTGCAGCTCACGGGCGAGGCGGAGATGGTCGATAAAAACCGCCCGCTGGATTTCTAACGAAGGCTTGGAAATCCATTGATCGAGTCCGATCTCGCCGATAGAGGCCTGCGGGTGTTCTACTAACAATGATTTTAATCGGTCCTCCCAGCCAGCCGTTGCACGATGAGCCTGCCACGGATGGATGCCAAATGCGGGTAAAATGAAATCGCCCTGAGATGCCGCAAGATTTTCCACGGATTGCCAATCCTCCTCACACGTCGCGTTCACGACGCAACGCCCGACGCCAGCCAATTTCATCTGGGTAATGACCGGTTCCAGATCGCCGAGTCGGGCGTCCTGAAGATGATTGTGGGCGTCAGTCCAGCAGATCATGGCGATTCATACAAAGAATCACTTGGATGGGGGATGGACGAGAAAAAATCCAGATGATTGAGTCGTATTCGCTCCATAACGGTTCATCGTCCCAAACCCACTCATCGCGCATTTCGATATGAGTTGAAAGTATTGCTATCTCACAAGCTTTCTTGGCCTCGCCTTCTCTAACAATGCTGTCTAGTGCCGTGGAAACGGAGCAGCAGTTTCTATCAGGCCACGGCTCCAAAGACGCGGTGCCATGGGAGTTTGTCACCCCGGAGAAAACCGGCCCTTCCAGCCAACCGGCGAAAGTCGCCGGACTGCAAACCGGTGCGCCGTGTATCCGCGCCGGGGATTGAAAAAATCAACGCACGCCTTTTGGCCCTGCTTTTTTCGGCGCGTCGAAGGTCATGTCCGTGATGGAAACGCGCCGTCCGCCGTTGTTAGGATCGCAGGTGGCGACCTGCATCTTGCGGAGCGTCCAGACTTTGTCGGCCACCGGCATGACTTCCTCCACCTGGAATTCCTTCACCAGTCCACCGTTTTTATCATGGCCACGAATTCGCATGAAGGCACCGAATTTTGTATGCACCCAAACATAGACAACATCGTAGCGGCCAGCTGCGCCCTTGGGTTTATCGATTCGGAGTTTATAACAAGGTTGCCCGCCCACGTCTTCCGTGCCTTCTAACTGCGGATTAGGCCAATAGAAAAAGCGCAGGGCGAGATCCTCGTAGGTGAGATCCGTGCCAGCAATCGGCTCGATGATTTTTGCGGCGGCAAACTCGATGGTTTTGCCGTTGACGATTTCAAACAGATTGAAGGCCTCATCACCAATTCGCATGTGGAAGACGCGCCACGGACTCTTATTTTCGGAAAACTGGAATTGGATGTCCTTGCCCTTGAGAAACAGCGTGATGGGAACGTTGCTGCTGCCCTTGTGGAGATTGCCGTTGAGACCTTCGTCGAGCTTTGTGAGAGTCGCCGAGATGCGAGCACCTTCAAGGATCTGTTGGGCATTGGGCGCTTGAGCGGCGGCGTGGGAACAGAGGGCGAGCGCGAGGGCAATTGATTTGAAATTCATGGTCGTAGGATGGAGGAATCGCGGGCTAGGACAAGCCCGGCGGCGCATTCCTTCAAAAAACCATTCACCTGGGCAGGTATTTTTTAAATACCCGTTTTTTGGGGCTTGATGATCCGGGTCTGGGAGAATTGGATGGCCACAACGCAAGAGTCGTTCCCCACCTTCATGAGTCTTCGCAAGCAGCTATCCGACATTCTTCCCACCTTGCTTCCGGGAAATCCCGCCGATTCACTGAAAGGCACCGAGCTGATCCGGATGACGCGCTTGCAATTAACAGGCAACTATTCGGACGCGTCGTTGCGCTATCATTTCTCGATCATGTCCTGCGATCCCGGCTCGCCGATCGCCAAGGTGGAAAAAGGCCAAGGCTACTATCGCCGGAGTGCCCCGCTACCCGCGCTTTCCGGGGCGCAAGAACTTCTCGCACTCACTCAAGGACGTCTCGATGATCTAACAACCGCTGATCAGGACATGGTGGACGGGGCGATGCTGCGGATTCGCAAATTCCGCGCAGTAGTAACCCGTTATTTTGAAATCAATGGCCGCTTTCCATTCGCCTTCCGGCACGCCTTCGGCAAGGACGCCCCAATCAGCAATCTTTGGAAATACCCTGAACTGGTCCTTGTCGATTGGGAAACAGGTGGCTCGCCGGATGAGGAAATGTCGTTGGATGAAACGATGCTTTCCTTCAAGCAGCGCCTTGGCATCCCGCCCTTCCAACTGCACGCCGCGCGTCTGAGAATCCAGCCATCGCTACAAACTTACCGCGAGGATTTTTTTCAAACTCTAGCAGTTTCCATGTGGGCACAGGGAGGGGAATTAATTTACGCGGCCCCCATTGCGGACGAGGCACTCGCGGACAGCTTGCGCCGCTTGAGCGCCAGTTTCGGTGTGGGCGTTACCTGCTTGGGCCTAACCCCGGAAGCCCTTGATGATCTTCCGCGGCCTGCTCACATCTTGAACGCCCACCCACGGGAAACCGAGGCGATCATGGCGAAGCTCGACATCAACCGGATCGCTGCTCCGAGAACTCGCCCGCATCTCGATTGGGCCGCGCTCAACACGATGCGCAATGAATCCGAGGAAGCGGAAAAACTCGTGCTCTGGCTCACTCGTTGCATCGACGGACGCCGTGCGGAAGCATTCAAGGATGACTAATTTTGCCGCAATTAGTGCTCAAGCGGCGGTTTTGGCGGAGCGACGGGGGCCGGTCTTACCTCGAAATGGGATTGAATCGCATCGATCAGGGAAGTGTTAGTTTCCTTCTGGTGGCGGATGGCCAAACCCGCGAAAAACGCGACTGCGGCGAGGATTAGAAATAGCAGAGCACCTCCGAAGCCCGTGCCGCCGGAATGGGAGGAAGCATACGCCGCCCGTTGGGGAGTGGGCTTGCCCGGGACTTCCGGCTCGCGGGTGATGGGAGAGGGTTCGGACGGTTTTTCACGAGCAAGAGCCTCATTTTCCTCTTCCGATAGCGAAAAATCGAAAGCCACATCGCCAATTTTCACCGTCGAGCCACTCCGCAGGGGAATCACTTCGTAACGCGAGCCATCCAGTTTGATGCCATTGGTAGAGCCGATGTCACGAAGCTCATAGCCGCCCTCAATGCGGCGCATTTCCGCATGATGGACAGAGACGGAGCCGGATTCGATGGCGATGTCGTTCTCACTGCCACGCCCCAAAGTGACCACTTGGCGGTCCAGTTGGAAACGGTAAGGCTGGGCATTTTTCTCTGGGACGGTGATCGTGACGCGGGGCATGGCTTTAAGACGAATGAGTTCCGCAGTTTCTAGCGTGAAACATTCTGGAATTGCACGAATATTTACCCGCAAGCCTCAACCCGTCTGAGCAGAAGGTGAAATTCAAAGGGTGAAGGTCACCCTCACCACAACGGAAACAGTGGCTCCAGAACCAAGCGAAGGGGTGGAAGAAAAGGTCCACGCTCTTGCCGCCGCCACCGCCGCCTGGTCTAGAGAGGGAACCCCGCTCGTTTGATAGACACTTGTGGAGGCGGCGGTTCCGTCCGCACGAACATGGATCAGCACGGCGACTTTTCCCGATTGTTTGGCGGCTCGCGCGGCAGCGGGATAGCGCGGAGGCGGGTTGCGAAGGAGTTTCGGCGGCGGGACGGGGGTGGCGTGTTTCGTCGCTTTGCCATGATCCGTCCCGGTCCTGTTACCCACGTTTGCGGAACGAGCACCCGAATCCGGGGCGGGTGAATTTTGCGCAGCGCGGGGGGGCGTAGAGGGCAACGCAGGCTCACTGTTAGGTGCTAACAAAATGAAAGGTTCCATTGGTGGCATTTCCAGAGTGGCGGAAGTGCCCGGCAACGACACCATGGGGATCTGGAACGCAACAGGCGCAGAGCGGGATGAGGAAACCGATGGTTGTGGGGGATTGGCAGGTAACGCCATCTCGAATTCCCCCCGGTTCGCAGCATCGTCTTCGCCATCCGAAACCCGTTCGGCAGAACCCGAGAAGGTGATCGACCAAGCAATGGCGATCAAACAAGCGTGAAATGCCGCCGATACCGCCAGACCCGTTTTCCCAGTGGATATCCGCTTTTTAAAGGAGCGCGGAAAAACAGGCACGCCACTTGGGTTTGGAAGTCCCGGGGGGCGGAGGATGTCTGGTTTTTGCGGAACGTGACTCATGGGAAAAAACTCAATTTCCGGCTACAGACGTCGGTTTGTAACCTTTTCCTTCCGACGATCCTTTGCCGAAGTCAAAGCCGAAAATCAACCAGCACTCCGCGTTCGGCGAGGAGTCGTTGAGTCCAGCCATGGTGACCAGGTCCAGATGCGTGTTCGTCGTGGGCAACCACTGGATCGTCGGTCCGAGAATTCCTTCGGATTTTCCGCCTTCTGGATGAGTCCATTTCCCTTCAATGCCCACAGAGAAACAACTGTCCACGATGGTTTTTGAAATACCCCCTGCGATTCCCCATTCTGCTTCCGCATCTCCCCAGACCCTGCGTTCGTGGATGAAATTCACGCCCCAGTGCCAGCCATCGCAGAAATCATCGCCGATGAGCAATTTTGGTTCGATACCGTCCGCCCCATGCTGACAAAACGCGTATTCGAAATAGAGCGTTGGGTTCAATGGGATCGCTCCCCAATCTCCGAATGCGTAGCGCAGTTCGAGCGCCACCTCTTCCTGCTGCCAGCCCTTGTCGTCGGCGTTATCATGGATCGCGTTCTCGTAAATATCGAGCTGCATCCGATACGGCAGGCCGATCTCTACCTCGGTCTGCGAGCGCTGCGTGACTTGGCCCCCGTCGAAGGTGCGTGCCCGATACCATTGCTCGAAGCCGATTTCCCCTGGATCTTGCTGGAGGTAAATGCGGGTGGTGCTGAAACGACGTTGACGCACCCACAGCGGTTCGGCATTTGCACCGTCCGGTTTTTCTTCTGTTAGCTCCGAACCACTGACCATCACGTCACCGACGACGGGTGGGGAAGCTGCGGATTGGGCGGGAGAGCTAGCTGCTGCGATCAAGGTCGCGGCACCTAAAAGAACCAAGGTGTGATGTTTTGTCATGCACAGGCAAAACGAGTGGGCAGGTTTCTTCTTAGAAGAATCGTCGGTGCCAGAGAAAATCGCAGTCATTCATCTCTCCCGGCTTGCGTTGGAAAATAAAAGCCCGCTCCTGGGATTGACGTAAGGGGTTCATCCGGCTGACATTCCCGGCCCGCCGCCCGGCGGGCTTGCCCATGGACTATTCCGCGAAAATCGCTACCAACGTCGCTTCGATCCCGCGCTCGGGCATCCGCGACTTTTTCGAACTCGTTCAAGGCCGCGATGACGTGATCTCGCTCGGCGTAGGCGAGCCTGATTTCGTCACTCCATGGCACATCCGGGAAGCCGCCATTTATTCGCTCGAAAAAGGCCAGACCACCTATACCTCGAACCTCGGATTGCTCTCTCTGCGGAAATCCATTGCCAAATACGTCGAGGGATTTTTCCATGTGGACTATGATCCAGCGAAGGAAATCCTCGTTACGGTCGGCGTTTCCGAGGCAATCGACATTGCCCTGCGCGCCTTGCTCAACCCCGGCGACGAGGTGATTTTCCACGAACCCTGCTACGTTTCCTATAGCCCCAGCATCGTGATGGCACACGGCGTCGCGGTGCCCGTGGTGACGACCAAGGAAGATGAATTCTCCCTGAAGCCGGAAGCCGTTGCCGCAGTCATCACGCCGCGGACGCGGATCATCTTCATCAATTTCCCGACCAATCCGACAGGGGCCTGTGCTTCGCGGGCCGACCTCGAAGGCATCGCGAAACTCGCTATCGAGCACGATCTGATCGTGATGACGGATGAAATTTACAGCGAACTCCGCTACGATGAAACCGAGGAGCATCTCTCCATCGCCTCGCTTCCGGGAATGAAGGAGCGGACGATCCTGCTGCACGGATTTTCCAAGGCATTCGCCATGACGGGCTTCCGTCTCGGCTATGCCTGCGCGCCGCAGCCGATCATCGAAGCGATGATGAAAATTCACCAATACGCCATGCTCTGCGCGCCGATCATGAGCCAAAACGCCGCGATCGAAGCCCTCGAAAACGGCCAGCCCGCGATGATCGAAATGCGGAATAGCTATCACCAACGCCGTGATTTCCTGGTGAAGCGACTTAATGAAATCGGTCTCGACTGCCACACGCCGGGCGGGGCTTTCTATGTTTTTCCAGACATCCGCAGCACCGGCCTAACAAGCAAGAAATTCGCCATGAGTCTGCTAGAACAGGAAAACGTCGCCTGCGTGCCGGGCAGTGCCTTCGGCCCGTCTGGTGAAGGATTTCTGCGGTGCTGTTACGCCACCGCGTTCGAGGATATCCGCACGGCTACCGATAGGATCGAGCGCTTCGTGGGCAGGCTCTAACACAATGATCGCCGCGCAGTCACAGCAAGACCCCGAGCGGCTGACGCGGGCACATGTGATTCCCTTTGTGGTGTTCATGAGCTTCATGCTGGTGCTACAGCTCGTGGGCGGAATCATCGGCTGGAAACACCCCGACGCACCGTGGTGGCGGCAGGATCCGGCGCAATTTATCTATCCGATCCAGACCCTCGTCACGCTGGCGCTGCTAGCCTATCATTGGCGGAGCATCACCTTCGACTGGTCGCTGAAATGGGCACTTGCAGGGATCGGGTTCGGCGCGGTCGGCATCGGTTTCTGGCTGCTGCCCACGGTGCTGTATGAAAAATGGAACTTGCATGGACCCACCACCGGGATGCTTCATTTTCTGGGTTTCGCAGAGCGTAAGGACGGTTTCGATCCAGGACTTTTTCAGCATCCGGTCGCTTGGTGGACATCGCTGGGCTTCCGTTTTTTCAGAGCCGTCGTTGTCGTCTCCCTCGTCGAGGAAATCTTCTGGCGCGGCTTCTTAATGCGCTTCGTCTGCGATTGGGAAGGGGACTACTGGAGACAACCGTTCGGCCGTCCCCACTGGCTGTCCTACGTGATTGTAACGATCCTCTTTATGGTGGCCCACGCCCCCGTCGATTACGCGGGCGCCTTCATTTACGGCAGCCTCACCTATCTCCTTTGCGTCTGGAGTAAAAGCCTCGGGGCCTGCGTCATCATGCACGCCACCGCCAATTTGCTGATGGGCCTCTACATCATGTCCAGCGGTAATTACGGGCTGTGGTAACTGGTTCAAGTGAGGAAGAGGCACAGTGGCGTCCTCCTCCAGATCGTTATGGGTTTCTCTTGATAGGCGTTTGATTCATGGGCTCCACAGGAGCAAAAATGGGCGTGCAAGTCTTGCTCTTTTGTCCAGAATCCTGACAGTGCCCCAAAACTCAACAAGTAGATCCATCTCTTCCCTGCTTAATTCCCCCTTCAAGGCTTTTCATATCGCCTTTGTATCTCTCGCGATGGCGTTCGCCCCCGCTACTTCATCGGCCAACACCGCCGCAGACGGCACTGGAGCCGGACCGAATGTGACGTTGACGGACAACGGCGATGACACTGTGACGATGACCAACGGCATTGCCTGCATTGTCATCGTGAAGAAGACCGGACGGCTGAACTCGGTGGCTTACACCTATAACCATGACGGCACGACCCAGACCTGTGAAACGCTCAGTGGGAAGGGGCAGTATTACTATGGAGGATTCAGTCTCGGGAACGGCATCTTCGATTACTCGGTGGCAACGGACCCGGCCAGCAATGGCGGCAGCCTCGCCGATGTGAAACTGCTCAGCACCACGGAGAAGAATGGCGTGATGGAGATTCACTTCTCGATGCTCCGCGGTTCGCCTGGTTTTTACTCCACCGCCACGATGACGCACCGCAAACAGGACGAACGATTCGAGGTCGGC
>JANYFB010000332.1 GCA_025362955.1 Akkermansiaceae bacterium
TCCGCGAAGCTCGGCAAGCACACCGCAGGCGAAATCAAGATGCGGATTTCCTGCCGCAGGCAATTGACATGCGAATGCCAAACTAATTCCCCAGATGCGCCTCACTGGGGCTACCCATAGCATGACGCGTCCGGTAAGTCCAAGGAATGTGGAAAGCGGTGTTTTTGTTTTTCCACCTCACAGCCCACTAGGCCACGCCTCCTGCCTCAGCCGCCAGAAAAGCCGCGCTGGCAATGGCTGGGGGAGGGGCATCACGGCGTCCCGCGTTTCCCAAAGCTCGGTTTCTGCGGGAAGGGAATTGTCGCTCCATCCTTGAAGATTATTCCCTTGCTGCATCTTCTGCGCGGCTCCTAACAGCCCTGTGTAACGCACCACTGCTTGGCCTGCCGGGAAATTCATTTGGGCCAGCATCACTTGGGGCGGAAATAACTGTTGCGCGAGCGGACTGGCCTCGCGCCATGGGTCTAGCGCGAAAGCAAAAAACGCAGGTAAGCGACGCGACCACGCGGTCTCGTTATGGGCTTCACCTGCCCCGCCTTCGAAACGTAGATCATCATTAACCCCGTTGCCGACGTTCACCCAGCTGTTATATGCCTGCAATGCTCCCTGCCAATAGACGTTAGAGCTCGACTCGCCCGTGCTCGACTCCGCTGTCCCCATGTAAAGGTAGCGCCGCAACGGCAATCTCACAGCCGCATCCCGCCGCACCACCCACAGCGGTGCGGCCCAATAAGCGGGTGAGAAAATACCGACTCCGCCGAAGCGATCCGAATGCGAAAACCCAATGTAATCCGCGACGAGACCGCCCATTGAAGAACCCACCGTCAGGATGTTCCCGGAATCTGTTAGGGTTCGATAGTTAAAATCCAAGGTGGGCATCACGTTGTCTAACAAGAATTGCATGTAGGCATTCGCATTTCCGGTGTAGCTCGCTCCTGAGTAGGTAATAGTCTCGCCGTCCGGCAAATATTCGCGCAGGCGGTTGGAGCCATAGTCATTTCCGTTAGGGATGGAAACCAGGATCGACTCACGCATCCGCCCTTGGGAGGTTTCATACTTGGCGATGCGATCCGCGTCCCATGTTCCAAAAGGCCCGCCGGGGAAAAACACATTCTGGCCATCGTGGAAATACACAACCGGGTAGCGTTTCCGCAGGTTCTGATCGTACCCGCGTGGAAGTAAAATCGTGATCGGCCGACCGGGAACTCCGGCGACAGTGGACGAAACCTGACGCGTTTCCGTCCGTGGTGCGCTCGGCGCGGAAGGCGGCTCGAAATTGAAGACAGCACCATCCTGCACGAAGAATACGTCTAACGAAGTCCGGTAATTATAAGGCGGACCCATCCCGACATAAGGAGCCGGGGTCGCCGGAGCAGCACCTTGCGCGACGCCAGTGGGCGGGGCGGGAGCGTTATCGTAGGTTCCGCTGCCATTGTGGAAGACAAACTCAAGCTCGCTGCCGCTGGGTGCGAGGTTATCCACGCGAAACGTTTTTTCCGATGCTGTGCGACCCGGTCCCGTAGTCAGCAAAGTCCGCTCCGTCCACGCGCCGCCATGAGTTAGATCCCGATAGAGAATCCTCGGCTGTAAAAAGGTGGAACGATACATGACACATTTCCCACCCCAAGGCGGGGCGACATGGGCTGGGGAGCTTACCGAGTGGGAATTCCCGATAACGGTCGCATTGGCTGTATTCGACCATGCCCCGGTTGCGAAATCCCGTGAGATGAACTGATAGCCAAAAGTGCTGCCCGCCTCCAATGCGATTTTTCCGTGCCAGACATTGCCCGTGGACCAAGTCAATTTCGGCGCGCGCAATGGGTTTCCTCCGCCGAGCAATGGGTGCGTTCCGAGCACGCAAACCTCCTTGCCGTAGCCAACATTTGCGGTCACCGAAAAATCCAAGGTTTTCTTCATAGCACTTTCGGCCGCGACGGGCGAGATCGCACGCAAGCAGCCAACAAAAAGAACCAGCAGACCAAGATTTTTAAACACAGGATTTACTCCTTATGTCGTGCAGCCCCGCTGAGGTTGCAACAAAATCCGCGTTTTGCGCGAGTTAATGTCCCATTCTACTGCGTTGTGGGATGGGCGTGGCCACTGACCCTTGCGGGGACCGAGGTTCGTCGTTAGGTGGTGGCGATTTTTGCGAATTTCAGGTCGATGAATTTCAACACGAGTGCTTCCACCGAATTGTTTTTGAGGCGCTCAACCACATCGACCGAGAAGCCGCGGGCGATGAGTTGGCGGGCGTTTCCAGAATCAATACCGCGGGCGCGGAGATAGAAAATTTCCTCGTCGCTGATCTGAGAAGACGTGCTGCCGTGGGAGCATTTCACCTGGTCCGCGTTGATCTCGAGGCCCGGCATCGAATTGGCCTCGCAGGTGTCGCTCATCAGGAGGTTGCGGCAGGTCTGATAGGCATCGGTGTGGTGCGCGTCTTTGTCCACAAAGATGAGACCGGAAAAAATGGTACGAGAGTCGTCGTAGAGGGAATTTTTATAGAGCAGATCCGAGTAGGCACCTGCCGAGACATGGTGTTGAAAAGTGCGTTGGTCATATTCCTGCTCGTGACTTGATATACTAACGGAAAGCATGTCTGAGCGTGAGCCGGAACCTTCGAGGCGGGAAAGCGATTCATTGCGCGCCCATGAGCCGCCAACGTTGAGGATGAACCCGATGGTGGAAGCGTCCCGAAAAGCAGCGGTTTCGTTGATTTGGATGACGCGGGTAACTTCGTTGAAGGCTTGGATGGCGATGTAGTCGAGCTTCGAGTTTGAACCCGCGCAAAGGTCGTTAAAGGCGATGGCGAGGCCGGTTTGAGAATCATCCGCCGAGCGGAAAATATCGACTACGCGGACCTTCGAACTGGTGCCGGTGACGATCAGGGTGTGCGGAAAAATGACGGAGTTTTCGCCAGCGATCCAGTGATGAACCTCGATGGTGCCTTCGATTTCAACATGATCGGAAACGTGGACGAACAGGCCATTTGTTAGAGACGCTTCATGCAGCGCGGCGAACTTGGCTGAGCCGAGCCGCGTTTCCTGTTTCATGAAATGCGCTTGCACCAGGTCGCTGTGGGAAACGAGGGCTTCGGCGAGCGGTAGGCAAATTACGCCTTCCGGCAAAAGCGATTCGGCATGGACGAGTTCGTCGTTCACGAAGATCAATTTCGCGGCGGGGGAATCGAGTCCGGTGGATCGTTCGATCAGTTCATTTACACCAGTTGCGGGAGCTTTTTGGAAACCGGAAAAATCTAGCTGCTTGATGCTGGAAAAGCGCCAGCTTTCATCACCGCGTTTTGGAGCGGGAATTGTTAGGAATCGCTGCCACGCGGCTTGCTGACGGGCTGCGAACCAAGCGGGAAGGTAAGCTGGTGTTTCCGGCGGAGAGTCAAAGAGGGATGGCATTTCGAGAGTGGTGGACATGAAAAGGGGAAGTGTGGGATATGAGCAGGGATTATCTGGCTTTTCGCTGTCTTGCAGCTTCGATTTCCTCAAGTGCCTCAAGATCGGCAAGATCTTTTCGACGCCCTGCAGCTTGTTTGCTTTTGATCAGGTCTTGCAAATTGATGATTAGAGCTTCACTCCCACCGATTTTCCCGCGAATGCAGTTGGGATAGACTTCATCGAAGACCAGCCCCGGCACATCTACGAGGATATCAATGCGGTAAGGAGGATCACCATACTGGCTCATGCGGTTGCTGTCCAAAAAGCATTCTTTTGTGATGTGTGGCTGGTCGCCGAAGTATTCGTTGATGACTTGCACAAGTTTGCACGCGGTTTCCTCGGATTTTTCTACAAAGAAATTGATATCGCCGGTGTAGCGAGGGTATCCGTGTGCGATCACAGCGTAGCCCCCGATGATCAGATACCTAACTCCATGAAACCCTAACAGATTTACAAATTCGGCGAATTCTTGATCCGGTACCATTGTCCTTGGGTATTCGTTGGTTGATGAGGATGGCGGCGGCGGCGAGACGTTCATCCACGGATTTACTTAGCCAGAAATCGGCGGTCTCACGGGCATCTTCCGCAAAAGTCACCATTTTGTGTTGGAATTTTCGAGTTTTCATCACCGTGCGGAGCTTACCCTACAGAGCCTTCCATTTCAAGGTCGATGAGGCGTTTCAGTTCTACGGAGTATTCCATTGGGAATTCCCGGACGAGGTCGTTGATGAAGCCGTTCACGGCAAGCGACATGGCCTGGCCTGGGTTAAGGCCGCGCTGCTGCATGTAAAACAGCATTTCATCGGACACTTGGCTAACAGATGCTTCGTGCTGTGTGGCGTGCTGGTTGCCTTTGACGGTGATGGCCGGATAAGTATCGGTGCGGCTGTGATTATTGATGAGCAGGGCGTCGCACTCGGTGTTGTTTTTACAGCCTTTGAGATGCTTGGGAATGTGGACTTGGCCGCGATAGGTTGAGCGTCCTTCGCCGACGGAGATGGATTTGGAAACGACGTTAGATGTTGTGTCGTCGGCGGCGTGGATCATCTTCGCGCCTGTGTCTTGATGTTGGCCGGTGTTGGCGAGGGCGATGGAAATGACCTCACCGCGGGCGCGCTTGCCTTTCATGATGACGCCTGGATATTTCATCGTGAGACGCGAGCCGATGTTGCAGTCGATCCAGCGGACTTCTGCGTCTTCCATGGCGATGCCGCGCTTGGTGACGAGGTTGAAGACGTTAGACGACCAGTTTTGAACGGTCACGTATTGGATCTTTGCGCCTTTGAGGGCGACGAGTTCGACGACGGCGGAGTGGAGCGTGGCGGTTTCGAATTTGGGCGCGGTGCAGCCTTCCATATACATCAACTCGGCTCCTTCATCGGCGATGATGAGGGTGCGCTCGAACTGGCCGAAGTTTTCCGAGTTGATGCGGAAGTATGCCTGCAGGGGTTGCTTCAGCTTGAGGCCTTTTGGGATGTAGATGAATGAGCCGCCGGAGAAAACGGCAGAATTCAGCGCGGAGAATTTGTTATCTCCGGTCGGAATGACCTTACCGAACCATGGGCG
>JANYFB010000017.1 GCA_025362955.1 Akkermansiaceae bacterium
GCCGATTTTGCAGAAAGCCGGGGTGGATATCGGTCGCTTGAAGCTCTCCGTCGCTGCCGCCCTCGCCCGAGAGCCGAGCGTCCAGGGCGCGTCCACTCAGCCCCAAATCAGCGTTGGACTCCGCGCCACATTGGATGCCGCAGACGCCGCGCGCGAATCGCTCGGTGACGACTATCTGAGCGTCGAACATTTTCTGCTAGGTGCCTTGAAAGGCGACTCGCCCGCAGGAAAACTTCTCAAGGAAGCCGGACTCGATGAAAAAAAAGCCCGCGAGGCTATCACTGGAGTCCGTGGCTCACAGAAAGTCACTGACGATTCACCCGAGGGAAAATACCAGACCCTCGAAAAATACGGCACCGACCTAACAGCACGTGCTCGCGAAGGAAAAATCGATCCAGTCATCGGTCGCGACCATGAAATCCGCCGTGTGCTTCAAGTCCTTTCCCGCCGCACGAAAAACAACCCGGTCCTGATAGGCGAACCCGGCGTCGGCAAGACCGCCATCGTCGAGGGGCTTGCCCGTCGGATCGTCTCAGGCGACGTGCCTGACTCGATGAAAAACAAGCGCATCATCGCCATGGATCTCGGCGGGATGTTAGCCGGGGCGAAATATCGCGGCGAGTTCGAGGAACGGCTGAAGGCATTTCTCAAGGAAGTCACCGATTCCGAGGGCCAGATCATCCTCTTCATCGACGAACTCCACACGATCGTCGGTGCCGGAGCCAGCGAGGGCGCGGTCGATGCATCGAACCTTCTCAAGCCCCAGTTGGCCCGTGGCGAACTCCGCACCATCGGCGCGACCACCCTGAATGAATACCGAAAATACATCGAAAAGGACGCCGCCCTTGAACGCCGTTTCCAGCCAGTGATGGTCGGCGAGCCATCGGTGGAGGACTCCATCGCCATCCTGCGTGGCCTGAAGGAGCGTTACGAAGTCCACCACGGCGTCCGCATCCAGGATAGCGCACTCGTCGCCGCTGCCACTCTATCAGACCGTTATATTTCCGGACGTTTTTTGCCTGACAAGGCCGTCGATCTTATCGACGAAGCCGCCGCACGCTTGAAGATCGAACTCGATTCGATGCCCACCGAGATCGACGTGTTAGAACGCCAGATCCTTCAGTTAGAAATGGAGAAAAAAGCCTTGGAAAAAGAAACTGACAAGGCTTCCGTCACCCGTCTCGAGAAGGTGAAGGAAGAGCAGGCGAATTATCGGGAAAAGTCCTCAGGCCTGATGGCCCAGTGGCGCAATGAAAAGGGCATCATCGACCTCGTCCGCGCCGCACAGGAGAAAATCGAGACCCTCAAAGGCGAGGCCGAACGTGCCCAACGGATCGGCGATCTAACACGAGCCTCGCAGATCACTTATGGCGATCTGCCCGAGGCCCACCGCGATCTTGACGCCTCCAAGCACCAACTTACCGCGCTCCAAGGCCAGGGTGCGCTGCTCAAAGAAGAGGTCACCGAGGAGGATGTCGCCCGCATTGTTTCGTCATGGACCGGCATCCCGGTGAACCGTTTGCAGGAAGGTGAAAAACAGAAACTTGTCAGCATGGAGCAGCGGTTGGGCGAGCGCGTGGTGGGCCAGAAAAAAGCCATCAAGGCCGTCTCCAACGCTGTCCGCCGCGCTCGCGCTGGATTCCAGGACGAGAATCGGCCAATTGGTTCGTTCATTTTTCTCGGCCCCACCGGTGTTGGAAAAACCGAACTCTCCAAGGCTCTGGCAGAATTCCTGTTTGATGACGAGGGAGCCATGATCCGCATCGATATGTCGGAATACATGGAAAAACACAGCGTCGCCCGGCTCATCGGTGCGCCTCCCGGATACGTCGGTTATGAGGAAGGCGGCCAGCTCAGCGAACAGGTGAGGCGAAAGCCGTATTCGGTCGTGCTCTTCGATGAAATCGAAAAAGCCCACCCGGATGTTTTCAATGTTCTGCTGCAAGTTCTCGACGACGGGCGCATCACCGACGGCCAAGGCCGCACCGTGGATTTCAGAAACACAGTGCTCATCATGACATCTAACATCGGCTCGCAATTCATCCTCCATGAAGGAAACGCCGAGCAACGCGAAGCCAAAGTCACAGAAGCCCTCCGCAGCCATTTCCGCCCGGAATTCCTCAACCGCATCGACGAAATCATCATTTTCGACCGACTTCAGCGCGAAGAAATTACCACCATCGTCGATCTCCAACTCGCCCGCGTCCGCCAACGCCTCGCCAAACAAGGCCTCGGCCTCGCTCTATCAGAAGCCGCCAAGGAACACATCGGCACCCAAGGCTACGATCCCATTTACGGTGCCCGCCCCTTGAAGCGTGTCATCCAGCATCTCCTGCTAGATCCGCTCAGTCTGGACGTGCTGGAAGGCAAATTCGCGGATGGAGATGTCATCCAAGTGGAAATCGAAGACGGGCAATTGGTTTTCAGGAAATGACGTATTACTGGCATTCCTGCCTGTTCTTTCACAAGCCTCGGTAACTCAAAGAACAGGCAGGAATGCCTGTATCACGCCTGTCCATCCACGGCGAACAGCATCTGATGGAGCGGGTCTGAAACCAACTGGAAAGGGATTTCCCTTTCTTCCAACCAGAACGTCCCCTCATTGAGATGGACCGGATTGTCCCGGATATATTTTCGGAACGCCTCCAGCTCCTCTTTCGACCTTACGATGTGATCGTAAGACTCGTCCATCCAAAGCGGCTTCCCCGTCATGCCCGTCGCCTTGTTGATCCACTTGGCGGAAGTTCCTTTGATGCCCTTGAGCAATCGGGCCAACTCCGTGCCAGTTCGCAGCCGAAGCAGCAGGTGGACATGATTAGGCATGATCACCCCGGATATCAGATCGTGCCGTTCGCCATGGAATTTCAGCAAGGCTTCGATCAAATGCTGGCGGTGTTCCCGCTTGGCCAGCAGGCAGGAACCATGTCCGGCATCCAGCCATGCTTCGATTCTGGCTGGAAACAGTTCCTTGTATAATTTTCTGATCTCATCGCTCCACGGCTTCGGATGCTCACTTGTGAAACGCTTCTTTTCTTTCTTCAGCGAGTCCAGTTCCGTCTCCGGCAATGAGTCCGCCAGCCGGAAGGTGATCCAGTAAATCGCGGTCGATCCCTCGCGATGCCAATGCGGCAGATTGCGCCAGGACTTGTTGACCGGAATGCTCATGCGATGTGAAACGTGATACAGGCATTCCTGCCTGTTCTTTTCCATTGCCTAAGACTATCTGAATTCTTGCCGCGAGCGAGTGGAAATGCCTGAAACTACGAAGAACAGGCAGGAATGCCTGTATCACTGTCGCCCACGGCATTGGAACACGCTCGAGCTGGACGATTCGCTGCCGACCAAGCTCGTTCTGGAACTCATCGACCATTCGTATGATCTCGTCGTCGCATCCCTCTCGAAAAAGCGGACTGGCTGAAACGGAAAATCGCCTGTAGTGAGACTGCCATGCACATTCCCACACTCATTTCCCGCAAGCGCGAGGGCGAGGAGCTTTCCGGCAGCGAGATCGCGCTGTTAGTCGATGGCTATACCAAGGGCGAAGTCCCGGACTATCAGATGTCCGCCTTTGCCATGGCGGTATTTTTCAAAGGCATGACACCCGCAGAGATCGCCGCTCTGACCCGTGCCATGATGGATAGTGGCGATTGTTTTTCCTACCCGGCAGGTCATCCGCTCGTGGTGGACAAGCACTCGACCGGCGGCATCGGCGACAAGGTTTCGCTGATCCTCGCCCCGTTGGTGGCATGCACCGATTGTTGGGTGCCGATGGTATCGGGTCGGGGACTTGGAATCACTGGCGGCACTCTCGACAAACTGGAAGCCATCCCCGGTTTCAACGTGCAGATCAGTCTGAGCGATGCCATTTCCCAGCTCGAAAAAATCGGCGTCGTAATGATGGGCCAGACGGACCGTTTCTGCCCTGCCGACAAAAAGCTCTACTCGTTGCGTGATGTCACCGGCACTGTGCCTTCCATCGCTCTGATCACCGCCTCGATCATGTCCAAGAAACTGGCGGAATCTCTTGACCGCCTCGTGCTCGACGTGAAATTCGGAACCGGGGCCTTCATGCAAACCCGGAAAGACGCGGAGGATCTCGCTGCCAGTATGATCGCGGTCGGCAAGGAAATGGGGGTGGAAGTCCATGCCGTTCTCAACCCCATGAGCGAGCCACTGGGCCGGGCAGTGGGAAATTCACTGGAAGTCATCGAGTCGCTAGAAACCCTTGATGGCGGAGGCCCGGCGGATCTCCGGGAGCTGGTTTTGGATCTATCGGAAAAAATCGTTTCGGTTCCGCGTGCCGAGCTGGAGCGCCTGCTAGACGACGGTAGCGCCCGACGGAAATTCGATGAACTTGTGGCTGCCCAAGGAGGCGATCCCGCAGATCTGCCCCGCCTTGCGGAAATCCACAAGGCACCGGTCATCCGGGAAGTCATCGCCTCGCACGGCGGCATCGTTTCCAAAGTCGATGCGGGACTCGTCGGCCAGGCAACCCTGCAACTCGGAGCTGGTCGGGCGAAGGCAAACGATGGCATGGATTTCGCTGTCGGCTTCGACCGGATCGTGAAATGCGGTGAGTCGATCCATGCGGGACAGGCCGTCTGCCGCATCCATGCCCGCACGCCCGTGGACTTCGACATGGCCGAGGCAATGATCGAAAAGGCGGTTCAAATCTCATCACTTTGATTGATTTTCCGTGTTGCCAAACCCATGGCAGCCGGTTTAATTTCACGCCGCCGCAGGCAAAAAAGCCTCATAGTGTAATGGTAACACCGCAGATTTTGATTCTGTTATTCTAGGTTCGAGCCCTAGTGAGGCTACTTTTCCGCTGCTGGATTTTCAGCTCCCGAAAGCCGCGCCAGACTGTGCCATGAGAATTTATCAGGATGAAATTTATCAAAAAGGCGTGCATTTCATCCGCATCGTCAGGCTTGACCGATATGAAGTGGAATTCAAATCCACCACCGGCGACCCGAAAGGCGACGGGACTCTCGCGGTGCTTTCTAAGAAGGAATTTTGCCGCCTGCTCAAGGGAATGACGTTGCTGCCGCCAGCGAAAAAAGCTGCGGCGGAGAATTGATGGAATTTTTTTAACCGCCGATCTCATCAGGCTCCACAATGATCCCTGTCCTATCCATCCGTCGTGCATCGGCGGTTATTGCCGCAGTTGGATCCATTATTTTCTTCATTTGGATCGTCATTATCGCCGACCGGGGAAACGGGACTCCCTGGTGGTCGTTCCTTGATAAGATTCCCTACGGGGACAAGCTGGGGCATCTTTGTCTGATCGGGACGTTGTCCTTCCTCTGCAACCTTGGGTTTCCTTCTAGAAAACCCGGATTTCCATGGAGTGTCATCGCTCCAACGACGGTGGTTCTGCTGATTGCTCTATCAATGGAGGAACTTTCGCAAGGTTTCATCAAATCCCGTCACTTGGATTTTTACGATTGGCTTGCCGACCTTGCCGGGCTCGCAATCGGGCAGATTGGTGGGACCTATTTTCGGAAACAGGTTTCAAAAGAAGGAACTCAAATCACCCGCGACCAGAGCACCTTGAGGTAGCGGGATTCGGGGTAGTTAGAAAGCGTCGGGTGGTCGGGTCCGGCACCGGTGCGGTCGAAGGTTTGCAGGCGTTTGTTCCGGCGGTGGGCGGAAGTGATCACGAGCTGCTCGAATTCGCCCGCACCTAACATCCCCGAGCAAGAGCAGGTCACAAACAAACCTTCCGGCGCTACGAGTTGCAGCGCCAGCTTGTTCAAATCCGCATACTTTGCAGTCCCGATCTCGTCTTCCCGACCGTGGATGAATTTCGGGGGATCGGCGATGACCAGGTCCCAAGTGCGACCGTTTTC
>JANYFB010000052.1 GCA_025362955.1 Akkermansiaceae bacterium
TGGGGCGGTCTGGCCGGCGATGGTGATGTCGCTGGCGACCGACACGACGCTTTTCAATTCAATATAACCGGAGAGATCGAACACCACGATGCGCTTACCTTTGCTGACCGCATCGCGAAAAGATCCTGCTCCGCTATCAGATAGATTCGTGACATGATAGACTTGGCCACCACGCCCGCCAGTCGCGTGTGCGCCGAAGCCTTCGGCGGTGGGGAAGGCGAGAGGATCGGTCGCTGCGGTTACGAGACCTGATAGAGCCGTGAACAACGCGAGGGTGGTTTTCATGTGGGGTTTGTGATTTGGGTTTGTTACAATCAATTTCCAAATGCCTTAGATAATGACCGACATCATTTCGGACAAGGGCAATCCGAGCGGTTCCAGTGTCACTGGGGAATCCATGGCCCCGTTTCCACTTGCGCGGGGGGAGGGGCGGGGCTACTCCCGCTGGTATGAAGTGCCGCGCCGTTTACCTGCTCGCCAGCGTTGTGATTTTCTCTGGCTGTAAGGAGAAGAAGGAAATTACCGTGACGGAAATCCGTGCGGCGACCACCCGTGACGTCGCGCCCAAGCTTTTCGCGACGAGCGACGAGCGTTTTCGGGATGCCAAGCCTAGCCCGGTGAAGGGTGAGACGCCTGATGGCTGGCTGGTGCTCCCCGCATCCCAATTTCGCTTACTAAACTACCGATTCGGCGAGAGCGGAATGGGCGAAGTCTGGGTATCGCTCGCCCAAGGCAGCGTGCTGGACAATGTGAACCGCTGGCTTAAACAATTCGGCGCAAGTCCGGTCGATCAGGCTGGGCTGGAGAAACTCCCGCAATTTTCCCTCGCAGGTTCAGACGGCGTGTGGGTCACTGCGGAAGGCGATTATGCGGGCCCGATGAACGCCCCCGTGAAACCTGGATTCGCCGTTGCCGGGGTGGTCGCGTCGGTCGGAGGCCAGATCCTCACGGTGAAAATGGTCGGTCCCAAGGCCGAGGTGGAGGCTGCCAAACCGGTGCTCGAAACCTACGCTAAAAACCTGCGGATGGCTGAATGATTTTCCCCACGATTTTCGTATTTGCGACCCGCTCAATTTGACCATGGAAATCTCCGAAACACCGCTTGCCGTTAGGCACCCCCGCTCGCTTCCGGGGAGAATTTTTGACCTGCTTTCCGGTTTCGGCCTCGCCACGATTACTCTGCTGTTGCTTGGTCAATTGACTTGGTTTGCGACGCTGGAGCAGATCGACAACGGACTCTATCCGACGCTGACGAAGTATTTCTCTTGGAAGTCGGTTTATCTAATTCCCGAGATTAACGGAAAAATCATCCCGCTGCCCCTGCCCGGCGGATACTGGGTGTGTGCGGTTTTGTTAGTGAACCTAATCCTCGGCGGCATCATCCGCATCCGCAAAGGCTGGAAGCATGTGGGAAACCTGGTCGCCCACTTTGGCATCATTTTCATGCTCATCGGCGGAGGCGTGTCCCATCACTTTTCCGAGCGCGGAAATATGGCCGTCGGGGAAGGGGAGTCGAGCAACGTGGCGGAGGACTATTTTGAATACGTCGTCGAGGTGGCCGAAATCAAGGACGGCAAACCGGAAAAAATTCAGGTGATTCGAGGCAGAGACATTGACGATTTGAAGGATGCGAGGCTTCGTACATTTAATCTGCCGGACATGCCTTTCGATCTCCAAGTCACCGGCTATTTGGAAAACGCGGTGCCCGTCGCTGCCACCGAGCGTGCGCCCGATCACGAGCAACTCGTGGCCGATGGCTATTTTCTCATGGAAAAGCCTAAGCTGGCCGTCGCCGAAGAAGCCGAGCGATTCACCGCCGGCTGTTATGCGCGAATCCTGAACCGCGACGGATCAAAGGGCGAACCCTTCCTTCTAGCAGGTGCGAGTTTCCATCCGTTTTCCTATCGGTTTGAAGATCGCGTTTTCACGGTGGACATGCGGAAACGGCTCTGGCCGATGCCATTTACGCTTAAGCTCGACCGTTTCACCGCCGCCTTCCATCCCGGCACCATGCGGCCCTCGAAGTTTGTGAGCGAAGTCACCCGCCGTGAGAACGGCGGCGAGGCCAAGGTCACCATCCAAATGAACGAGCCGATGCGCTACGAGGGTTTGACGTTTTTCCAAGCCAGCTACGGCCCTCCCGGTGCGGGGCCTGGGGAGAAGATGTATTCAGTATTTGAAGTTGTGAGAAACCCGGCCGACCAATGGCCAAAGTATAGTCTCATCATTGTCGCCATCGGCATGGCGATCACCTTTCTCATCAAGCTCGGTTCCTTCCTCGGCTCCGGCTCACGCAAGCAACGCCATGTCTAACTCATCCTCGAAAACCGGTCGCTGGATCGCCGCGAGCCTCGCCATGGGCATACTCGTGGCCGTTTTTTATAATGTCGTCGTCGATAACATGCCCAAGGGGGAAGTCCGGCAGGTGGAAGGTTATATCCCGTGGGAAAATGAAACGCTCAAAGTCGCCGAAACCATCCCCGTCCAGAACGGCGGGCGCATCAAGCCGCTCTCCACTTACGGCGGCTTCACGATGCTCGGCCTGCACGGCGCACGCTCGATGAAAATCGAAGGAACGGACGGGAAAAAATTCACGATCACGCCTATCGCTTGGCTGATGGACACGCTCTTCCGCCCACAACTCGCCATCAAGCTGCCCACCTTCCGCATCGACAATTCCGCCGTGCTTGAAGGCATCGGCGTGAAGGCCCGTGGCAAGCGCGACCGTTATAGTTATTCGGACATCGAGCCGGGCCGTGATAAACTCGTGGATCTCGCGAAAACCTACGAGGCAATGGAAAAGGAAAAGCGCGATCCCGTGCAGAACCAGACCATCGCTCTGGCCTACAATTTGCGCGAATACGAGAGCCTGTTAGGATA
>JANYFB010000066.1 GCA_025362955.1 Akkermansiaceae bacterium
GGAGCCAGCATTCGCGGGCAGTGCCTAACACGATGAGGGTGACGAAGAGGAGAAAAGTGACGGTGATCAGGACATCGATGCGGGCGTTCAGGAGGGAAGTCTTCGCGGTGGCGAGCGCGGAGCCTTGAAGCCCGCCGGCGATCTTTCCCTCAAGAGCGCGGATGGCAGGGAGAAAACCGGCGGCGTTTTCCGAGAAAATTTTCATATACCCGGCGGTGAAGGTGACGGCGGTTAGGAAAAGCATGGGAACGACTGTGACCCAACAGTAGCGAGCCTTGCCCATTTTAATTAGGACAACGGTTCCGAGGCAGAAGGCGATGACGGATAGAAGCTGGTTGGAAATGCCGAAGATAGGCCAGAGGCTTTTGGCGATGCCTGCGGGATCGAGCGCTCCCTGATAGAGGAAAAACCCCCAGGTGGAAACTAACAATCCGGTGGCGAGGATGTTGCCGACCCACGAGTCGGTCTTGCCGAGCTTTGGGGAAATATTTCCTAACAAATCTTGGAGGATGAAGCGGCCCACGCGGGTTCCGGCGTCGAGAGTCGTTAGAATAAATAAGGCCTCGAACATGATGGCGAAGTGATACCAAAGCGAGAGCGCAGTTTTTCCGGGAATGACCTTGGCGAACATTTGCGCCATGCCGACGGCGAAGGTGGGAGCACCGCCGACTTTGCCAATCATGTGTGGCTCGCCGAGGTCGGTGGCGAGTTGTTGCATGTGATCGGCGGTGACAGCGTAAGCCGGGCCGTAGGAATTGATGGTGGCAAGCTGGGCAGTGACGGCGGCGGCGTTATTCGGATCGACGGGAGAGTTGATCGCGAAATACTCGCCTGGCTGAAGGGCGCAGGCGGCGATGATGGCCATAAGGGCGACGAGCATTTCGGTCACCATGGCACCGTAGCCAATGAGGCGGATGTCCTTTTCCCGCGCTAACAACTTGGGCGTGGTGCCGGAGGCGATAAGCGAGTGGAATCCGCTAACAGCCCCGCAGGCGATGGTGATGCAGACGAAGGGAAACACCGGACCGGGCACGACGAAGCCACCGCCATGCACGAAGGGTGTGATGGCAGGCATGTGCAGCGGCGGGTGCAGCAGGACTATGAAAATTCCTAACACGGCGACGGTGCCGAGCTTCATGAAAGTGCTCAGGTAATCGCGCGGGGCGAGCAGCATCCACACCGGCAGAACACTCGCCGCGAAGCCGTAAATCATGATGGCCCACGCAAGCTGGGTGGACTTGAGGGTGAGCGCGGCGGTGAGGCCGGGTGATAGCAATTTCCCGCCATACACTGCTGCGAGGAGGCCGACTACCCCGAAGATCGAGGCGGCAGTAACGCTGAATTTCCCGCTCTTGATCATCACCCCCATGACGAAGGCAAGCGGAATGGTGGCGGCGATGGTGAAGAGTCCCCACGGGCTTTCTGCGAGGGCTTTTACAACGACGAGGCCGAGCACCGCTAACAAAATTGTCATGATCGCTAACAAACTGATCATGGCGACAAGGCCGATGAAGGGGTTGAGTTCCTCCTTGAGCATTTGGCCGAGGGATTTCCCGTTCCGGCGCATCGAGGAAAATAGGATGATGGAGTCGTGCACACCTCCGCCGAGGGTGGCTCCCACGAGAATCCAGAGGGTGCCTGGGAGGTAGCCGAATTGCGCTGCTAGAACCGGCCCGACGAGCGGGCCAGGGCCGGCAATGGCCGCGAAGTGATGGCCGAAGACCACCCATTTCGAGCTGGGAACGAAGTCCTTGCCATCGCTGCAAGTGACGGCGGCAGGGGCGCGGCGGTCGTCGATGGTGAGCACCTTGGCCATCAGCCAAGCGGAGTAGAATCGGTAGGCAACGGCGAAGGTACAGACGCCGGCAACCACCAGCCAAAGGGCGTTGACGGGTTCGTCGCGCTGGAAAGCCGCGATGGCCACAGCGGCGGTGCCGAGTAGGGAAATGGCGAGCCAGAGGAGGATGCGAACCGGGCGTGGCATGGCGGGAGATTTGCTGAAAGGAGGTGGGGCGTCGAGTTTGGATTGTGAATGAAGGTCTATCCCACCATGGTTCAGCGCACGAAGTTCCGGCCTTGCACGATTCTCCGCCCCTCGTTAAACGTCCGCCCGTATGGCCACGATTAATTCCAATTTCCTCAAACTAAAAGCGGGTTACCTATTTCCCGAAATCGCCCGCCGCGTCCGGGTTTATACCGAAGCAAATCCTGACAAAGCCGCCCGCATCATCCGTTGTGGCATCGGCGACGTGACCGAGCCGCTGCCCGCCGCCGTGGTTAGGGCGATGCATGAAGGCGTCGATGAAATGGCCGACTGCGCCACTTTTAAAGGTTACGGCCCGGAACAAGGTTATGAGTTTCTCAGGCAAGCCATCGTGGACAACCAATTCGCCGATCTCGGCATCTCCGCCGATGAGGTTTTCATCTCGGACGGCTCCAAGTGCGATACCGGTAATATCCTCGACATCTTCGGCAAGGGCAACGTCATCGCCATCACCGATCCTGTCTATCCGGTCTATGTCGATACCAATGTGATGGCCGGGAACACTGGCGACGCCGATGAAAAAGGCGCCTACGCTGGCCTGCTCTATCTGCCATGCAACGCTGCTAACAAATTCGTCGCCGACGTCCCGACAGAAAAGGCCGACCTCATTTACCTCTGCTTTCCGAACAACCCGACCGGAGCCGTCGCCACCCGCGCCCAGCTCGAAGCTTGGGTGAAATACGCGAAGGAAAACGACGCCATCATCCTCTTCGACGCAGCTTACGAGGCCTTCATCCAAGACCCGGAAATCCCGCGTTCAATTTTCGAAATCGAAGGTGCGCGTGATTGCGCCATTGAGTTCCGCAGCTTTTCGAAAAACGGGGGCTTCACCGGCGTCCGTTGCGCCTACATCGTCATCCCGAAAACTGTTAGCGGCAAGGCCGACACCGGCGATCGCATCCCGCTCCATCAGCTTTGGTCGCGCCGCCACAGCACCAAGTTCAACGGTGCCAGCTACCCGGTCCAAAAAGCCGCCGCTGCCGTTTTTTCCGTCGATGGAAAACAACAAGTCAGCGCCCTCATCGAACACTACATGGGGAACGCCAAGCTCCTCCGCGAAGCCGCCGCCGCCGTCGGACTCTCCGTTTTCGGTGGCGAAAACGCGCCCTACGTTTGGGTCGGCTGCCCTGTTGGCCTAACATCCTGGGACATGTTTGACAAAATGTTAGGCGAGGCCCAGGTCGTCATTACCCCAGGCTCCGGCTTCGGCTCTGCGGGCGAAGGATATTTCCGGATTTCCGCTTTCAACTCACGGGCAAATGTCGAGGAAGTCTGCCGCAGGCTCCGAGCCTTGGTTGGGGAATAGCCATTTCGCCCGATCCTTGATTTCATCGGTTCAGGCGGGCCGCAAAGCTACACATGCCGGGCGTTATTTTCCTATCCGGCTGCTTCTGGTTCGCTATCGTAGCCCCGCTAGAGGTTCACCCTCCTTCAAATTTTCTAAGAATCCCACACCTACCTATCATGTCAGGAATCAACATTGCCATCGTCGGCCTCGGCTTCGGAGCCGAGTTCATCCCTATCTATCAGCGCCACCCGGATGCGAATTTGACTGCTATTTGCCAACGGACCCGGTCAAAGTTGGATGAAGTCGGGGATAAGTATGGGATTGAAAAAAGATATACTTCCTACGAAGAGCTCCTCGCCGATCCAGACGTTCACGCCGTCCATATCAACTCCCCGATTCCTGATCACGGTCGCCAGGCAATTCAGGCGCTGAAGGCGGGCAAGCATGTTGCCTGCACCGTTCCGATGGCTACCACCGTCGAGGAATGCCGCCAGATCGTTGAGTTGGTGAAAGAAACCGGATTGAAGTATATGATGATGGAAACAGTGGTGTATGCCCGGGAGTTTCTTTTCATGAAGGAAATGTATGATAATGGAGAGTTGGGAAAAGTACAGTTCCTCAAAGCCTCTCACCAGCAGGACATGGAAGGTTGGCCGGGGTATTGGCCGGGGCTGCCACCGATGTTTTATGCCACTCACTGCGTCGGCCCGATCCTCGGTCTCACCCGCGGTGAGGCGGAGTACGTTTCCTGTTTTGGTTCCGGCACCATCGCGGAGGAAATGCACGCCTGCTATGGCTCAACCTTCGCCATTGAGAGCTGCCATATTAAATTCAAGGACAGCGATCTATCAGCTCAACTACATCGCTCACTCTTCGATGTGGCACGCCAATACCGCGAGTCTTTTGAAGTTTATGGCACCAAGAAATCCGTTGAATGGCCGCTGATCGAGCACCAGCCGTTAGTCATTCACACTGCGAAACTTCCTGAACCGGAAATCCCGTGTGAGGTAAGTTGCCCAGACTTCGCCCACTATCTGCCAGAGGAAATCCAGGCGTTCACCACCGGCGGTGTCTATGGCGGCGACGGAAAAGAAGATCACCTTTCCTTCACCCAAGGCGGTGGCCACGGCGGTTCTCACCCGCATCTCACCCATCGCTTCGTGGAAATGCTGAAAACCGGCAACGACGCCTATCCGAATGCCATCGAGAGCGCGAATATTACCTGCACCGGTATTCTTGCCCACGAGTCCGCACTCAAGGGAGGCGAAATCGTCCGCCTCCCGGAATGGACCCACCGGGCGTAATCTACTGTTAGGGTTGGTATAAATATTGACCTGCTAGATGGTTTCGACAAATTTCCCCCATGGGCTGGGCCCGCACACTACTTTTAGGAGATATTGGTAACCGCTTGGACATCGCGGATACTGAGGCGGACATTCATCACATTCAGCGAACCCAGCAGCGGGTGGAAACCGCGCTCAGTGAAAAGGATCGGCAAATTTCCACTCTAACCGACGAATTGGGCAGGCAGAAACTTGCCATCCAAGCACTCACGCGGTTTCTCATTGAAAAGCAGATGATCGACGCATCACAACTCGCGGACTTCATTTCCCAAGTCGATGGAAAAATGGCGTGGTCGATGGAAAAATGGCGATTGATCCAACGACCCGGCGTCTCCATTTTCCCGCGAAAAAGATTCCCGTGGGGGTCTTCAAAAAATTCAGAAACGAATAATTAGACTAGGAAGTTAGAATTTTGGAGGTCCAGAAGTGATCTCGGTTGAATTGATTTAGGAAAGATTAGAAGCGCTCCGGTAGTTCCAGAGGAAGGGAAAGTCTGTCGATTACTGAAAAATTTCAGATTCTCAACTTTCAGCCAGTGGACTCACGCTCCGACAGCTTACGGAGATTTGCCGTTCGCCTTGAATCCAGGAAATCAACGCCAATCGTTTTTGTGTTGCCTAGTAAGCCTCTGATTTTGAGCTTAATGCACTTTCCAAGGGATTCTGGAGAGTGAGAAACAGCCCCTCTTCACATCTTAACCGCCGAGGCAAGGTCCGCTCGGCATCATCCAGCATTTCTCAGATTCCTCCGGCCATTCGCGGGAATGTTGTCGATATTTAGGCGGCTTGGCACTCTGCGCGCTTTAGAAGGGTAGTTCGACCGGATATTGACCCTCCGCTTTTAAAGATTATGAAACTAAAATTATCCATTCTTGCGTTTACGGCGGCCTCTCTCGGTGGAGTTCATGGCCAAACATTCAATTCAACTTCGGGCGCTTCATCCTGGAACGTCCCGGCAAGCTGGACGCCCTCTGGATTTCCGAATGCGGTGGGTGCCAGTGCCACATTTAGCAGCCCCACTGCCGCCCAGACCGTCAATTTAAGTGCGGCCATCACCGTTGGTTCGATCACCCTATCAAACAGCGCGGCGAGTGCCATTTTCACCCTCGCCAACGGAACTGGAGGCTCCCTTACTCTGGATGCGACCGGAACCAACCAAGCGACGATTACCCTGAATGGGACAAATACCACTACTAACAATTTCACGATCTCCGCCGCCACGACTCTGAATGATACTCTCAAATTCACGAACAATAACACCGCTGGCACAGGAGCCGGAACTGCAACAATGACGGGCGCTGTCACCGGTGGCGGAGGTTTCGTGAAGGACGGTGCAGGGCGCTTTACTTTCAGCTCAGTCGCAAAAGCTTACACCGGCGCAACGGTCGTGAATCAGGGTCGCCTTCGCATGACCAGTTCGGGTCAAACCACTGGAACCTCCGGGATCACCGTCAATAGCGGTGGCTCACTTTATCTCGATAACACCGCCGGGACTTGGGCCTTGGGAGCGGGAACGATTACCATCAATGGAGACGGTGACAATGGTGGAGGTACGGGAACTCAAGGCGCACTGCGCAACCAAGGGTCTGGAACAAATACACTTGCAAATGCTGTAGTCCTCGGCAGCGCGGCGACCATTCATGTGGAGGGAACTACCGGCGTTCTGCAACTCAACGGAGGCATTTCAGGGAGCAGCCAACTCCTCAAGTCAGGCAGCGGAACGCTGCAACTCACAACCGCGAATACCGGATATACCGGCAGCACGAGTGTTTCAAATGGAATCATCCTAGTGAACTCAGGCTCCCAACTCGGCTCGGGTGATTTGGCTTTGTCACAAGCCACTACGAGTAACACTGCGGTAACTTTTAACAATGCATCACAATCCATCGGAAGCTTGTCGAGCGCCTGGGTGGACACCACCGGCACTCAATCCCAGACTCTAACGCTTAATGGGACGGCATTGACCATCAATCAATCCACCGACGGAACATTTTCCCCAGGAGCTGTCAGCACCCTCACCAGCGTTATCACGGGAACAGGCTCCATCGTCAAGTCGGGTAATGCCGCACTAACACTCGGAGGAGTGAACTCCTACAACGGCACCACCTCGGTCACGGCCGGCAAGTTGATCGTTAATGGTAACATCTCCACCAGCACCACCACCGTGAGTGGCACCGGCACTCTCGGCGGATCGGGAACCATCGGCGCGGTCAGCATTGCGTCCGGCGGCACCCTCGCTCCCGGCACCAGCCCTGGGATTCTTTCTACAGGAAACGCCTCTCTCCTTGACGCTTCCACCCTCGGCATCGAACTCAATGGCACCACCGTCGGCACCCTCTATGACCAGCTCAACGTCACTGGCACCGTTTCCCTCGCAGGCTTGCTTTCTGTCAGTTTGACAGCCTACACCCCTGCCGATAACACGCTGTTCTTCATCGTTTCAAATGACCTCGCCGATGCGGTCACTGGCACGTTTAGTAATGCTCCAACCAATGGCGCGACCTATCAGTTCGGGGGACAGGATTTTGTCATCAGCTATTTCGGAAACTATATCAGCGGGGGCGCAAGCGCATTTACAGGAGGTAACGACGTTGTTCTCCGTGCGATTCCCGAACCCGCTGCTGTAGCGGTTCTCGGATCGTTCGGATTGTTAGGCCTCGTGCGCCGTCGCCGCTACTAATATTTTCACGACCCTTCTAGACCATGTCATCCTTAGCGGATCGCGATTTAAATATATACAATCCCAAGAACTGGGGTGAAACAAATGACACATTCTGCGGATGTTTGTAGCGCTCTCGTCGAGAATAGCGTCGAGTCTTGTGCAACCCGTGTCATCGGGCGGGGCGCCAAATGACAACACGCGAGGCGCGTGTGCTCCCCTCCAAGAATGAATGTAACGAGTTCCTGAGTCGGCGGGTTTAAGATTAGCCGTCAGATCGACATCTTTGCTTCGCTTCAATTGTTCCCCAGCCGCTTCACAAATTCATCAAGCAGCGACTTCAGCCGAAGCTCTGGGGCGATGACGGTGGGCTTGTCGAAGCCGAGCCAAATGGCGGTCGCGCCGCCGGGGCCGAGGCGGAGAGTCCAGGCGTCGCGCTCGGAACCGGTGGCTCCGGTGAAACAACGGGTGCCGCCGGACTTTTGTAAGACACTCGTGGCATCGACCGCCGCCGCGGCAGTGAGGGCGGGGCTTAACTCAGGTTTGGCGGTGTAGATGACCTCGCCGGTGGCGTCGCGGATTTCCTTGATAAGGTAAGGTTTGGCGCGTTTTCCCTGGTTGCCGAGAATGGCCAGACCCACCGACATTTCTAACGGGGTGGCGGTGACGGTGCCGCGGAAAAGATCCTCGGTTTCTGAAAATCTGCCGGTGATGCCGCAGCGTTTGGCGATCCGCACGACCTCCTCGGGGCCAATCTGCCTGCCGGTTTGCACGGGACGTCCGGGCAGCACGAGCTTGCCCCGCTCGGCGGCGGCGGCTGCCACGAACGGCTCGAAGGCGGAGCCGAGATCGCGGCTGGAACGGGTCCGGTCGAAGCGGGAATCGCTGAAATTCCGCCCGCCGATCAAGGCGAGTGTCGCCCCGGTTTTAATCTCGGTGGTGACGGCGGCGTATTGCAGATAGTCAGGCTCAGTGCCGGAAACGTGGTTCACTTCGGTGGGGTGCGCCCAGGTTTTTTCGTGTTCCAGATCCTCGACGGCGCGGGTGAGTTCCACTTCTAACCGATCCTGCCAGGCTGCGTCTAACGTGGTGTGGACGATCAGCCCGCCGAGGCGGATGTCGTCAGCTTCCAGGATGTGGTCCAGCTCGCGGCGGACGGCTTGGAGGGCGTAGGAGGTCTGGGTTTCCCGCTGCTCCTCGCTGACGAGTTTCACCGGCACCGCCATGATGGCGTCGCGGCGGGCGGTGTCGATGAGGCCCATGGCAATGAGGCGGTTGAGCGTTTGGTCGCGCTGTTCGATGGCGGCATCCAGATCCCGGAGAGGAGAAAATTTGTTAGGGCCGCGGATGATCCCGACGACCATCGCGCATTCGCCTTCGCCGAGGTCCCGGGTGCTTTTCCCGAAGTAGGTGCGGGCCGCCTGCTCGATGCCTTCCGCCCCAGCACCGAAGTAGATGCGGTTCAGATAGTAGGTGAGAATCTGGTCCTTGGTATAAGTGGATTCGACCCGCAGGCTCAGAGCGATGGCAAGGAGCTTCGCGTGCAGGGATTTCTGCTTGAGTTTAAAGCTGATCCGAGAGAGCTGCATGGTCAGGGTGGAAGCTCCTTGGGTGAAATCCCTGTCCTTGATGTTCCGGACCGTCGCCCGCAACAGGCCCCGGACGTCGATCCCGCTGTGATCGAAGAACCTCGCATCCTCGCGAGCACGCAATGAGTTCACGAGGAAAACTGGAATGTCCTCGCGCTTTACCAGCTTGCGGTTGTTACCACCGGGAGCGGTGATTTCGACGCCTTTGCGGTCATAATAGGTCGTCCCGGCGGGAAGTCGGGCGACCTCTGCCATGTCGAAGCGCATCGCGAGCATGAAGTAGAAAAACGCGACACCTGATAGAACAACGAGGCCCGCCGCAGAAAGCAGGAACAGCCATTTCACCGGTCCATGCATCCATTCCGGAAGCCAGCGCCGCCAAAACGCCGGGGGATGGATGGGACGCCAAGTGGACATGGGGGGAAGGTTTGAAGTTATTTGTTAGAAATTATTTGGGAAGAGGTGTTCATTCGTTTTCTTGCTTTCAACTACTTAATCGACCGGGAGGGCGCGGAGAGGAATTTTTAGTTCTTCGACAGGCTGGGCGCGGAGGGGCGGTTCCTCGGGAGCGGGAGGTGGCAGCGTGGATTCATCGACGGCTCGGGCCTTGGCGGGGTGGATCGGACAGAGATCCTCAGCAGGCAGAGCGATATCTGCGGGAACCTGGTCGGAGTAGGCGGTGCCGGCAACGCGGCAGGCGGCGGTGGCACGTTTTCCTGACAGGCGGCAAAGTTCCATATCCACGAGGTTAATCTTGCTGTTGAGCTTGCCGGCCTTGTAGCCGAGGCGGTCGGCGGTTTTCATGATGTCCACCCAGATCGGCAGGGCGAGAACCGCGCCGTAGCCGCCCTCGATGGTCGTTTTCGGGGTGTCAAAGCCGACCCAAACGACGCATGTGAGTGTGGAGGTGTAGGCGGAGAACCAAGCGTCTTTGAACTCATTGGTCGTACCGGTTTTCCCGCCGCAGGGCTTGTCGAAACCGAGGCGGGTGACTCCGGCACCGGTGCCATGGGTGGCCACTTCTGCTAGAATTCGCGAGATCGACCAAGCAGAACCTTTCTTGGCGGCCGGGTACGAAAGCGTGGGTGTGGTGTAGAGGATATTACCGTCGCGGTCCTTGATTTCGGAAATCAAATAGGGGCGGAAACGGGTGCCGTCGTTAGGAAAAATTGTGTATGCCGTAGCGACTTCCCACGGCGAGGCGTCCCAAGTGCCAAGGAATGAGGCAGGGTTTTCCGGCATCGGAGTTACGAAACCCGCCATCCGGGAAACTTCCTTCACCTGGGAGATTCCCGCGAAGTTTCCGATGCGGACAGACATGGTATTTCGGGAGTTGATGAGGCCATACGAAACGGGTTCCATGCCGCCGAATTTGCCGTCCGAGTTGTGAGGCCGCCAGCTGTCGGCTCCTTTGATTTCACCGGGTTCTATAGGTCCGTCGCTGATTTGGGTATCCGGGCGCAGGCCGTGGTCGAAAGCTGCTAGATAGACGAAAGGTTTAAATACCGAGCCAAGCGGACGGCGGGCTTGGGTGGCACGGTTGAAGCGGGATTCATTCGCATCGCGTCCACCGATTACGGCGAGCACGGCCCCGGTGCGGTTTTCGACGACCACGCTGGCTCCTTGGAGGTATTCGGGTTCTTTGCGTTGGGCCTCGGGAATTTCACGCCACGCGGTGCGAGTCTGATGCGGGTAGCCGGAAATGCGTTCGACCTCGCGGAGTTTTTTATCGAGTGCTTCCTCGCCCTTTTGCTGGATGCGGAGGTCGATGGTGGTGGTGATGTTCAGTCCGCCGAGTTCGATATTTTCCTTCTCGAGGATCACTTCAAGATCGCGGCGGATGGCGTCCATGGCGTAAGATTCCTGATTTTCCCGCCGCCATTCCGGCCGGACTTCGATGACCTCCGCCTTGGCCGCATCTGCCTCCGCCTGACTGATGACCCCAGCGGTAACCATGCGATTCAGAGTGGTGCCGCGTTCGCGGGTGGCGGCCTCCATCGACTTGAATGGGTTGAAGGAATCCGGCCCGCGGACGATGCCCGCCAGCAAGGCGGATTGGGAAAGTGTTAGCTCGGAGGGGTGCTTCTCGAAATAAATCCGCGACGCCTCGCCAATCCCTTTGATCTGGCGACCCCAATTGATCTGGTTGATGTAGGCTTCCAAGATCTCGTCCTTGTTCAATGAAGCTTCCAACCGGAAGCCAATGGCGATTTCCAAGAGTTTGCGATCTAACTGACGGGCCGTTCCGCCGGTATCCTCGCCGCGCTTGAGCTGGAAAATATCCGAGGCGAGTTGCTGGGTCAGAGTGGAGGCTCCTTCTTTTTTCCCTTCAAGGTTTTTCAAAATCGCCCGTCCAATGCCGATGGGATCGACTGCGCCGTGGTGATAGAAACGCTCGTCCTCCCGCGCGAGGATGGCTTTGCGGAAATTTTCGGCAACTTGGTGGAGAGGGACCAGCGAGCGCTTTTCCCCATGAATGCGGCCAATTTCCTCGCCGAGCCGGTCATGGACGATCGAGCGCTCGGGCATGGCGTGGATCTTCGAGAGATCGTATTTTTGGGCACGGTAACCGTAAATGATCGCTAAAACCACAAACAGATAGAGCGCGGCGACAGCCGGATGCCCGGCGACTCTGGCCAGGAATCTCAAGGGAGTGCCGAGCGGACGAGTCAGCAGATTGAACAGATGGAATGGCCAGAACAACAGCAGCGAGAGTGCCCCCGGTCCTCGCGACGGAGCACTTTCAGGCGCTTCTCTGCGGCGGTTGGTATCCGGTGGGTTGCGTTTTGGCATCTTCGTGCAAATGATAAGCGCTTCTCAACAGCCGATCCATCCTAGTTTGTCAAGACAGACGAAGATCAACGGCGGCGGCGCTACGTAGCATACAACCATGAAAGTGAATCGAATCTTTCCCGTCATCGGCGTTTCTCTGTGGCTCTCTTTCTCAACAGGTTCCGTTCAAGCGGCCGAGCCCGTCCATGTTCTGGCGGACCTCGTGAAACTGGAGTCCAAAGTCGAGGCGGTTTCTAAAAAAGTGATGCCAGCCACGGTCGCGCTCATTGCGGAAAAAACCGGCTCCTCTGGCTCCGGGGTGATCACCACGGACGAGGGCTTGATCCTTACCGCCGCCCACGTCGTGCAGGGAGCGGAAGAGTTGCAAGTCGTTTTTCCCAATGGCGAGCAGGTCATCGGTAAAGTCCTCGGAGCGAATTATTCCAAGGACATCGCGATGGTCCAGATCACGACCAAGGGTCCATGGCCATTCGCGCCGATGGGTGCCTCCAAGCCGCTCGTCGCAGGGGATTGGGTGGTCGCGCTGGGACACTCAGCGGGCTACGACGCGGGACGTACACCGCCGGTTAGATTCGGCCGCGTCGTCTCGAAAGGTCCGGGAAATTTCCTCACCACCGACTGCACGTTGATCGGCGGCGACTCCGGCGGACCCTTGTTCGATCTGGAGGGAAAAATTGTCGGGATTAACTCCTCCATCGGAGTTTCTCTAACCAACAACAATCACGCGGGCATCGACGGTTTCAAAGAGGACTGGGATCGCATCCGGGCGGGCGAGGCATGGGGAAAACTCTCGATGAATCCCTTCGCTAATCCTGAAATGGCGGCGCTCGGCATCGTCTTCGGCGAACGTCGCGGAATCCAAGGCGTGCCCGTGGAGGGCATGGTGTCCAAATCTCCCTCCGCTGCGGCGGGCGTCCGGGTGGGCGATGTGATCCAGAGCCTCGACGGCAGCGACATTCCGGGCGCTAACAAACTTTTGCAAGTCCTCGCAAAACGCCAACCTGGCGACAAGGTGAAGCTCGGCATCCTGCGCGACCATAAATCGCTGGAGGTGGAAGTCGTGCTCGCCCGTGCCGATTCCCTTTTTGAAGAACGCTAAGAGAAACAACCATGAAACCTATTGTTTATCTAACCACCGCATTATTTTTAACGAATCCGCTGTTCGCGCAGGAGGACATTCCCCTGCTGCTGCCGGAGGAGCGCCAAGCTGTCGATTCGCAAACAAACGAATTCAGCGAAGCGATCACACCCGCCTTGGCCACCGCCGCCAAGTCCACAGTGCGGGTATGGGCCGGATCGCGGCGCATCGCCTACGGAACTGTCGTCGGCGACGGTACGCGGGTTTTAAGCAAATGGAGTGAAATCGCCCGTGCGACCGGCGCTCTTCGCGTGGACATCGCAGGCAGCGAATATCGGACCGTAAAACCCATCGGCGTCTATCAGGACGAGGATTTGATCGTGTTAGAAGTCGAGGGCAAGCCACTCACGCCAGTCAGTTGGTC
>JANYFB010000088.1 GCA_025362955.1 Akkermansiaceae bacterium
CCTAATCCAAGATCCTACCTATAGTTACCATGAGCGAGACTCCTTCGGACGCATCAGTCCAACCTTCGGACGCCCAAGTCCATCTCCGCAAAACCCGCGTTGGCGTGGTCATCTCCAATAAAATGGACAAGACCTTGGTCGTCGAACACGTGGCCCGCGTTCCCCATCCGAAATTCAACAAGATCGTCAAGCGCTCGAAGAAATACTACGTGCATGACGAGACCAACCAAGGCCAGATCGGCGACCGTGTCCGCATCGTCGAGACCCGTCCGCTTTCGAAGCTAAAGTGCTGGACGCTTGCCGAAGTTATCTCCCATTGATATGGCTTCAGCCACTTCAAATCTCAAATCTCAAATCTCAAATCTCAAATTTCCCCAAGTCATGATCCAGATGGAAACCATGCTCGTCGTCGCCGATAACACCGGTGCGCGCAGCGCAAAAATGATCGGCGTGCTCGGCAAGCGCAGCCGCACCGCTTGCATCGGTGATGTGATCACCTGCCACATTCGCGATTCCATCCCGACCGCCGCCGTCAAAAAGGGCAGCGTGGTCAAGGCCGTCGTCGTTCGCACCGCTTATCCGATCCGCCGCGCGGATGGCTCGGTGCTTCGCTTCGACTCCAACGCCGTGGTGATCATCGACAAGGACAACAACCCACGCGGCACCCGGATCTTCGGACCCGTGGCTCGTGAACTTCGTGAGCGCTCGTTCATGAAAATCGTCTCCCTCGCACCCGAAGTTCTCTAAGAACTAACATTTACCATTTCATTCCCATGAGCCGCATCAAGACCCACGTCAAAAAGGGCGATCAAGTCGAAATCATCGCAGGCAATCACAAAGGCAAGCGCGGCACCGTGCTCCTGGTGAATGCCACCAAGGGTAAGGTCACCGTCGAAGGTGGCCGCCCGATCATCAAGGCCGTCAAAGCCACCGAAGCCGAGCCTAACGGCGGCCTCAAGACCATCGACGGTCCCGTCCATATCTCCAATGTCAAAAAAGTGGGCTGAGGCATCAAGCTTCCGCCCGCGCTTAAGCGCCTGAGCAATCAGCGCTGACCCGCAAAAAAAAAATGAGCACTCCAGCACTACAGCAACACTACAAGGACAAGGTTGTCCCGGCTCTCAAGAAGGCGCTCGGATATACCAATGGCCACCAAGTCCCACGTCTCGAAAAGATCGTGGTCACCTCCTGCATGGGAAAAGCCCCGGATCGCAAGGTCGCCGTCGATGACGCCGTCAACGAGATCCAAAAGATCACCGGCCAGCGCCCGTCCATCACATTCTCGAAGAAGGCTGTGGCCAACTTTAAGCTCCGTGAGGGTGAAGCCCTCGGCGCCCGCGTCACGCTCCGTGGCGCCCGCATGTGGGAATTCATGCACCGCTTCGTCAACGTCACCGCGCCGAACATTCGCGACTTCCGTGGACTTTCCTCGAAGTCGTTCGACGGCCGCGGCAACTATGCGTGTGGCATCAGCGATCAATCCATTTTCCCGGAAGTCGAAATCGACCAAGTCAAGCGCACCATCGGCTTCGACCTGATTTTCGTGACCTCCGCGCCTAACGATGCCGAGGGACGCGCCCTGCTCATGGAGCTTGGCATGCCGTTCCGCGACATGAAGAAGGCCAACGAAGTTGAAGCCGAAGCCGTCGCTGCCAACTAACACACCGCACCCCATTTAAAGAAAGCACCTGTTATGGCAGTTCTCACCGATCCAATCTCCGATTTCCTCACGCGTTTCAAAAACGCCGCCCGCGCCGGCAATGAGGAATTCACCGCTCCCTATTCCAAGATCAAGGCGGACATCGCCCGCATCCTCCAAGAAGAAGGCTACCTCTGGAACTATGAAGTCGTCACTGGCGAGCGTACCACGCTCAAGGCCAAGCCGAAGTTCATCGACGGCCGCTCGGTCCTCACCGACCTCAAGCGCGTCTCCACTCCCGGCCGCCGCCACTATATCGGCGCTGGCGAAGTTCCACGCGTCATGTCCGGCCTGGGCATTTCCATCCTTTCCACTTCGAAAGGTGTCATGTCCGGCGGCTCCGCCAAGAAACAAAACCTCGGCGGCGAACTCCTCGCCAACGTCTGGTAATCCCTAACTCGTAAAAGGAAACTAACACCATGTCACGAGTCGGACTCAAACCAATCTCTGTCCCCGCGAAGGTCGCCGTCAAACTTGACGGCCGCACGGTGATCGTCGAAGGCCCCAAGGGCAAACTCGACTTCCCGCTTCCTGAAGGCATCTCGCTCACCAGCGAAGACGGCACCGTCGTCGTCTCCC
>JANYFB010000022.1 GCA_025362955.1 Akkermansiaceae bacterium
GTCTTGTGGAAACCCTTGCGGCGCTTGAACTTGAAGGCAACGCCCTTAGGTCCGCGATACTGGTTGATGACCTTGGCGGTCACCGACGCACCGGCCACGAGTGGAGCACCGATTTTCACGGAATCTCCTTCGCCGACCATCAGGACGTCAAATTTGATTTCTGAATCGACCTCGACATCGAGCTTCTCGACATCGAATTTGTCGCCTTCTTGGATGCGGTATTGTTTACCGCCGGTTTTGATCACTGCGTAGGCCATGGCCGTGTGGGAATAAAAGTTGATCCACCCCTGTGGGCGGGCGGGGAGAACACCACGGAGTACCGCACCGCGCAAGGTTTTTTTCGTGGAATCCGAGTTACCGGGGATTTTGGTTCTACCTCTGCACAAAAACCAAGCCATTTCGTTTCTTGACACGGATCGCCACAGCCAGACTCTCCAGGTCAATGAAATGGTCAATTTTTACTACTTTAGCTGCATTGTCTTCATCGTTGCTGGCACAAGTTTCTGATGCGGATGCCTTGCTGAACAAAGTCATTTCCCGCCCCGGTTCTTATTCTCAGGTCTGCGATGTGATGATGGCACCGGCTGATATTCCCTACCGCGCCTTTCAACTCGCCGATTTTTCGGGTGCGAGTTTTTCCAAAACGAACCAAGCGTTGATTGAAAAAAATCGGGAAGCACTGATCAAAGCCGTGCGGGCGCGTCTGCTAGCGGTCGATTTCTCGAAAGAAGCGAAACAACCGGGAACGGATCCCAAACCCGAGGAAAATTTCGACGGCGAGACATTCGGCTGCGATCCCAAGTCACTCAATCCCCTGCTGCTAGAATTGATCCGCCAGCTCCACGCAATCGAAACCCTGCCAGAGTTGTTAGTCGTCGAACAGAAACTTGTCGAAGGAATCGCAAAAGCGAAGGACGATGTTAAAGTGGCGCCTCCGGTGGTCTATGGCTGGTCCGTGGCGATTGAAAATGACAGCCGAGGTGCATTCCAAGGAGACCGAAAAATCAATCTTTTCCAAGCCCGTGTCGCCCAGCGCGATTTAGTCATGCTGATGGCCTCGCTGATGCGGGAAAAATCGTATCCACCCTATCTGGAAACCACTCTCGAAACGGCGTATGTCAAAGGACTCAAGGCCGAGGCGCGTGCACAATCCTACGACAAATACCAACCGGGCCCGGACCTGAAAAAACAACTCGATGAACTCCAGATGGAAGTTGATCCCATCTCAAAAGTGATCCGTGCGAAGTATTTCTCGGTAAAAATTCCCTACACCCGAGAATCCCGAGACGAAGTCCGCGCTGCTGCGGAGAAATGGATCGCCGCCCACCCGTGATTGAGGCATTCCTGCCTGTTTTCTCATTGAGCACATCCATGCTACGGATTTCCATCGCTGTATTTTTAATAGCAACCGCAAGGGGCGGGGAGGCAAAAAACGATCACAAACTCATCCACATCCCGGCGGGCACCTACGAGCTGGGAGACGCCGCCCACAAGCTTAACAAGCCACATTCCTTCAAGACGCCGGGTTTCTCCATTTCCGATGCGGAAACCACCAACGCCCAGTTCGCCGTCTTCATCACGGCCACCGGATACCAAACGCAGTCGGAAAAAATCGGCTGGAGCCTTGTCGGCGGCGAGGGCAGCGCGGAGTGGGAATGGAGGCAGATGGCTGGCGCGAATTGGAAACACCCCTTCGGTCCCGCCGGCCCTAACAGCGCTGATTTACCTCAACATCCCGTGACCCAGATCTGCGGCGAGGATGCGCGGGCTTATTGCAAATGGATCGGTGGCCGCCTGCCTGACATCGACGAGTGGGAAATCGCCGCCCGCGCCGGAGCGAAGACCTCCTACCCGTGGGGCGAGGCTTTCCAGCCGAAGCTTACTAACACTTGGAACGGCATTAACCACCTCCACAACACCCGCGAGGACGGCTTCGTCCTTACCTCTCCCGTCCGCAGTTACCCACCTAACAAACTCGGGCTTTACGATGTGATCGGCAATGTTTTTGAATACTGCGAAGGCCACCCGCCATGGATGACCACCGCCGAAGCCACCCGCCGCATCTGTGGGCGAGGAGGGTCATGGTGGTGTTCTAGCAGTTGTTGTAATTTTCATAACCTGCTAGACATCGGCAGCATGATCAAGACCGCCTCCCTGCCGAACCAAGGGTTCCGCGTGGTGTTTGATTGATTCTGACCGGAAAATCAAGCTTCCCCAACACCCGGTTCTTTGGAAACCTGAAGCATCTCAGCGACCAACCAGCTTGAGGAATTCCGCAGCGGCCTCGAACGAACCGTCCGGGCAGAGGCACGTTGTGGCTGGGATAACGCCCGAAGCCGCTGGGAAAAGCCCCTGACAGAGCGGATCGCCGCAGGCCGGGCGCTCGGCGGATTGCGGATTTTTGAAACGGAAACAGTTCGCAACGGGATTCTGGTGCATTTCTATCCCTCGCGGGAGGATTCCGCGCTGTTCCGCGAAGAGGACAGGGTCAGACTGAGTCTGAACGATCCAGACGGAGCGGATTTCATCGCCGCGACTTTCCTTGGGCTGACGGACAAGGGCCTGAGCGTGGCGGTGCCGAAAGATTCAAATCTCCAGATCAGGGAAGGTTGGTCGCTCGATGAGGATCATTTCGATCTGTCGGATTTCTATCTGCGGGCACTTCAGGAGCTTGCGACTACCGCTCACGGCCGGGAAGTAGTGCTGCCGGTGTTGCTGGGTGACGTCGGTGATGAAATTGATCTGGAGGTTTACGATGGCTTTTCCGAGGCATCGGATGACATGAATGATTCACAGACCGACGCGCTGGCGATGTGCCTAGCGGCTGAGCGCTACCATCTGGTGCAGGGACCGCCGGGGACTGGGAAAACGCACGTTCTCGCCGCTTTGGTCGAGGCTCTGGTGGACCAAGGACAGCGGATTTTACTTACAGCATTCACCCACCGCGCCATCCATCATGCACTGCGGAAAACGATGGCGCTCGTCGATTGTCCGGTGTTCAAGATTTCCGATCCGTTTCCTAACGACACCGAGGGCATCGAGTTCAGAGGCAGCTTCGCCGACACCGGTTTGCTGGATCATCCCGGACCCTACGTGATCGGCGCGACGCCCTTCGCGCTGTTTTCGAAACGCGCAAGCGAGGCGAGATTCGACGTGGCGGTGATCGACGAGACCAGCCAAATGCGGGTGGAGGCGGCGATCATGCCTATGTTGCGGGCGCAGCGGTGGTTTTTCTTTGGCGACCGACAGCAGCTTCCGCCCGTCGTGCAGCGGCCGGTGGAGGACGCGGCGGAGGATTCGGTGTTCGCGCGGCTCTCGAAAAACGGTGGCCACTCGATGCTCAAGATCACCTATCGGCTGAACGAGCCGCTCACCCGGTGGCCTTCGGAGAATTTCTATCAGGGAGAACTCACGGCCGCTCATCCGAATGCGGGCCATCGCTTCGTTTTGAAATCCCCGCCTGTGCGACGGGAGCTTCTGGGGCCGGAGCCATCAATGGTGAGAGTGGAAATTCCACATATCGGAAACCGCGCGTATTCCGACGAGGAAGCGGATGAGGTCGCGGCGCTGATCGAGGAGATGCTAGATGGCGGTGTCTCTCCTGGAGAAATCGGCGTAGTCGTGCCATTCCGCGCACAGGCAGCGAGGGTGCGCGGATTGCTGCGGTTTGATCGATTTAAAAAATGGCCGGACATCCGCAAGCTCACGGTGGACACGGTTGAGCGCTTCCAAGGCCAGGAACGCGAGGCGATGATCGTTTCCTTCGTCGTGTCTGACGATGATTTCATGAACCGGTTGGGCGATTTCCTCACCTATCCGCAGCGTCTGAACGTCGCCGTCACCCGCGCCCGGACCAAGGTGGTTCTGGTCCACTCGGAGCGTCTCCGCCAATGGCTGGAAGGAAACTCCGCACACTACGAACAGGCCGCAGTGGCGCTTTCATTGTTCCAAGCTGCGGACTGACATGGCGAAAATCATTCCGGCAAAACCGCGCGGCAGGCCGAACAAGGCGTTCGCCGCTTTTTTCAAGGTGCTCAAATCCCTGCCCGACGACTTCACCGCATGGCTATCGTTAGAGAATAAATCCCGAGACCGCCCCCACGTCTTTCTTGTCTGGAAGGAGCGCCACGCGTTCATGATTCAAGTGGCGGAAACCACCCAGCAGCTCGCCGAATCCGCGCTGCAGGGAGACTTCTTCAAGCAGGATGAGTCGCTTGGGCCGGAGGATCTCGGGCGGATGGAGAGCGACCTGCTGGAAAATTTCGTGGCGCGCTCCATCAGTCTGTTAGGCCCGCTGACCGGCGAACTTCCGCTCAAACGGCTGGTGGTTTTCCCAAACGTGCGGGAGGGCACTGTGGACGAGGTGGTGATGTTACGCAGCGGAGAAACGCACGCCTCTTACCTCGGGTTGCACCAGATTCAGCTCGCCCATTTCGCCAGGCGGCTGGAAGCCTTGGCGGCGGCGGCTTTGCCCGAACCCGGCCTCCACCACTTGCGGCGCGCCTTCACCCCAGAGTCGGAAGTGCCGGACTCCTTTGTGGCGCGGACGCCGCTGGACCGCAACACCGCCCACGGACTGCCGCCGTGTTTCCTGGATTTCGATCAGGAATGGTGCGTGAAGAACGATCTGGATCTGCTGCCGGACCACGAGGCGATCATGGCGGAAACACCCGCGACGGTCCGCTTGGTGACCGGTGTCGCGGGCAGCGGAAAATCGCTGGTGCTCCTTTACCGGGCTCTCCTATCAGCCAAGCTTCATCCGGAAGCTCGGGTGCTCGTGCTCACCCACAACAAGCCGCTCCGCTACGAACTGGAACGACGCACGAAGCGCCTCGCGGACCTTCCGCGCAATCTATCCTGCACCACCTTCTTCCAATGGGCTGCGAAAAATCTCGGCAAATGGGAGGAACGGATGTGGTGGCCCGCCGACATCGAGCGGGCGGTGTCGCGGCTCAAGGAGTCGTTTCCCTCGCTCGAAAACCTCTCGACCGCATTTCTCACCGACGAAATCGGCTGGATCAAGGACCACCGGCTGCTGGCGAGAGAACGCTATCAGAATGCCGACCGCGCCGGTCGCGGCACCTCGCTTCGTGGTGGACAGCGTGAGGAAATGTGGGATCTCTTCCTCGCCTATCAGCATGATCAGAAGGAAAAACGCGCCACCGACTGGCACAACATCGCCCTGCGTTTCCATGAGGCCGCGGTGATGGAGAAAAGCCTACCGTTTCCGTGTTTCGACGCGATCTTCGTGGATGAAGCGCAATTCTTCGCCAAGTCGTGGTTTGAAATCGTGGGAGCCGCACTCAAGCCCGGCGGTCACTTATTTCTAGCGGCCGATCCGACCCAAGGATTTCTCCGTCGCAGGCAGTCGTGGATCGCCGCAGGCATCGATGTCCGCGGGCGGACGACGCGGCTTTCCTACGCTTATCGGAACACCCGTGCCATTCTCCGCTTTGCCCGCGAGTTTTACGAAAGCCGCCAAGAGGACGGAGAAAATGAAACCGACCTAAACGTCCCGGACGACGATCTGCTTGCCTCCATATCCGAAGAGGGGGAATCCCCGGCGGTGATCCGCGTCCCAAGCCCGCAGGAGGAAATCGCCCGTGCGGTCAACGAAGCATCCGCTCTTCGAGACGCCGGTTTGCAGCCCGGCAAACTACTCATTCTTCACGCCAACAGCTCGCTGGAATCCGCGCTGCGCTCCTCCTTGGAACGCAAACTCGGAACCAACCAAGTCCACGACGCCAAATCTGGCCCCGTCCCGGCGGATGCCTTCTGCACGTTGACCACTCTCAACGCCGCCACCGGACTGGAAGCACCGATAGTAATCCTGCTAGGAATGGACCAACTGCTGGAAAGCGAACAAGACCTGCGGCTGTCGGAAGGTGATCGCGCGGACCTCCGCCGCGACCACACGCGGATGCTTTACATGGGCTTCACCCGCGCCGGGCAGAGGTTGGTGTTGCTGCGAAGCGGGCGTTGATCCATCGCCCAGTTCCGCTCGCACTTTCAAGTGTTGTGAAGATGTGGCGGGGTGACGATACCGCACCTCCCTCGCTGACCAGACTCGAGATTTGACTCCATTCATTGTCTGTGTATGCTCCATGCATGTCTACGAAGACCATTTCCATTGACATGATTGCGTATGAAAAACTGAACGCGGCCCGCCTCAGTCCCCGCGATTCGTTTTCCCAAGTGATCCGGCGTGCCCATTGGGACCAGGAAGCGAAGACTTGCGGCAGCTTGCTTTCCGCCTTGCAAGGAATGCCTGTTGCGGATGAGGAAGTGATCGAAAGCCTCGACTCCGCCCAGCGGCAGGATCTCCCCCCTGACGATTCTTGGTCATGAGCAGCTACCTTTTTGATACCTGCTTCCTGATCGATCTCGAACGGGAAATGCGGCGCGGCCCAGGCAAGGCCCACCAGTTTCTCCAACAACACGCCTCCGCCCGCTCCTGTCTTTCATGGACCGTGGCAGGTGAGTTCGCCGAAGGATTCGGGGACATCTATCACCCGGCCTGCGCCGCCATGCTTGCCCGTTTTGAAACTTTACCGATGGACCATACCACCGCCCATCACTACGCCATTACCACCCGCCACCTGCGCGGGAAAAACCAGCTCATCGGTGCCAATGACCACTGGATCGCAGCCGCAGCCCTGGCCCACGCCATGCCTCTTGTCACCACCAACTCCGCCCACTTCAGCCGTATTCCCGGCCTTTTGGTGGTGGGGTATTGATCGTGCTCAAGTAGCCGAACAATTGCCGTTTTCTTGCGGCGCTCCAGACTGGGGACTCATCCAACGTGGCGGCGAAGTTGCCGGACCACTGCCCCTCCCTCTCGCGCCACCCGGTTGAACTCGGGCGAAAGCCGCGGATCCGCGGCCACGCGGTCCCAGAAATTTTCCGCCCAGCCTGCGGCTTCCCGCCACGGCTCCGTCATTGCGGGCAGCGGCGGGGCCGGCGCGAATGGGCGTTCGATCAATTCCCCCTGGCTTCCCGGTGCCCATAGCATCGGCAGCATGTCGTAGGCGGGCGTGACCCGGAATGGCAGCGTGTCATCGAGGAAAAATGCGAGATTGCCGAAGTGCATGTCCGTGTTTCCGATCAGTTCCCCGAAGGCGTGCAATCTCTGGATGATGGCGAACGATTCACTGTCGATAAGCCCGCGCCGGTGAAATTCCGCCGTCGCTTCGATCCAGTTCCGCGACAGGGAACCGATTAATGACGCCGCCAGTGCTTCCAGCGAAACCACCCCACGCCGCCCGCCCGGCCCGATCCGGTCGAACCGCGGGATTTCCAAAAATCGCCGCCCATCCGCATCTAGCACCCGCGCGCCGGAATTTGCCATCCCCGCCTCTGCTAGAATCTGATGGGCATGAAATTCGCACAGCAACAGATCCGCCCAACGCCGACCGGTCGCCTGATCCAGCGGGGCGGAAAACTTGACCAATACCGGTTGAAATCCACCGGCTGCATTTCTCAACGTGGTGAGAAACTTCGGTTGCTCGCCACCCGCCGATGAGCCGGGCAGACTGCGCGCGATCTCCCTCGCCTGCCTCGGGTAAAACGACTCCCTATCCGCTTCAAAAACCACATTTTCTCCCGGTAAATCCGCGGATCTCGCCAATGCCCGGCGCAGGCAATCGTCACCGACCACAAAATTTCCCGGCAAATCCTCACCTGCCGCCTGGTGATAAACCAACACGTCCTCGTCACTCCAGGATCTCGGATCGTCAGGAAGCTGCAGGGTTCTCGAAATCCGGCTGGCGATGGCCCGCCCGAGAAATCCCTGCGGCCGGGCATCACCTAGAAAAAAAGGAAACCCATTCCACAGCCCGCTTTCCGCCATGAAAAGGCCCGCCCATTCCGGCGGAGTTCCCGCCCAGTTCACCCGCCACAAACGGTCGTGTAGAGCCTCCAGCTCCGCCCACTCAAAAGCCCTGCCGTCCGCATCCACCCGATAAAGTTGCCAGCGGTTCCCGATGTTGCGAATTCCCCGGCGCAGCAGGTAGCGCGTGCTCCGGGTCGCTCCCAAGGTCACCAACTCAGCCCCGAGATCTGGCAGGGTGCGGGCGATGGTCGTGCGGTTCACTCGCAGCAAGCCAGCCAACTCGGTCGCGGAAACAGGCCCGCGCGCCCGGATCAGAGGGGCAAGGTTGTCACGGGTGATTTGTGTGGGACGAGCCATTTGATGCAAGAATTATGCATCAAATCAAAACTACTGCAATCCCTTAAAACAAAAGATTAATTCTTAAAACAAATTCAATTATGCATCATAATTAAAGTCAATCCTTCCGCTTCAAAAGCGGGAACAGCACCACATCTCGGATCGTTGGGGCACCGGTCAGCATCATACACAGCCGGTCCAGCCCGATACCGATACCGCCGGCGGGCGGCATCCCGTGTTCTAACGTCTCGATGAAGTCGTAGTCCACCTTCTGAGTCTCTTCGCCGGACTGGGCTTCGAGGCGCTCGCGCTGGACGTCGGGGTCATTAAGCTCGGAGTAGCCAGGGGAAATTTCCTGGCCGTTAATGATGAGTTCGTAAACTTCCACCGTCTTGCCGCCGGGACTGACCTTGGCGAGAGGAACGAGTTCGCTGGAGACGCGGGTGACGAAGCACGGATCAAAAGTCTTTTCTTCGACTAGCTTTTCAAAAACCTGCTGAATGACTTCGTGGTCCTCCATGCCTTCCGAAATCTGCACGCCTTTTTCCTCGCAGCGTGTGCGACGGCCATCGGCAGTTAGATCGAAGAAATCGGCACCTGCGGCCTGACTGATGAGGTCGTGGTAGCTGGCACGCTTCCATGGACGGGCGAGGTTGATGGTACGGATGACGTTACCCTCGTCGTCTTGGTGCTCGATTTTCAAGCCGCCGCAGAATTTTTCCGCGAGATGGCAAGTGAGTTCCTCGACGAGATCCGCCATTTCCTCGAAATCGGAAAACGCCCAATACGCTTCTAACATCGTAAACTCCGGATTGTGGCGGCGCGAAATTCCTTCATTTCGGAAGCTGCGGTTAAGTTCGAAAATTTTCGTGAACCCGCCGACCAACAGCCGCTTGAGGAAAAGCTCCGGCGCGATCCGCAGCGTGAGCGGCATCCCGAGTGCATTGTGATAGGTCTCGAAGGGCCGCGCGGCAGCTCCCCCGGCGATGTCTTGGAGCATTGGGGTTTCCACTTCGAGGAAGCCGCGGTCTTGGAGGAAACGGCGGATCTCGGCGATCATTAGCGAGCGTTTGACGAAGATCGCGGCGCTGTCCGGATTGCCCATCAGGTCGAGGTGGCGCTTGCGGTACTTGATCTCGCGGTCGGCGACGCCGTGCCACTTGTCGGGCATCGGGCGCAGGGATTTGGAGAGGACGGTGAATTTCTCCATTTTCACGGTCGGCTCGCCGGTCTTGGTGAGGAAGGTTTCGCCCTCGATGCCGATCCAGTCGCCACGATCAAGGCATTTCCAGGCGGCGACGCCGGTTTCGTCAAGCGCCTTGACGTTCATGTAGCCTTGGATGGATCCGAGCACGTCGGAGAGTTGGAAAAAACAGGATTTCCCCATGTCGCGCAGCGCGGTGATGCGGCCAGCGACTTTGACTTGCAGACCTTCGGCGAAATTCGTGCGGAGATCGGCAGGTGTGACCGATACTTGGAAGCGTGCGCCGTAGGGGTCGATCCCGAGTTCACGGAGTTTCGCGAGCTTGTCGCGGCGGACGGCGATCAGTTCTGCTGCGGTATTTTGCGGTTGCTGCGGGGTGACGGCTTCACTCATGTCGCGACCGGATTAGGCGGCAAAGGGGATTGTCGCAAGAGTTGAAACAATGGAGGGGCGAGAAATCTCATTTTAATGAAAAATATTTCGCAGGGTAGATTCGCTGATTTCTCCAAGAAATCGCAATCATGCAGCTCACTTTTAAACTTTTTTTTGCCTCTGATGGGATCAAGAAACATCGAATCCTCGGGCCCTAGCCGTTAGGTTATTCGTAAAAGTAAAGTTTCAACCTTACCCATTCTATCAAACAACCATAGATTTTCAGAAGAGTTCATATCCAATAAATCTGTCGTTCATTATTATTGATCAACGACTTATGAATAGTTTCTATGTTCGGAAATGAGTTTTGGAAATTGTTTGCCATTGGGTTCCATCGAAGCAGTTCGGCCTGTTTTCATGATCGTGATGGGAATTTTCCTGATGCTCATCGCTTGGAGGCTTTCCCAATCCACGTCAGGCTGGACTGCACGGCTGATTGTCGCAGGGGCGCTGTTGCTCGGTTTCGGCTACTCGGTGATGATGCCGCTTTACGAGGCGGGAAGCATCGAACCATTTTCAAAAATGGGCCGCTATCACGGAAGCGCCGCCAATGCGATTGCCTGGCACTCCGTAAAATTGGTCGTGATGAACGCCGGTTGGCTGATTTTCGGTCTCGGTTTGGCGCTGCATGCCAAGGTCTTCACGGCGACTTCCCCCCACCGCAAACCCGCCACCCACCCGTTAGCTCCCCATGAATCTGTTGCTTGAAACCCTCTTGGAAAACGGCCTGCTCATCAACGCTTTCGGCGTCATTGGCATCGGTCTGATCGGTCTTGCCGCACTTAAACTCGCCCGCAGGTATCAATCCTGGGGCGGCACGATGATGGCGGTCGGGGCGATTTCGCTGCTGGTCGCGCGGTTGTACATGGTTCTGGCTCCCCATTTTATTGACAACGATGTCTTGGCCGCCATCGGGCCGGTCGGGATCAGCCTGACGATTGCCCTCCCGCCGCTGTTGCTCGTTTTCGGCCTTGCCGGCATCGTCTGGGGCTTGTGGGGTCACGAGCGTTGGTTGAACGAGGAAACCCGTTGAAGGCCAGTTTCGGCTAGAAATTTCGCATGGCCGAGGGGTGACTTCGGTGTTACTTCTGGCTCGGATGTTTGAAGTTAGAGAAAAGCCTGATATGATCGAGCGCGCCTTATTGGTGCGCTTTTACTTCGATGCCCGAGAGGC
>JANYFB010000183.1 GCA_025362955.1 Akkermansiaceae bacterium
GATGTCCCAGACTTCGGTGGTCTTGCGGTCGATCATCTTCTTGGCCGACCGCACGGTGTGGCAATAGCCAAGTTCTTTGAGACGGCGGATGATGAATGGTTCGAACAAGGTAAGTGCCATCTTCTTGGGAAGCCCGCACTGGCCGAGCTTGAGATCGGGACCGACGACGATGACGGAACGGCCCGAATAATCGACGCGTTTTCCGAGAAGATTCTGACGGAATCGGCCGCCCTTGCCCTTGAGCATGTCGCTGAGGGATTTGAGCGGACGGTTGCCGGCACCGGTGACGGCGCGACCGTGACGACCGTTGTCGAACAGCGCATCAACCGCCTCTTGAAGCATCCGCTTTTCGTTGCGGATGATGACTTCCGGCGTCTTGAGGAGCAGGAGGTTTTTGAGCCGGTTGTTGCGGTTGATGACCCGGCGATAGAGGTCGTTCAGGTCGGAGGTGGCGAAACGGCCGCCTTCCAGTGGCACCAGCGGACGAAGGTCCGGCGGGATCACGGGAAGCACGGTCTGGATCATCCATTCCGGCCGCGACTTCGATTGCATGAATCCTTGAGTGATCTTGAGACGCTTCGAGAGCTTCTTCTTGTTTTGCTTGGAACGGGTGGTTCCGAGTTCTTCCTCAAGCGCAACGATCAGCGAAGGAAGGTCGCACTGGCGGAGCAATTCCATGATAGCGGCAGCACCCATGGCGGCTTGGAACGATCCGTCGCCGTAGGTGTCTTCCGCCTCGCGGAGTTCGTTCTCCGTGAGGAGTTGGCCGACTTCGAGGGCGGTGTTGCCCTGTTCGGTGACGACGTAATCTTCATAATAAATGACGCGCTCCAACTGGCGGGCACTCATGTCGAGCATGAGGCCGATGCGCGATGGCATGCACTTGTAGAACCAGATGTGGGAAACCGGCACGGCCAGTTCGATGTGGCCCATGCGCTCGCGACGGACGCGGCTGAGGGTCACTTCGACACCGCAACGGTCGCAAATCACGCCCTTGTGTTTGATCCGCTTGTATTTACCACAGGCGCATTCCCAGTCGCGGGTGGGACCGAAGATCCGCTCGCAGAAGAGACCGCCTTTTTCGGGCTTGAAGGTCCGGTAGTTGATGGTTTCCGGGTTCTTCACCTCGCCCTTGGACCAGGAACGGATGATTTCCGGGGAAGCGACGGTGATGGAGACTTGGTCAAAGGCCTCTGGGCGCTCGTCCACGCCAAATAGTTCGCGAAGGTTGTTATCGACACTCATGTTGTTAGTAACGTTTTAGGTCAGGTTGGGGTTCGCGTTTCAAATTACAGGGTAAGATCATCGAGGGAGTAATCATCCAGGCCACCGGTCATGCCGGAGCCATGGGTGGAACCCTTGCGACCCGGACGGACATCGAGTCCGAGGGATTGCATTTCCTTGATGAGGACGTTGAACGACTCGGGCGTTCCGGCTTCGAGGTTGTTGTCGCCTTTGACAATCGCCTCGTAAATCCGGGTGCGTCCTTGGACGTCGTCCGACTTGACGGTTAGAAGTTCCTGGAGGGTGTATGCTGCGCCGTATGCTTCGAGCGCCCATACTTCCATTTCCCCGAAACGCTGGCCACCGTATTGCGCCTTACCACCGAGCGGCTGCTGGGTGACGAGCGAGTATGGGCCCACCGCGCGGGCGTGGATCTTGTCGGCAACCAAGTGACCGAGCTTGAGGATGTAGATCATCCCGACCACAACCGGGTTATGGAAAGCCTCGCCGGTGCGACCGTCATAGAGGGTCGATTTACCACCCGTGGTGCCGTCCTTGCCGTCGCCGATCCAAGTATAGCCGCGACCTTCGGGTTCGCCGGGCTTGCGGGCCCGAAGTTCACCGTTGTCGCCGACGAATTTCACACCATCGACCTTCTTGGCCTTGGACATGAAATCCCAGATGACTTCTTCCTTGATGCCGTCGAAAATCGGAGTGGCAACCTTGAAGCCGAGCGCCTTGGCAGCGACGCCGAGGTGAGTTTCAAGCACCTGTCCGACGTTCATCCGCGATGGCACGCCGAGCGGGTTGAGGCAAATATCAACCGGAGTGCCGTCCGATAGATAGGGCATATCTTCTTCCGGCACGATGGTGGCGACAACGCCCTTGTTACCGTGACGACCGGCCATTTTGTCACCCACGGAGAGCTTCCGTTTGGCGGCAATGAAAACCTTCACTTCCTTGATGACGCCTGGATCGACTTCATCACCGGACTCAAGCGAGTCGAGTTTGCGCTCGCGCTCGGTGTCGAGTTCCTGGAAACGACCTTCGAACGAACTGATGATTTCCAAGATCTTGTTACGGATGGGGGAAGGATCGATTTCGATATGGTCGTGGACCGAGGCCAGCTTGCGGAGCAGCGTCTTGGTGATCTTGCGGTTGGCCGGGATGATGATTTCACCAGTCTGTGCGTTGACCACGTCGAGCGGAATTTTTTCGCCTAACAGAATGTCGGAAAGACGCTCGGTGAGGTCGTCCGTCAGCTTGTCGGCCTTCTTCTTGTGCTCGTCGTTGATCTTTTTGAGCGTCTTCTTGAGCTCAACCGGATCAACCTTTTCAGCACGCTTCTTGGCGAAGCCGCTTTGGGAAACACGGACGTCCTGAACAATTCCGACGCAGCCTGATGGCACGCGCAGCGAAGTATCCTTAACATCAGCAGCCTTCTCACCGAAGATGGCGCGGAGGAGACGTTCTTCCGGTGCGAGTTCGGTTTCGGACTTCGGAGTGATCTTGCCGACGAGGATGTCGCCGGGTTTCACTTCCGCACCGATGCGGATGATGCCGTCGTGGTCGAGGTTGCGGAGTGCATCTTCGCCGACGTTAGGAATATCACGGGTGATTTCTTCCGGTCCGAGTTTGGTGTCGCGGGCGGCAACGTCGAATTCCGAGATGTGGATCGAGGTATAGACATCGTCCTTCACCACGCGCTCGGAGATGACGATGGCATCTTCGAAGTTATAGCCGTTCCAAGGCATGAACGCGACGAGGACGTTGCGGCCGATGGCGAGTTCGCCGTCTTCGGTGTTAGGTCCGTCGGCGAGCACTTGGCCTTTCTTGATTTTTTGACCCAGCTTGACGATCGGCTTCTGGTTGATGCAGGTGCCGGCGTTGGAGCGCATGAACTTCCGCAGCGGATAGGCCATGATGCCCTTCGCCACGTTGGACTTCACGGACTCGGCGTCGCTGAGAAATTTTTCCTCGGAAACGGGGAGCTTGCCATCCGGAGTGGTGACAATAATTTCCGCGGTCGCGGCGGCAACGATGCCGTCGGCTTCCGAAACCACCACGGCGCGGGAATCGCGGGCGGCCTTGCCTTCGAGTCCGGTGCCGACGAGCGGCGACTCGGAAACGAGCAATGGCACGCCTTGGCGTTGCATGTTCGAGCCCATCAGTGCGCGGTTCGCGTCATCGTGCTCAAGGAACGGGATTAGACCGGCGGCCACGGAAACGAGCTGCTTGGGCGAGACGTCCATGTAGTTCACATCGGCTGGAAGTGCTTCAATGAACTCGCCGCCTTTTTCACGGGCGGTGATGCGCTCGGTTTGGAAAACACCCTTCTTGTCGATCGGGTTGTTGGCCTGGGCGATGAGGAAGTTTTCCTCCTGGTCGGCGGTTAGATACTCGATCTCGTTGGTGACCTTCGAGTTCACCACGCGGCGGTAAGGAGTTTCGATGAAGCCGAACTCATTGATGCGGGCATAGGTACACATCGAGTTGATGAGACCGATGTTCGGACCTTCCGGAGTTTCGATCGGGCAGATCCGGCCATAGTGGGACGGATGCACGTCGCGGACTTCGAAGCCAGCACGGTCGCGGTTGAGACCACCTGGTCCAAGGGCCGAAAGGCGGCGCTTGTGGGTGAGCTCTGCGAGCGGATTCGTTTGGTCCATGAACTGCGAGAGTTGCGAACGGCCGAAGAAATCACGCACGACGGCGGAGAGCGCCTTCGGGTTGATGAGCTTCTGCGGCGTCATGCCTTCGATGTTCACGTCAAAAAGGGTC
>JANYFB010000027.1 GCA_025362955.1 Akkermansiaceae bacterium
GGCGCTCTGGGGTCCGCGCAGCAGCAGGACGGTCAGGACGGCGCGCTCGCCCGGCTGCATGCTCAGCACGTCCTGGAGGCAGTGTTCGAATTTCGGGGCGCGGCCGCCGAGAGTCTTTTCGACGAGGTATTTCTCCGAAAGTCCGCGAAGGGCTTCCGCCACTTCCTCACCGGTGAAGCGGGTGATGGGTTCCCGGCTGGTGGTCTGGTTGCAGGCGATGAGAAGGGAGTTGGGAGTGAGCGGGTAGCTGTCGGGAGTGAGGATTTCCTTTTCCAACAAGCAACCGAGAACGCGGGCTTCTTGAAAGGTGAGCTGGATTTCAGGGAAGTGCTGCATGGTCGCGCCGGAGATTAAGGACGGTGTGCCGCGGGCGGCCATGAGAAAGCGCGTCAGCAAAGAGCCCGAGGTGATTGTCGCATCCATCAATGCAGACGACTGCCTGTGACTGGAGATTCCCGAATGCCCGATTCGTAACCGCCGGATGGATCGAACCTACGTGATCTCTCGGTGCCGTGCCTTTTCGATGTGGAAATTTCGGCTCGCAGCGGGGGCTTGGCGGATGCGGGCTTGTTCGCGATCCATGACCGAAGAATTGCAACTCCTGCGCGACATCGTGAACCGTCTCGATGCGGCAGGGATTGCCTACATGCTCACCGATTCCGTGGCGCTGAACTGCTACGCCCAGCCGCGCATGACGCGCGACATCGACCTGGTGGTTGCGTTTTATTTGGAGGACGCGAAGCGCATCCACGAGATCCTTGGGGAGGACTATTACGTATCGGAAGATGCCGCGCGCGAAGCCGTGACCCATCAGAGCTGCTTCAACGCCATCCACCTGACCACGTTGATCAAGGTGGATTTCATGATCCAGAAGCGGGAAGAGTATCGACTGCATGAGTTCGGGCGGCGACAGCGGCTGAAATTGGCGGATTTCGAGGTCTGGGTGGTGAGCAAGGAGGATCTCATCCTTTCCAAGCTCCATTGGGCAAGGGGGTCGCGGTCGGAACGGCAACTTGCGGACGTGGAAAACCTGATTGCCACGGGGTGCGATACGGACTACCTCAAGACATGGTCAGCCGCATTGAACCTGACAGATACGCTGACACGGGTTTTGCCGTGAAGGACACGGCACCGGAGATCAACGCCATGATCTTCGCCGCCATGATGCGAAAAACACCGGAGGAGCGCCTGCTCATGGGTTTTGACATGGTGGCGACCGCGCGGCAGTTGGTCTGGAGCGGGATCGGTTCCGATGGCACGGAGGATGAAAGGCGCCGCCTGTTTTTCCAACGGTTTCATGGCATGGACTGCCCGTGGGAAAGCTCCGTAACCTTGCCGTGACCCATCGCTTGGAAGCCTCGGTTACCGCATCGAAATGTTCTATCTGTGGATCCCCTTCTCCGCAGTCGCGATCAAACGCATTGCCCAGCGGGTGAAAAAGGGCGGCCACCCAATGGCAAAGTCGTGTGCGTCAAGCCTTGAACCTGCCGAACGCCGCCGGGCGGATGTTTGACTCGTCCTAGAACGGCGTGGAAATGGCACCAGTGCGGGGTTAGTCCCGACCAACGAGCATTCGGATGATGGCGATGCTCGACCGATCTGGCTGGAGAATCGAGATGTGCGACGGATTTCGCGAGTTGCGGATTTTTCTGGAATCGGTAACGGTGAAGAAATGAAAACATGGATCGGCACTTCGGGATTCCAGTATCCGGAATGGAAGGGGAAATTCTATCCGGAAAAAATGTCGCCCGCTAAGATGCTGGCTTTCTACGCGGCGGAGTTCCGGAGCACCGAGGTGAACTATACGTTCCGCAGTCTGCCTAGCGTGAAGACCATCGACCGATGGCGCGACGAAACCCCAAAGGATTTCCGTTTCAGTCTGAAGGCTCCGCAACGGGTCTCCCATTTCGCGAAGCTCCGTGGTTGTGGCGAGGTGATTGGCAAATTCCATGAGTCGGTGAAGGGCCTCGGCGCGAAGCTCGGGCCGGTGCTGTTTCAACTGCCGGAAACGTTCAAGGCGGATGCCGTGCTGCTGGGCGAGTTCCTGCAATCGCTGCCGAAGGGACTGCGGTCCGCTTTCGAATTCCGCCATGAGTCGTGGTTCACAGATGAGATCTTCAGCCAGCTAACCGGATTTAATACAGCGCTCTGCATCGCGGAATCAGAAGACCTAATCACCCCGCAGATCGCGACGGCGGATTTCGGCTATTTTCGTCCTCGCCGAGGGGTCTACAGGGATCGGGACATCCGCGATCAGGCAAATTTCATCCGCAACCAAGCCGGAAAATGGTCGGACGCGTTTGTTTACTACAAGCACGAGGAAACCGCCACGGGTCCGGGATTTGCGAAAGCGCTGGCGAAGTCGCTGGTGGATTAAAGTTTGCGAACGCCCCGCAGGCGCATCCCCTCGTCAGTCCTTTGTCTGCTCTGTCTTGAGGGTCGCCATATCAATGACGAAACGGTATTTCACATCGCTTTTTGCCACCCGCTCCCATGCTTGATTGATGTCCTGCATGGACGTCATTTCGATCTCGGGCATCACGTCGTGCTCCGCGCAGAAATCGAGCATTTCCTGGGTTTCTTTAATTCCACCGATGGCGGAACCGGCGAGCGAACGGCGCTGCATGAGGAGCGGAAAAACCTGTGGCGATGGATGTGGCGTGGCTGGTGCGCCGACGAGGACCATGGTGCCGTCGAGCTTCAGCAGATTGATGAATGGGTCGAGGTTGTGTGAGGCGGCGACAGTGTTGACGATCAGGTCGAACTGTCCGGCGTAGCGGGCCATGTCTTCTTCATTTTTGGAGATGACAACATCGTCAGCGCCGAGCTTTTTGCCGTCGGCGACCTTGCCGGGCGAGGTGGTGAAGAGAATGACTTTCGCACCCATCGCGTGGGCGAGTTTCACTCCCATGTGACCAAGTCCGCCCAAGCCGACGATTCCGACAATCTTGCCCGGACCTGCTTTCCAATGGCGCAGCGGCGAATAAACGGTGATGCCGGCGCAAAGCAGCGGGGCGGCTTTGGCCGGGTCCATGCCTGCGGGCACACGCAAAACGTAATTTTCATCGACGACGATGACGGTGGAATATCCGCCCTGGGTCGGTTTGCCGGTTTGCTTTTCAACACCCATGTAGGTGCCCTGCATGCCTTCGAGGCAGTAATTTTCAAGATCAGCTTCGCAATGATCGCAATGGCGGCAGCTATCTACAATGCAACCGACACCCACAATATCGCCCACTTGGTGGCCGGTCACATTTTTTCCTACCGATACCACCTTGCCCACGATCTCGTGGCCGACGACTTGTGGATAAGTGACCGGCATCCATTCGCTGCGGGCGTAATGCAAATCCGAGTGGCAGACGCCGCAAAACAGAATGTCGATCTGTACATCGTCGTCGCCGACTTCACGGCGCTGGAAGTCCCAGGATTTGAGTGGCGATTGTGGGTCGAAGGCGGCGTAGGAATGGGCGGTGATCATCGGTGGTGGTTGAAAGTGTTGCGTTGAGTTCTACACGCGCAAAATCGCTTCTGCGCGATCTAAATACACTAAAGATGAAAAGTAACATCATGCAAAGGCCTCACCACCGCGGACATGATTAGGAATTTCCAGTCACGGATCGCTTGCCTAGACCTCGGTAAAATACGGCGAAGATTATAAAGCAAAGTGCGATCATCGCAGCCAAGATCGACCAAAATGCCATCCAGCCATTGCCATCGGCAGTGACATAATGGTTCCTCAGCCAACCGCAAATCAACGCGCCGACAAGAGGACCCAGCCCACCTGAAACCAAAGTCAGCAAGCCTTGTGCCTGCCCCCTGAGACCAGGGTCCACCCGGCGATCAAGGAATACCTGGGCGGTAATGAAATAAAAAGTATAACACATGCCATGCAGCACGATGCCACCGATGTGCCAATTGATAGATCGGCTTGCTCCGGCGTAGGCGCTCATGCCGAAGCGCAGCACTGATAGGCCAAGCGCCCACAGCAGGATCGTTTTTACCCGGAAGCGAAGCATCAGCGAACCCACGAGTAACATGGCGATAATTTCAGTAACCTGCGCGATCGTCATGGTGGCCGTGGAATGGGTGTCTCCTAAAACGTTGAGCAGTTCCGGCGCATACATGTAAAACGCGGAGAGAGGCACGGAGAACAAGGTGGTCACAAGGAAAAAGACGCGGTGGTCGCGGTGTTTCATCAAGGAGAACGCATCCAGACCAAGGCGGCTTTGCCACGAATTTCCCTTACCCAAAGGAGGCGTGTGAGGCAGCATGAAGGCGACCATTCCGCACCCGAAACGAGTCGCTGCCGACGCATAGCCCGCCACCGGACTGGTATCTGCATGGAGCACATAACTGGTCAGCCAGCCGGCCGCCATCCATCCCAGCGTCGCGCCCAATCTCACTAACGGAAAACGGAGTTCTCCGTTTTCAAGATTGGTGAGTGCCATGGTTGTTAGTAGCCCCCAGGCTGGGGCGGAAAACAGTGAGTAAACACCTAACAGGACGACAAACCACCATGGATTCCAGGCCGCATCCAATGCGGCAAACGCAGCGAAAAGGGCAACCGAGCCGACTAAACACGTCCATGCGTAAAGTCGGTTCGCCGCGATCCGCTGGTCCGCCAATGCACCACCCACCAAGGGCGAAATCAGGGCACAGAGCGGTGGAACTACGAAAACCAGCGCCACCCAGCCGCCCATTCCCCGCGCCTTTAAAATATTCGTCAACGCGGACATCCAGAACCCCGGCGTCATTCCTTGCAGGAAAAATACGATCCACAGCCAGAAAAATACCGGCTTCGGTTTGTTCCGGATGTCTGCCTTGTCCTGCACGTGAGTGTGGCTAGACGGGCTGCTCCAAAATTGCCAGCGGGATATGCTTCACACTCTGATCGCGAGCGCGGAAATTTTTCGCTTGATCCAACCCCGTCCATGCGGTTTGTTCTAAGGAACACTGTTCATAAAACGATGACTTACGACCTAACACTCCGCCAACAAGAGATTCTGGATTATCTCCGCCTGTCTCAACGCCAGACGGGAATCATGCCCTCCACGCGGGAGATCCAGCACTTTTTCAAGTTCGCCAGCCAGACCGCCGCGATGAGCCATTTGCGTGCCCTTGAGCGGAAAGGAGTCATCCAGCGGCTTCCCGGAAAGGCGCGAGCGGTGATTTTCCCCGACGAGCTTGACCGTGGGGAAATTCTGGACATTCCCATCTACGGCACCATCGCCGCCGGCATGGCTCAAGACGTGGAGCAAGATCGCCAAGGCTGCATTTCTATCGACATCAGCGCGTTGGGAATTCCCCGCCACGCCCGCACCTTCGCCCTCAAGGTCCGAGGGGATTCGATGATCGACGCCCATATTTGTAGCGGAGATACGGTCATCCTGGAATTCCGCGAACCCCGGAAAGGCGACATCGTGGCGGCTCTGATTGATGGAGAAACCACCCTGAAACGTTACATGATCGAAAAAGGCAAACCCTTCCTCCGCGCGGAAAACGCCGATTTCCCGGATCTTATTCCGGCTCAGGAACTGATTATCCAGGGAGTCCTCATCGCGTTGTTAAGGCAGGCGGCCTAACAGGACGGTTTTTTTGCACAACCGCGAAACCTACTCGCGGGTCCGTCGAGTTTAGTTTGGAAAGCGCTGGGCAGCATCAGGAACAGCCAATCGGCGATGGCGGTTATCAGCACGACCCAAGGCATTAGCCAACCGAAGCGGGTGTAAAAGGTAAGCTTTGTTTCTCGCTTCATTATTCCAGAAAGGTGTCCTTGTTCGAGTGCCGCAAGCCGTGCATGAACATTTCCGTTAGAATCGATCAATTGCGATACCCCAGAGGTCGCGCATACGAAGATCCATCGGCCGTTTTCACAGGCTCGGATACGGGCAAGTTCTGCGTGCTGATCGTGCTGCTTACAGTAGTTGTCCACGATATCGCGTCCATCGTCGGAACTACACACATCTCCGCGCGGGCAAGAAAGGATTTTTTAGTTTCCATGGACCCAGAATTTTTATCACCAAGGCCTGGAAAACCATGGAGAGTAGCAACCCGCAGTGAGTTTGCAGTTAGTTTCCGCCCCCTTGAAGAATCTCATCGAACTTCGCCTTTGATCTTCCGAGGCAGCCCGCGAGTCCTATCCGGGCAATCGTTCTCTGGCAAACGGTTTTAAGGATGGCTCGAAATTGCCTTCATTGGTTTCCGATTTGAGGGTCCAATACCATTCCCAGGCGCCGCTATTTCTTAATTTTCGACGCTGCGTCCAGATCGGCGAGGTAGCGGGGTGCGACTGCGGCGGCCTTTGCGGCAGCGAGGGCTGCGGTGATGGCCGTGGGGTTTCCGCCTTTATGGATGATGGACCAGGCTTCGCGATAGGCTTTTCCGCCATCCACACCCAAGACCGTCTTGATGGTGCTGAGGCGTGCGAGTTCTAATTCTCCATATTTCACGGTATCCTCGAGCGAGGCTTTGTGGAAAGGGCTGGTGGTGACCCAGCTCTGTTTGGCGTCCTTTTCCGCCTTGTAGCGGGCTTCGATTTCGGCAGTTTCATCCTTGATGGCATTTTCCGTGCCACTGCGATTTTCGGGGTCCATCCGTTGGAGTCCGACTTGGCGTTCCTTAACGCGGGCATCAAGGGTGAGCAATGACTGCCGCGCTTCGGCAATTTGGGACTGGATAACCTGTCTCATCAGCGGAGCGATGGCACCGAATGAAACGGTGGTGCGGTAGTCGCGGTCAAAAATGGCGAACTCGCGGAGTGCTTCGAGAAATTGGTAACGATAGACGAGGCCGCGAATTTTCGCTTCTTCGACCTTGGCATCCAGATCGTAGGCGTTGGCCTGATATTCAGAGGGTGAGATGATTTTACCGTTGAGCTTGACGCCGCCTTCGGAAACTTGGTTGCACTCGGCCTTGAGAGTTTCAAAAATCGCCTTGGCTGCTTTGACGTTGTTACTCGCCCGGAAATTTTTCAGGAATTTTTCAACTGCGGCCATTTGTTGAAGGTATTCATCCACGGTCATCAAATCCGGGGTGGGAACCAATTTCTCAATGGCGGCAAAGGCCTTGATGTCAGGTTGTTCGTGGTCGATTTTAACGACATCGGTCTTGAGGACTTTTCGTTCGTCCTTGATGCTTTTCGTGATCTGCACCTCTAGGACGTAGGTGTCTCCCGCTTCGCTGAGAATGGTGCCTTCAAGGCTGGTGCCGTCTTTCAGAGTGAATGTATCCGCCAGACAGGGCAGGGAAAATGTCAGTAAGCAAAGCGCGGCGGCGGCAGGGTTCGGTTTCATGGATGGGTTAAGTGGGATCTTGCTCGGGGTCAGAATTTACAATTTCTTCGCTGAGGGCAAGACCGCTTCTTGCAACGCTTCCGGCGTGGAAGCAAGGCGGGTCTGACCGTTCGCAAGGACTACCATAACAGCACCCGCGGGAACTTCATCTGCGGATTTCGCGGCACGGCGCTGGACCATCCGGATCGGCAGCCGCTCGGTGGCCATTTTCAGCTCAGGAGAAATCCCGGTTCCAAAAACGACGGTCACTTTGAACAGTCGCGAGAGCGTCGCTTGCAGGAGGTCCGTATGAAGGATGGGCCGGTCCACGGTGAAGATCGGCAGCGGAGTCGCCAATTCACTGAACGTAGGAACCAATGGCCGACCGCGCTCGGCAAGCCTGCATTCTGCGGAGGAGATGAGGCCAGATGTGGAATCGTCAAACAACATGACCAGATCGGTGATCGGTAGGTCGATGATTTTCGCGTCGTCCGGGCATTCCTTGAGGAAGCCAGAGCCGGTGAAAAATTCTGCGGCCGTGGTTGCAAGGTCTTCGGCCCAATCGAGCCATTTTTCGTCCGAGGTGATGTCGGAGACATCGAGCGCGGCTTGCAGGGCCAAGCCATAGAGGAAAGCCCGGCCCTCACCAATCGATTCCGGGATGGCCTTGGAAAACAGGCGTAGCCGGGGCCCGTCGCTAAACGCGATCCGAGATTTTTCCAGCAAAGCGATGGCCTTTTCCCGAAATTTCACATCGCCTGTCACTCCGAATGCCGCTGCGTAGGCGGACACCATTCGCAAGGTCGCTCCAGCGTGGGAACTGTCATCGCGAATGATTTTTCCTAGGCGGGCAGTGCGGATTTCCAAGAGTTTTTCTCGGACCGCTTCATAGCGCGGGGTGAAAATCTCGACTGACTGGGATTGCGCCGCAGCCAACTGCCCGAGCGGCTTGCGGATGCCCAGACTGTTGCAGCGGAAAAACTCGCGGTGTGGATCCACCTCTGAAGGCAGGTTCCCCAAGCCTTTCATGCCCGTGGCCTGAATCCACCAAGCTGCATCTTCAGGGGCAAGTGCTTTTTCGACGTCTTCGACGCTCCAGAGCCATGCCGACGGGTCGGATTCGTTCGTCGTTCCTACCGAGAACAAGCCCTCGGTGGTAGCGAAGGCTTTTTCGGAAAACGCAATCAAGCCCAGCGCCTTTTCCAAGATCCGCGCGTCACCGGTCGCCCGGTAGGCGTGAATCAAGGCAACCGACGCTCGGGCCTGGGTCACGCAATCCCTTGAAAACGCAGGTAAACTCCAAGAGTTACCTTGGCGGGAGGAGAATATGCCGCCATCTAACGGGTCAAACATGGCACTGGGCAGTAGATCGACGAGCAGCTCGCGGGTCGTTTCCATGCAGCGGGAACGCACCTCCTCGGACAGGCCGGGCTGGACGGCGGCGGTTGAGAGGAGGTCGATGGTGCCAGAAGGGAAAAGCCCGCCCGCCTCGTCGAAGGTGCGGGAGTCTGGATCATAAAACGAAGAAAGCTGGCGGAGACAGCGGAGCACATCCTCTGCGGGGCGCTCGCTCATGACTTTGGAATTCTTGCGCAGGGCGATGCGATCGCGGCGGCTAGCATTATCCCAAACACTGTTTTTCAGCACATAAGCCGAATCGTCCGACCACATCCGGCTGATCATCGAGTGGGATTGGTTGAACAAATCCGAGACCTTGGCCTTGGAGGATTTCGTGACGGGTATCCACGCGACGGGGTTACCCTCCGGAGTCATCCAGACGAACAAAGGCATCTGCAGCCCGCGTTTGATTTCCGCGCAGAGATCCGCCGCGAGAAGGCCCATTTCCCGCGAGGCATCGCCGTCAACCAGCACGGGCACATACTGATCATTGATGGCAGAAACCAGAGCGGGATCTTTTGCCAAGGCCTCCAAGACGGTCTGGAAACCCGGAAGCTGTGGCATCGCAATCACGGCGAACACCAGACGATGGGCGGACTTTGCCCGCGACATCGTCACCCTCGTCCAAGGTTGCCAATGGATCGGCGAATTCGCTTGGCTCTGATAGATTGCTCCGGGAAGCGGAGCGAGCGCATTGGAATGGAGTTCCGAGGAGAGGACAGTGGGTGGCCCGGCATTTTCCTTAGCGTCTTTTGCCCCTCTCCGGCAGGCTCCGGTCCCTAACATAAGGCCGCCCAGGATAATCGCAGCGATCAGAGGGCCAGAGGAAGTTCGCGAGTTCATAAATGGATTTAGAAGAGAAAAAAAGAGACCGTCATTCCCTTGGCAACCCCATCCTGAAGAAAAGACTTCCGATGTGGCAAGCGGAAGCTACCGTTGTGCAACAATTCCCTGCGTAGTGTGATCAGTATTGCCGTTTCCAGCCAAAAAGGAGGGGTGGGTAAAACCACCGTCTCGATTAATCTAGCCCATTCCTTTGCCCGTGCAGGCGTGAGAACCCTGCTCGTCGATGCAGATCCGCAGGGCTCCGTCGGACTTTCGCTGACCCGTCAATCACGCTTGCTTGCCGGGTTTTACGACTATCTTGCTGACCCGGGAATCCCGCTGGAGCGCCTGATCGTGCCGACTCGGTTAGAGACCTTTTCGCTGGTGGCCAGCGGTCAAGCTAGTGATTACGAAGCCGGTGGTGGCGGCATGGGCGCCCATCTCGCACGCGTCAGGGCTTTTCTTCGCAGTGTGGCTGGTCGGGGTTTCGACCTCTGCCTGATTGACACGGCAGCCGGTCTTTTTGGAGTGACCGGCGATGTGATCGCATCCAGCGACGCGATCATGATCCCTCAGCAGGCCGAGCCCCTTGGAATCCGCTCCATCCCGAAACTTCTCGAAGGACTCAACCGTCTGCGTGTCATGAATCCGCGGCTCACGGTGCTGGGGGTTCTCCTTACGATGGTGCAGAACGACCTCGCAGAAAGCACGGAAGCCGCCGGAGCCTTGCGGCAGTTGTTGCCGCCGGAAATGGTATTTCAAACGCAGATTCCTCGCGACGGACTTTTCATCCGGGCCAGCGCCCGCGGTTTACCCATCGGCGTGTTGGAAGATGGGGCCGGAGCCCAGGTGGTTTTCGATTCGCTCCGTGCGGAAATTGAAACTAAACTCGAACCTAACAGCGGACATCACGCTGCGCGTGGCTGATGGACCCGATCTACCCATGGCTTGATCCTGTCGAAGTCCGCCGCCTCGCCGAGCGGCTGATGAAGCCGGACCGTGAACCCGCGATGGCCGTGGCGGACGCGGGTTTCGGCGAAGGATTCGTCGGTTACGCCAGCGAGCAGGTGGCTGCGGTCGTCACTCAGCCCCCGCCGCCGCCTCGCGAAGAATCGCCGCCTGCGGTGCAAGCGCCTCTGCCGCCTGAAAGTCCTAACACGGCCCGTGGTCCCTTCCTCGATCGAATCACCCGCTTCCGCGACTGGATGCGTCACAATTTCTCCGCCACGGGCATTTTCATCCTTGATCGGGAAGGGGCGGTTATCTTCGACGAGAGTAACCACGGACGCCTGCATTTCCTTGCCCGCAGCCTGGCCCTCGCTTCGAGACGACCGGGGGCTTCCGCTGGAAACGTCCATGTGAAAATAGGGGCAGGTGCCACACTCGAAGTCATTCCTGTCGAGACCGCTTACGGCTGTCTCGTTTTGGGCGCGGTGGTTCCAGACGCGCTTGATCCACCCTCCGTCTTGGCGGTCATGGATGCGTTGACCATGGTGGCCTCGCCGCCAGTGGAGAGTTGAGCAAGAAAATGGGATTCCCCAAAAGGTGGAGCGCGGAATTGATTGCCGCTTTTGTTCGTCAATTTTTCTATCAGGTGGTCGCTCTCTCTACTTCGTCTGTCTGTTCTGACGAGAGATGATCAGGGTAGAAACCATCCCACAGCCGAGGACCACTCCGGCCAGCACGAATCCGCAGTATTTCTGGGTCTCCATTTCATCGTCGCGTTCCACATATTCCTGAACCGTCTTTCCGGTCTTCTCTGACATGAATGGAATCGGTTTTTTCAGGGCGTGGAAAACGATGCGGCGGTCCTTGTTGCGATAGTCATTGCGGAAGGTTTCCGCCTCCCTGACTAACAGGTCGATTCGTTCGTTGACGAAAAACTCGGACGCCGGACGCGCGCGGGGGCTGTTCTCAGGCCAGACTTTCATCGTTTCCACTTCAATGCGGGTGCCCGATGTCGAAATGCGCCCGATTCTTGCCACGAGGTTCGCCGCCTCTTCCACCGACGAGGCCCCGGATGCTAACAGTCGCCGCAGCCCTTCCTTGAGCAGCTCGAAGCGCTCCGTCTGCTCGGCAGTCATCGGCACTTCTAACGACCGCATTCGGTCGATCCGCCGTTGGAGTCGCAACCGTTCTGCCTCGAAGGGATTCCGCGTGGCTTGCGCGACGATCATGGCCTCGTAGGCGTAGCGCAGGGGCATAATAGCTGCTGGCACCGGCACACCGCCGCGGGCGCGCCCCGCATCCACGCTGAAAAGCCCGTGATTCATTTCCCGATAGGGGACCAAGGCACCCGCTAGGAGCATCTGGGGGACGAGCAGCAGGGGAACGGCGGTGAGAGCAGCGCGCTCGGTTTTCACGCACGAGGAAACGACCAGCGCCATGCCCGTGCCGGTCCACGCTGTTAG
>JANYFB010000295.1 GCA_025362955.1 Akkermansiaceae bacterium
GCATTGCTGGTGCATCCCAAGGCGGTGCTTTCCTGCACGGCACTTGGAACGTCGGCGGGGCCACTGCGGGCACTTTGGCCATCACAGGCGGCTTAGGTGAAAACGGCGGGGTGGCGACAGTCCCAGTGGGCACGGCCATCAACGGCCTGCAAATCAACGTGGGCAACGGCGGCACGCTCAGCACCACCACGGCTACTGGCTTAGGCTTCGCGAATACCTCAGCCGCACAAGCCGCGGGACAAACCACGGCTCAGACTACCAACTCGGTGACGGTGAACTCGGGTGGCACGGCGACTACGGTGGGAAATTTCACTCTGGCCAACACCAGCATTGCTCAGACCCTCACCACCACATTTAACACGCTCGCAGTCAATGGCGGCACGTTCTCCAACAGCGGCGGTGTGCTCTACATTGGCAATCAAAATTTAGTAAACACTCAGTTGGAAACCAACACTGTGACGGTGGCTGGCGGCACGCTCAACCAGGCGGGTGCTGCAGTTTCCCTTGGAGCCTCGGGCACAGCGGCGACCAACTACGCGAACATCCTCAACGTCAGCTCTGGCACGATGAATGTCGGCACATCTGCCTCCAACCAAGCACTGCAACTTGGAACGGCCAGCAATACGGCTGCAACGGTTAGTAATACAGTAAACCTCTCAAGCACTGGTAAGTTAATTGTCAGCGGGGCAATTAACGCCCAAGCAGGCACTGGCCAAGTCAATACTTTTAACTGGACCGGCGGTCAATTGACCGCAGGAACCGTCACGGCGACCAGCGCAACCTGGGCAGCAGCGGGCGGCGGCGGCATCGCCAGCGGAATTTTGAATAACACGGCGGGCACCTTTGCCCCCGGCGATATCGGCACCGGCGGTAAAACAACCGTCACTGGCGGCTACACCCAGGGCGCCAGCGGCACTCTGGTTTTTGACCTCGGTAGCACAGCGATTGCGAACGCTTTCCAGAGCGGTGCAGCCTTCTATGATACGATTGCTATGACTGGTGTGTTGACCCTTGGTGGCACGCTCAACGTCTCACTCATCAACGGCTTCGGCTCGACGATCACATCGGCCAATAGCTTCAATATCATTACTGGAGCTACCAGCAACACGGGAACCTTCGCCAACGTCAACGCCAGCGATAATCGCGTAAACCTCGTGACTGGCGGTAGCATGATCTTTACCCGTGGCGCCACTTCGACTCTATCAGGTTATGCGACTGGTGCGGATTTGATTTGGACCGGCGCGTCGAGCGTCCCTAACGGCTGGGATACAGCCACTAACAATTGGACCAAGGGCGGCGTCGCTAGTCCCTTCTCTAGCGCGAATGCTGATTTCGTAACTTTCGACCAGTCAGGAATCGCGAATAACACCATCAACCTGAACGCGACCGTGACTCCTGGCGGAGTCACCTTCTCGAACACTTCCGGCACCTACACAGTGACGGGTAGCGGCAAGATTTCCAGCGCATCCACCGTCACGGTGCAAGGCGCGGGCGGCACTGTTGCTCTGAACACGGCTAATGATTACACCGGGGCAACCTCGGTTGTGGCAGGAATCTTGAAACTCGGCAACGCCACAGCGCTTGGCACCATAGCGGGCAGCACGACAGTTTCAACAGGCGCGGTTCTGGATCTAAACGGTCAGACTGTTGGCGCGGAAGCGCTGACTCTCAACGGCACCGGCATTAGCAATGGCGGCGCACTTATTAATAGCGGTTCGGCTGCCAGCCTGAGTGGTTTGGTCACTTTCAGCACCGGCACCAGCATTGGCGGTTCGGGCAACTTCACCCTCAGTGGCGGTATCGCAGCCACAGCAGCCACGAATAACCTGATCAAAACCGGCGCGGGCACTGTAACTCTCACCGCAGCGGCCACCACCAATCGCAGCACCGCAGCGGCCACCACGCAGATCGACAATGGCGTGCTTCGCATCTCCAACGCTTCCGCGCTGGCCACCGGAACAACTGCTGTGACCACGATCAACAATGGCGGCACCCTGCAATTGACTGGCGGTATCACACTGGATCAACCCATTACTCTTAACAGCGGCGGCACGCTCAGTTCCGATGGCACCAACGCCAGCAATGGCAAGACCACGGTGGCCTCGGCCGCTTCGGTCACGCTCTCCACGGTGGGCAGCAGTGACGTATTCACTGTCGGCAATGGTTCCAACGACGTGAGCGGCGGCAACAGTTCCTCGCTCATCCGCATCGCCGGGCCGGGATCGGTTCTGCTCAGCAACACAAGCGACTACATCGGCAACTGGTCGGTGGATGCCGGCACACTACTCTTGCAAAGCTCCGTTGTCGATCTTGGCGCAACCAGCACGGCCACGCTCACTTTGAACGGCGGCAACGTGAAGGCGCAATACACCCAGAGCGGCGGCAACCGCACGTTCGTCGCAGGTGCGGGTAACAATGTGATCGTCTCGGCAAACTCTACCATCACCTCCGATGTTACCACATCGACCACGGGCCTCACTTACACCTTCGGGGCACTCAGTATCGGTGCTAACACACTGACCGTCGCGGGCGGCAGCAACGTCAATGGAGGCACGGCGGGTGTGACTTTCGGCAGCACTACTCTTGGTGGAAGCGCCATCTTCAACCTCACCGCACCTGCTGGCGGCGCGACTCTCCTAACCCTTGGCACATTGAGCATGGCCGGCAATAACCTGACCACCAGCGGAACTGGCAGCGTCGTCGGTGGATCGACCACGCTGGGTGGAGCAGTAACTGCCTCGATCGGCGCGAATGCACCTCTGACGCTTGGCGCAATTACTGACGGTGGCAACCAGCTCACTCTGACTGGCGCTGGCAATTTTTCCCAGTCTGCAGCCTGGGCCAGCGGCACGGCCGGTGGATTGACCCTCGGCGTTTCCGGCGGAACCACTTATTCGGGCGCGGCTACATTAAATCAGGCAAATACCTTCACAGGCGGCGTGACCCTGAACTCCGGCACTTTAAATATCAACAGCGCTGGAACGGCGGGCGCTAGCGGCCCGCTCGGCAATGGTGGCACCTTTATAATCAACGGCGGCACACTCGATAATACCAGCGGCGCGTCCAAGACGTTGGCTAACGTTACTCCCACCACCATTAACGCCGATTTCGCCTTCACTGGCGGCTCGGGCACCACCCATGATCTGAACCTTGGCACGGGTGTGACCACTTTGGGCACCGCGTCTGGAACCAGCCGGACCATCACGGCTAATGCCGGCATTTTGACCTTGGGCGGCATCGTCGCGAACGGCACCACGGCGACCAAGATCGTCAAGGCTGGCAGCGGCACTCTCGCTCTCACTGGTTTGAATACCTTCACGGGCGGCGTTGACGTCAATAATGGCGCGCTGTTAGTCGGCGGCACGGCAACCAACACGGGCTCCACCATCAATGGCTCGGCCACGGGCACCGGAAACGTCAGCTTCTCCAGCGGCACCTCACTCAATAGTGCCAGTGGGGCCACCTGGGATGTCCCAACCATTACTTTAGCAGGTGCAGGCAGTACGATGAATCTGATCGGTGGAAACCGGTTGAACGTCAATTACCAAACGATGGAACTAGGCGACACTTCGCGGACTGGAGTAACGACGCTCAACGTCAACAGCAAAAGCCTCGCGGTGACTGGCGGTAATACTCTAGCTACTGAAGCTACCGGGCTATGGTCTTGGGAGACTAACACCGCGCTGGGAACACCCGTCGTCCAGAATGGCACCTTGGACTTGGAGACCACTGCGTTTTCTGGAACTAACTACGGAACGTTCTTCATCCGTCAGACAACTTTCACTAATGCCGATCTGATTGTGGGAGCCAACGTCATTTTAGGAGCTAACGGCACCAGCGCACTCGGCACCAGTGCCTCCACTTCGCCCAAAGTAACGATCAATACCGGGGGCATCGTCAACATGCTCGGCTCCAGCAAGAATGTGAAATCGCTCTCCGGCGGTGGTTCGATTTTTAACAGCATGGCTGCGTCCAACGTTAGCAATTCCACCCTGACGATCAACGGCACCAGCGGGTCCACCGATTTCTCGGGAGTGATCGGCAACGGCCCCGGCACGGGCGCCCTGTCCCTAACAAAGTCCGGAGGATCCACCCAAACCCTATCGGGCACGAACACCTACACCGGGGCCACCCTGATCAGCGGCGGCACCCTCGCCCTCGGTGCCGGTGGTTCCATCGACAACACCAGCGGGGTTTCCCTAGGCACGGTCGGCACCTTTGATGTTTCCGCGAAAAGCCTCGGCTACACGGTTGGCACTCTCACCGGTTCCGGTAACGTCATCGGCAACTTGTCCGTTTCAACCCAACTGGCCATTGGAAATTCTCCGGGAACCATTAACTTTAATGGCAATCTCTCACTCGGCAGCGCCTCCACTTATCTCTATGACATGACGGGCGGCGTCAGCCCTGGCCTCAATTCAGCGGATTTGGGTGACATCGCGGGTAGTTTGACCATCAACACTTCCTCAATTTTGGATTTGGTGGAATTGGGAACTTACACTGCTGGAAATAAATTCACTTTGTTTGCCTATGACGGAGCTCTAACCGGAAACTTCAGTGGGCTGACGAACAACTCCACTTTCGTCGATGATCTGGCTAATCCCTGGCTCATCCGATATGACGACACATCTGCGGGACTCAATGGCGGCTTCAGCTCTAGCAACACCTATGTCACTATCACCGCCATCCCGGAGCCAGACCCTGCGATGCTCGTTGGAGGCCTCGGCATGCTCGCCATTTTGCGCCGCCGCCGCATTTGAACAATTTCAGGAGTAATGGGTTAATGACGGATAGAAACAGGGCCGCCGAGCAGAGCGCCTCCGGCCCTGATTTTTTCAAAGCAGAGCAATCTGAGACAAGAAAAGGCGAGGTGAAATTTTACCGCGCCGACGCATTTTTGCCCCTTTGAAAAGCGCGGAGCCAGAACAGACAGCCTAATACCCCATGATTCAGAGCATCTATTCCAGTATGGCGGCCAAACGGTGGCCGGGATACGATCCAGGCAGTAGCTACAAACTCCCCGGCCCCTTGTGGTTTTCTTTCGATAGGAATTTACTCAACCCAAAATGGGTCGGAAATCTCGCGAAGGTTCCCGAGCCGATGAAGATCATCATCTGTGGCGAAACCAATCACTTGGGCAGAGTCATGCATCCGCAGGAAAATGCGATTTTCACGAATAACGTGCAGACCCGCTACCGGGTGAGCCGACCCCGAAAAACGCTCTCTATCCGTTGCTGGATGGTCCTGTCGAAATACTCCAAGGCGAACGCGGCGAAGCCTGCTGTGCCGCCCATCCGGGCGAAAGGAATATTAGGAAATGGTGGTGAATCGCAGGCGCCAGTACTTTTTTCCCATCAATTTCTTACCGTTAGACATAGGGGGGAATTACCTCGGTCAACCCACCACCACACCCCGACATTTCCTTCACCTGTGTATCACCGCGCCTTAAACCGAAGTGAATTTAAATGATGAAACGCGGATATGCCCATCTGATTCGCCCTGCGCTGCTTCTCGCCTGTGGTCTCCTGCTTTCCAATTGCCACAAAGGCACCCATTTCCACGTCTCGCCTGCAGGCGATGACACGGCGGACGGTTCCGCAGCGCATCCTTTCGCCAGCATGGAGCGGGCAAGAATGGCGGTGCGAACGGCATCCGAAAAACCGGTCACCGTCTGGCTCGCGGGGGGTGATTATCATTTTGAAGATCCCACTAAACTAACTGCGGAAGACTCCGGCACGGCGGCACAGCCAGTCATCTATCGGGCGGAGGCCGGCAATTCGCCGCGCTTGCTCGGCGGGAAAAAACTTAAAGCTTCGGACTTCCGCACCATCACCGATCCGGCTACCTTGGATCGCCTCGCGCAGCCGGCTCGTGGCAAGGTGGTATCCCTCGATCTCAAGGCGCTCGGTGCCGTTCACTGCAAGTCCTATCCGGATGTCTTCACCGACGCTGGCGGCATCGTGGATTTATTCTGCAATGGCAAACGCATGACACTCTCGCGTTTTCCTAACGATGGATACATGACCTTCAAGTCCGTTGTCCACACTGCCGGCGGACCGCAAGGGGATTGGAACGACACCACGAATGTCCAACAAATCACGCCTGCCTCCACCGGTGGGATTTTCGAGTTCCGTGAAGAATTCTACGCCAAGCACGCGCTTTGGAAAAAGCAGGTCCAGCGCGGCGTCTGGTTTCGCGGATATTGGCGAGTGGCTTGGGAAAACTCTGCTCAACGTGTCATAGCCATCGACGATTCCGCGCATACCGCGACGTTCGCCAAACCCATCCCTAATGGCATCGGCAACAAATACAATCGCCCGAAAGGCAACGGACGCGAGGCCTATCAATTGATCAACTTGCTCGAAGAAGTCGATGAACCCGGCGAGTGGTGTCTTGATTTCAGCGATGGCAAACTCTATTTCTATCCACCCGCACCGCTCGGACAATCCGAGATCGTCTTGGTGGACGATGAAAAGCCGATCATCAGTCTTGATGGCGCGTCGCACGTCACCCTCCGGGATCTAACGGTGGAAGCGAACCTCGGCGACGGCATCCGCATTACCGGCGGAGAAGGCAACCTGGTAGCAGGCTGTACCGTGCGGAATGTGAATCGAAACGGCATCGTTTTCGATGGTGGTAAAAATCATATCGCACAGAGCAACAACCTGCATCACCTCGGGGCGGGTGGAATCTGGCTCGGCGGCGGTGACGAAGGCGCCAGACCCCGCGTGGCCGCCGGACATCAGGCGGTTAACAATCACATCCATCACTTTGGCGAGATCGAACCGGTCTATGCGGCCGGTATCAACTGCGGGTTCACAGGCGGCGGCGCAGGCGGCCACCACCCGGCCGTGGGAATGTATGTCGCCCACAACGTGATCCATGACACGCCGCACGTCGGCGTGCTCTTCGGCAGCATGGACAGCGTCTTCGAATACAACGAGGTCTTCCGATATTGCCTCGTCTCTAACGATATGGGCGGCTTCTATTCCTACGATTACAAGGCCCGGAATTTCGGTAACATTACCATTCGCCACAACCTCGTCCACAGCTCTCCGTTAGGCGATGGCATTTACTTCGATTGCGACCATCCAGATATGAAGGTCATCGGAAACATCGTAGCTCTCGGCAGCACTGGCACCCGCGGCACCGGCTATCTTTTCAAAAACGGCAGCATGCCCAAGGACGGGAGCACGCAACCATTCGACTGTGTCGGAAACATCGCTATCGACTGCAAGGTGGGCTACGAATTCGTCAGCATCCTGCCGCACCAAGGGAAGATCGAAAACAATCTCGCCGTAACTTGCAGGACGCCTTTTAACTGGAGTGAAGTGAAGAATGGTAAAACCATTTCCACGAAGGATTACGCGACGGGACAAAACAAAAACTATCAGGATCTACCCGCAGTAAAGAATTCAACCACCGTTGATTTCCGGGTGGCTCTGGATTCTCAGTCGCTCAAAAATTTACCCGGTATCGGTGCCATTCCGGTCGATCAAATCGGCCTGCGGACAGATGAATATCGAAAGGCACTGCCATCTGCTGCGGAACTCGGGCGCGCCGGAACAGCTGGGTCGAAAAGCGGCCTCGGATATGACATTCTGGATCGGAAATGACCATCGCGTCACGGCATTCCGTATTTCCATATCATGTCCGCCACGGGGTCGCTGATGGTGTTTCGCTAAGTTTCACGGCCACGACGGCCGACCGACAGCGGGTTTCCGTTCGCAAATCGCCGCCCAGCCGGCTTCATTTGCCTGTTTCACCTCCCATTCATGAATGCCGTAGGTGCGGGACAAGTCGCGGAGCGAACATGCGCAGCGTTGCCAGTCGAGGACGGCGAGAATGCGGTTCAGTCGTTCGCGGCAAAGCAGGAATGAGCAAATGGCGGATTCTACCTGATTGCCAGTAAACAGAGATCCCAAATGCCCGGGCTGTGTGACCTGGAGTCTCATTCCATAGTGACACCGTCTCCCAAGAAAAAACCCGAGCTTGGCTGGCCAACACTTCGGGGTCCAATTCCCCTCAACTGTGGTTCCAATGACTCGGGTCAACTAAACGGATATGCCGGGCAGCCCGCTTCGTCAAGAAGTTGGGGGAGTGTCATTTTCCGTTGCAAGCCTTCGGTGATCCCGTGGTTGCGGCTGTTCCGCCACATGCAGGCGACCTCTGATCATTGCTCTCCCATCGTTACTGATCACCTTTCTAACTCTTCCCCCACTTTCTCCTTCACGCCGACGGGTTGCTCGATAGGCTCGCGATGCAAAATGCCTCCCTCCCGATTCCCAAGCCTTCCTCCGGGAGCTCGACAAAAAGCTCTGGACCTCTGCCGCCAGGCCCCGCTCAAATTATTGACCTTTTAGCAATTGAGCACCCCCGAACAACAAGCCCGCGAGACAATCGACGCCCTCCTAAACGCCGCCGGCTGGGCCATCCAAAACATCGCTTTCCTCAATCTCCATGCCTCGCGTGGCGTGGCCGTCCGTGAAATGCAATCCCACGGCGGACCCGCCGACTACATCCTCTTCGTCGATGGCAAAGCGCTTGGCATCGTCGAAGCCAAGAAAGAAGGCACCACCCTCTCCGCCGTCGCTGAGCAATCCGCCCGCTACACCGCCGCCATGAAGTGGATCCCCCAGCGCTGGGCCGATCCCTTGCCCTTCACCTACGAGTCCACCAGCATCGAGACCAACTTCCGCGACCAGCGCGACCCCGACTCCCGCTCGCGCCCGGTCTTCGCCTTCCACACGCCGGAGCACCTGCTCGAACTCGTCCAGCAGCCCGATACCCTCCGCGCCCGCCTCCGCCAATTCCCTGCGCTGAACACCGCCCCACTCCGCGAGTGCCAGATCCACGCCGTCACCAGCCTTGAAAAATCCCTCGCCGCCAACCGCCCGCGCGCTCTCATCCAGATGGCCACCGGCTCCGGCAAGACCTTCACCGCCGTCACCCAGGCCTACCGCCTCATCAAGCACGCAGGGGCCAAGCGCATCCTCTTCCTCGTCGACCGCGGCAACCTCGGCCGCCAGACTGTCAACGAATTCCAACAGTTCACCACCCCCGACGACGGCCGCAAGTTCACCGACCTCTACAACGTCCAGATGCTCGGCCCCG
>JANYFB010000033.1 GCA_025362955.1 Akkermansiaceae bacterium
AAGGCCGTTGCTGAGGCTGTTTTTCAGCTTTTGCTGGAGTTCGGTGATGGAAGAAGCCGGAGGGTGGCCAGTAAACAACAGATAGGTGAGCGCTCCCAGCGAAAAAACGTCCAACTCAGTGCCACCGTCGGCATTTCCCGCGATGGCTTCCGGCGCGATATAAACCAGCGAGGAATCCTCAATCAATCGGCTAGCATGGAGAGTCAGCGACATCCGAGTGAGGACGCGGGTGGTGCTGGTTCCTGAAATCCGCGCACCCGTCTGCCAGTTGAAAATCTGGATCAATGGGCGCCCCTTGCTGTCGCGCTTCACTAGGATGCTTTGCGGCGACAAACTGCGGTGGATGATTTTCCTGCCGTGCGCGTAAGAAATCACCTCGGCAACCTGACGCAATCATATCCAGACGCTGATCGACCGGAAGCGAGTCGCCTTCCTCGCGAAGGAAGTGGTCGAGGCGGACGCTTTCCGCATCTCGGCGGAAAAAGAGCACGGGGCCGTATTCGCACTCGGTGGGCGGGTCCGCTTTGAGTATGGCGGGGTGATCCAGGCGTTCGAGGATCTGGAACTCACGTGCGGCGGCTTTCTCGGTGATTTCGCGGTCTTCTCCGGTGAGTTGCCGGGAGAGCATGTAGTTTCTCGCGCAGCGGCGGGTGGAAGAGTGGCTGACATGATGGGCCAGCCAATCCTGATAGAGCCCGGTCGGGCTGTCGAAGACCAGATCGTCCAGGATAAAGTCCCCGACCTTGCGGGTTTTCTGAGAGGGTTTAATGCCGGCCTGCTCCATTGCCTGGGTGATTGCCTTGATGAGCGGGCGATTTACCGGTGGAGCGTCGTGTTGCCTCAAGCCCGGACATTCGCGCCGACGGATGGCAGCCATGATGCCGGGACGGGTGGTTTTTTCCGCTGGATTTTCCGAATCGCGGAAGGTGACGCCGAAGGTCGCGTTGCCGGTGAGGTGGGATTTCGCCTCCGCGTGGGACAAGAACACGAGGGGTTCGATGAACAGATTGCCATCGCGGAAGGCCTTTTGGCGGCTGAGCAGGCTTTTTAGGCGCTTGCACTTGCGGTTGGCGAGGATGAGCGGGTTTTCGACGGTTTTCCGACGACCCTCGTAGTGCCAGGTCCAGTCCTGCGCGTCACCCCACAGATGCCCGGGGTTGCTCTTGATCTCGATCAGGAAAATACCCTGCGGGCAGGCGACGAGCACATCGACCTCGTTGATGGAGCCATCGTCGGCGATAAATTCGAAATTCGCCCATGCGCGGTAGTTGTCCTGGGCAGGAAAACGCTCATGGATGAAGTCAAGGGCTTCCTGTTCCCAAGGGAATTGGGAGCGGGCCATCGTTTTCCAGTGCTTGTCTGAAGATGCCATAGGGTCGGGAACCGGATCGAAGGCCGAAGCTCCAAGGAAGCAAGGCACGCACAGTCAATAGGGTTGGGTGTGCTGACACAACGGCAAAACCGGAAACCGGGAACCAGTTGATGATGGAAGCGGATGGAAAAACCAGTGCAAGCAGTCTCTGCCCCACGAACTTCGGCCTGATCGCGCCGTCCCTGATTGCCATGACGACAAACGAGGATTGAGGTGAAGAATGATTAATCACGGGGATCGCGCACGCCGCAACGCCTTCGTGAACGACGATTTTTTTTGGGACGGTCACGTTGCTGAAAGAAACGTCTAAACCGCTGCATTCGGCCCGATCGAGAAGAAATCAAGCGCCTCCTGCTTGCTGGCCCTTCCGACATAATGCTGGCGCAGGATGGCAGGGGAGCCGGAGTGACCGAATTCGAACAGCAGTGTCTCTAGCGGCGTGCCGGCGACCACTGCGTAAGATGCGTGCGAGTGTCGCAGCGCATTCTGAGGCCACCGGCCGCGTGTGGGATCCGGCGCTTTCTTGAGGAGACCTGCAGATACATCCCACCCCGCGAGGCGGCGGCAGGCTTTGTCCACATGGGGCCAATTCGGGCAGGGCTCAAATGGATGCGCCTCCAGCCAAGCCTTGAGGGTAGCGGAGGGGGTGATGTGGCGACGTCGTCCCTTCTTGGTGACCATCGCCGAAAGCTCGATGCCATCAGCAGTGACATGCCCCGCCTCCAACCGGGTGAGTTCCTCCGCGCGGACTCCGGCGAAAAGCTGAATCGCATATGACGCGACAGCCTTCGGGTAGTGTTCTTCCGCAGTGCGCAGCAGGGCACGCGCCTGTTCGACCGTGAGGATTGCGATCTCGTCGCTCTCCCGGGCTGACTTGGGCATTTGCACGCTGGCGAACACATTCGCATCGCACCATCCGCGCTTGGCTGCCCAACGCCAGAATGCGCGCGCGTTGCGGATCCGCCCCCGCACTGCGGCACCATGGGTTCCCAATGGGGCAATAGCCTCTTGGAGTTCCTCGGCGCTAATGTCGGTCAGTAGACGGTCCGCGAAAACGATTTTGAGTTTCTTCCCGCTGTGTTTGTAGGAGTGCTGCGTCCGCTCGCGGAGGCCCTCGTTGGCCTTGAGCCATGCATCGACAGCTTGATCCGTCCGGCGACTTGCGTTCGCCCGATCTTTAATCGCCACCACCATCCGGGCCGCCTCCACGAGTGAGACGTCCCATGGCGCGAGGAGCGCTTCCGCCAACGTGGCTGCTTCTGCCAGACTCGGTTTGATGATGCCGGCGGCCTCGCCATGCTGCTGCATCTTTTCGCGAAGCTTGGTGGCGTGCTCCAAGACACCGGCCTTCGTCTTGTGAAAGTGTCGCTCGCGCTTGCGTGATTCGGCGAAGCTTGCGGGCACGTTCACCATCCACCCGGAGGGCGTGGACTTGACCTGAAACTTGGCGTGGCGCGCCATGGGCTAACGCGAAAGATCGTAGGTTTAGTTGCAATCATTGTCATGCCCTTATTGCCTATAAAAACCAAGAAATGGTGGATTTGGACGACATGGCCGAAAATATCTTGTTAATCATCAAGCTGTTGAGATTACGATGTTCGACTGTAAATCTGCTAGCGTAAGCTTACGTTGGTTCGAATCCATCTCTACCCACCATTTTAAAATTGCAATTTAGGGAGCCGAGAGGCTCCTTTTTTCTGCCCCGACCTGGAGCCGCTTCGGGATGAAATTGGAAAATCTGGCTGACTTCGATTGACCATCACAAACTTATTACCGGACATCCTACCGACAAGTTAGTCTGCTTTTAAGAAATCGTCCCAGATTTTATGTGGGGGCGTGGGAAACCTTGCAGGACTTTTTAAGTGCGGTTTTCTTACCAAACCAATCTCCAGAATTATACATACGAGGTTCGATGGGGAAAACTTCCTAGAAGGAACCCTTGCTTATCTGATTTTCTGATCGGTTCGTGGGAAATTCCAACGAGGTAAGCGAGAACCCAAGGAAAAAAGGCATGGAAATATTCCGCTCTCTTGCCTGCTTTTTCCATCTATTTTTTGTTAGCAAACTCGGATGAGTAGGGAAAGATATCCCATCGCTCAGGCGAATACCGGAGCGGCCTCTGAAGAGATTGTAGGAGCCGGATCATCCAACCCAGAGTCCGCATGCTCAACCGAAGAGATCGGAGCCGGGCGGTTCATCCCAGGCTTGATCACCACCTTAATGCAGCCGTCGGTCTTGGTGCGGAACTTTTCATAAGCCGCAGGCGCATCTTCTAAGGCAATCCGGTGGGTGATCACAAAGGACGGATCGATCTGGCCCGACTCGATCTTCTCCAACAGCGGCGCAAGGTAGCGCTGCACGTGGGTTTGGCCCGTTCTAACTGTGATTCCTTTGTTCATCAGCGCGCCGAAAGGGATCTTGTCGAGAAGCCCGATGTAAACACCCGGAACCGACAGCGTCCCGGCCTTACGACATGCCATGATGGCCTGCCTGAGAGCGTGGGGACGATCCATCGATAGCCCGACCGCCTGCTTGGCACGATCCATGATGGCATCCATGGATCCGGTCCCATGTGCCTCTGCTCCGACGGCGTCGATGCAGCGGTCTGGACCACGACCACCGGTCATTTCGATGAGGCGGTCATGGATCGCTTCGTCATCGAAATTGAGCGTTTCGGCCTTGCCGTGGACCCGTGCCATTTCAAGCCGCTCCGGGACTCGATCAATGGCGATGACGCGGCCCGCACCGAGCATCCAGGCACTCTGGATACAGAATTGTCCGACCGGGCCGCAGCCCCAAATCGCTACGGTGTCACCCGGCTCGATCCCGGCATTCTCCGCAGCCATGTAGCCGGTCGGAAAGATGTCTGACAGAAAGAGGACTTTGTCGTCAGGCATATCGCTCTCGATCTTGATAGGGCCCACGTCGGCATGGGGAACTCTAAGGAATTCCGCTTGACCGCCTGGATAGCGGCCCATCATCCCTGAGAAACCAAAGAGGCCAGCTGGTGCCTGCCCCATGGCCACCTTGGCGAGATCTGCTCCCGGGTTGGTAGTATCACAAGCAGAGTAGAGTTGCTTCTGACAGAAAAAACACGAGCCGCAGGCGATCACAAAAGGCACGACGACGCGGTCGCCGATCTGGAATTTCTTCACATCGGACCCTACTTCCACGACAATTCCCATGGGCTCATGGCCGATGATGTCACCCTCCATCATGGTAGGCATGAGTCCGTCGTAAAGGTGAAGGTCGGAGCCGCAAATCCCACTTGCGGTAACCTGGATGATAATATCTTTGGGATCGAGGATGGATGGGTCTTCCACGGTGTCCACCCGAACGTCCCCCGTGCCGTGCCAGCAAAGTGCTCTCATAATTATTGGTTGTTAGGTTAAATGTTTGATATATTACCTGCGTGCTTGTCGGTAGATTGACAAATGGTCCTATCTCTGCACTTCGGGGTTATCGTTTGGAATGGGTTTCTGATCGGCATCCGGTGATCCAGAGGGGAGCTTTATACCGGCGTCTTCTGCAGCGTGAATGGCTTCTGCCTTTGCCTTTTGGAGGATATCGGCACCGCGATCAGCCAGTTCGGATAGTGTCTCGCCGACTTTGTCGGCTGTGAACCCTTGTTCCTGTGCTTGATCTTTAATGGTTTCCATCACCTTGACGCCCACTTCCTTTCCGGTTTCGAACAATTCGCCCGCTTTTCCCTTGGTTTCGTCAACGAGCTTGTCGGAGCGCTCACCCATCAAATCATCTTCCCGACGAGTGCGAGGAATGACTAACCCGGCCAATGCGCCCAATGCGGCGAATGCCACACCGACAGCAAGGGGATACTCATCACAAGCCTGCGTGAATTTCTTTTCCACCACATGATAACCGCCTTTCAAATCATGACCGACGTGGCGTACGGCAGACCTGCTCATGTCCATTACTCCGTGCGCGCGCTCTTCCAAGCGCTCCGTGGCGTCTTGGAGCTTGTTGCCAATCTGTTGGGACTTGTCGCGAACGCTATCAATCGCGGAGGCCGTCGTATCTTTGATACCCTCGACTGTGTTATCTACCCAATCCCCAACTGGATGGCCGTCTCCATTTCGATCGCTCGGAATCCTTGTTCCATTAGACCCGTTGGGACCATAGGAGGGTTCGTCCTTGTGATCGACGGATTCGGATATCAGCCATGCGACACCGGCACCGATCAGCACGGCGGGCATTGGATGACTTCGGGCCTGACTCGCCAAGGTAGCCACCACTTTCCGCACCGCAGTGCTTGCATGATTACCGTTGTCTGGTGAGTCCCACCAATCCAAGGCTGAATTCATCAGGGATCGCGCGCTCAGGCGATTGCCCAATTCGTCAAGGGTGGAATCCATCCGGCCGCGGGCTTTGCGGATATCAGATTCGATTTCAGAACTCGATCTGTTATCTTCCTTTGTATTAGTTTCCAGTGTCATTATGATAGTTTGCTTTGTGCCCATTGCTTATCTTCGCGAAGGCTTTGGACGGTTTTTTTGGGTTTGATGGAATTGTCACGCAGGTTTTTAAGGGCCTTTGAAATAAGAAAGGCACTGATGGCTCCCACCAAAACTGCGATCACGAGGAAGCCAAGGAACGCGGCCTTTCCGGGGTCGAATCCGCTGTGGGTAAACAGGTCCCCCAACAAGTAGCCGAATGCCATGAACGCCATCATCAGAGCGGATGACGCGACGAGTGCCCCAATTGCCAGGTAGCCTAGATTGCGACCCGTCTGGGACAGTTTTTCGCCGATCTCGGTTTTTGCCAAGGCCGCCTCTTCGCTGACTAGCGATAGGACGTCGTCTCTTAAATTCCTGATCAGGTCTGCGATATTTGTTTCAATATTCATTGGAATGGATTAGGTTCGAAGTTAGAGGATAGATCGGATTTATTGCCGTCCGTACGAAGCGGGAGGCGCTCTTGGTAACTGTTTGAGCCAGCTCCCTTGTCTCGCGGCGATCTGCTGTTCTCACGGGATGAGGCTTTCAAGAATCGCACAGATGCGAGGCCGGCAACAAATAATCCGCCAAACACGATTTCCGGACGTCGCCGCGCGAGGTCTCCTAGATCGTTGAGGAAATCTTTCGCATCGTGGTTTCGTAGATACTCCGCCGCGCGTTCCATTTGGCGGGACGCCCGTTGCCCGGGCGATACTAACAGGTTGGCATCCCCGTTTTGGAGCGTTTCGCACGCCGCTTTGACGGCTTCCGTGTATCGGACGATCTGGCCGGCCAACTTTTCCTTCTGTTCGTCGATATAGTTGCTTCCCGCGTCCTTCGCGGTTTGCAAGGCTTCGCTGCCGTTCTCTTTGAGGTTTGCGGCGACTTGCGTAATTTGCTCGCCAGCCGCTTCCTTAACTTCCTGAAAGGGCGATGGCGGGTTGTTGGATGGGGCGCTTTCCTCCGGTATGGGGGACGAATCGGATTGCGGTGGCATCATTGCGGGCGAGGACCGCTCCAAGGTTTCGGTATTCATTGGGATGGGATAATTTCGGAGTTACACAGCTTAATGATTCCAAGGCGGAATTTCATTGTTGCTGAAAACTTCTTTTCGCAGAACCCGTGCCAGCCCTTAGTAGCCTTTGAACGCGATACCTACGTAGGGTCATGAATACATCCACCTGCAATCTGCAAGGCCAAGGTGCACATTGCGCTCAATATGGAAATGCATCTAGCAGCATTTAGTTTTCACCTTGCCTCAGTCAAAATTAGACACTCCTGCTTGAATTAAGCTCCTACAATCGACGCGCTAACTCTGTTGCGTTTCGAACCGCGTTGGTATAACGATCGTTGTTGAAATACGCCCACACACGCTTGGCACAGGACTCTTTGATCCGGCTCACCCATAATGCGAGCTCATCGTCCGAGTAGTCATGCAGATACCATTTCGCCAGTCCGTGAAAGCGGATGTAAACATCATCGGCGGTCCTTACCAACTTGTCGGGCAATTTCGGGGTGCTGCAGGAAAAGAAGATAGTTCCGGCTTTTTTGAGATGCATTACAGACCCGGTCATTCCACCAACTCTTGTGCCGAAACCGGGATATTTTGAGGGCCGACCATGGCGAATCGGCTATGTAGCTTTCACAGAGTCATCTTGTGAATGCCATACGATGTAGGGTTTTGCCCCAGTTGCAGGCATAACGAAACCACCTAGACTTCCGCGGTCTTAATCGTCTATCAAAATTTTTAACCATCCAAACTCCGATGTTCTATCACTCACAAAACCTGATCAATCCAATCGTCGTTGATGAACCCGATCCGTCAGCCGCCAATGCTTTGCAAGAAGGCCTAGGCGGCCAGTTTGGCGAAATGCGGACCATGATGCAATACCTGTTTCAAAGCTTCAACTTCCGGGGAGACGGATTGCCTTACCGGGATCTCATCCAAGGCATCGCAATCGAAGAGATAAGCCATGTCGAACTTATCTCCAAAACAATATCCCAACTGCTGGATGGAGCGCCGGGCTACTATGGAAAGAAATTCGAGGTGCCCGGCAAAGGAGGTGCTACCCCGATGGACATGGCGAAGGAACAACAGAATCCCCATCATTTTATTGTAGGAGCCCAAGGAGCGCTGCCTGTCGATGCCGCTGGCAATCCATGGAGCGGCAGTTATGTGCATTGCAATGGAAACCTGGTGCTTGATTTATTGGACAACCTGGTCTTGGAATCAACCGGGCGCTTGCAAAAATGCAGGATCTACCAGATGTCGGAAAATAAGACACTGCGCGCCACGGTGGCCTTCCTGATCGCGCGGGATGAAGCCCACGAAATGGCCTTTGCAAAGGCCTTGGAAACATTGGGCGTCCAATGGAACAAGCTGTTGCCCATCCCTAAATTCGACTCATCACAATATCCGGAGGTCAAGAAACTGATAGATGCCGGCGTGAACCGCGAGCAATACCATTTCCGGCTGGATGAGTCTCAAATGGCGTCGATTTTCAGCGGTTCTGCCCCGGCGAATGACGGGACTGAGCTGGTTACTCTAGCAGAGCCCAGGGAGGTCTATCCGATCCCTGCCGCGCCTGAGCGTCCTGAGGAGTTCTCGCCTGGGCTGGATCCGGAGTTGCAGGATCTTGCTGACGCTCTTTTACAGGCAAAGGAGAAGATCCGGTCCGGCGGTAAGCAGAACCGTTCCAAGAAAAAATAAAATCGCCGTCGATTTCGCACCCGTCCGGATTTAAATATTGCTACCTTCCGATTCTGGGAAATCTGAAGGACTGGATTCGGTCGAGCTATAGAAGAACCTCCATACTGCGCAGATCGCGCAGCTGGTCGAAGAACAATCACGGGGAGTGGTGGTTTGTTTTATCTGCCTGAAAATGCTATGCGTGACCTGCACCTGCCATGGGGTGCATTATCACTTTTCGCCCAAGCAGCTAGGATCATTTCGTCGCCATGCTTTTCTGCCAGCTTGCCCAAGCCTAGAGCCTGCGCGCGAGCTCGACGGTGATCCCCAACCGGCGGACTTGGACCTGCTTCATCAATGGCTCCAGCAGCGCCGGTAATCCACCAGATAAGGTGCTTCCTTCGTAAAAGTAGGGCATCACCCCATGGCTGCCGACGATTTCTCAGTTACGCTAATAGGGTAAATCTGCAGCAAGCATCTCTGGGACGACCTAATAAAAAGCCACGATAAATCATACCATGTTGAAGAATACCAATGATATTTATGCAACTCCGGTCGCTGCCACGGATGGACTCATTGGCCACGTAGAGGACTTCTTCTTCGATGATCAAAGTTGGGTTATCCGTTACCTCTTGGTTGATACAGGTTCTTGGTTGCCAGGACGTCAAGTTTTGCTTTCCCCTCATGCGTTTAGCGGCTTTGGGGAAGATGGAGAAATCCTGCGGGCGAATCTGACCAAGGAGGAAATTCAATACAGCCCGCCCATCGAAGCTGAACAGCCAATTACCCGGGCGCATGAAAGGGATTATTTTTGGTATTATGGTTGGCCTCCCTACTGGGAGTTTGACAGAAGTTGGCCCATTGGGGCGCTCCCTGTTCCCACGCCCATCCCCATGAGGTCTGCAGCCCTACATGAGAAACTCGATCCTTTGGAGGATATCTATATAAAAAGCACCCACGCGGTTCGCGGTTATGACATTATTTCACGCGATGGCGTGCTGGGTGCCATGAGTGGTTTTATGATCGATCACAAGAGTTGGGCCATCGCGGACCTCGTGGTAGAAGCCGGCCCCTGGTACTCCGAAAAGTATATCTTGGTTTCACACGCGTCTATCAAAAACTTTGGATATAGCAACCGTGAGGTATCGGTCAAACTTAACCGCAAAGAGCCGCAACGCACCGTGGCGGCTCGCAAACCCGTTCCGAATTTCTAATCCATTGTTTTTATGAAAACCATCGAAGCTGCTCGTAATTTAACTCCAACCATCAAACGGCCCACTCGGAAGATGGTTTATTGGCGCACCATAGAAATCGCCTTGCTGGACGGAAGGAGCCCGCTCCAGATCAAACAATCTGATTATGAACAGGCCAAACGCGAACTGACCGGCGTTTCGGACTTGGATCTTCAGTTGGAAATTCTTGATCAAGCGGGGTAGGGGTGGCGGCGGCGATGTCGCCACGAATCGCTTCTGAATCGTTAAGTTCCCGGCAAAACCCTATCGATTCGCGTTGTGCTTGCTCCCTGCCGGACAAAGAACTTTCATCCGGAATTTTACGGGGAATGGGACTATCTTCACCCACTCCGACTCCATCGTCTTAGGGACCTGGGCAAACCTTGATATCGGATGATCTCATGAGGATTCTGGTGGTGCGCAATCAAGGGTTGAAAAGCGCCGAGGCTAAGTCGCTCCTGTACAAGTCTTCCATGGTGTGTTACCCTACTTTGAGCTAGACGCAAACTGCTAGGAATTTACACACCCTCCGGTCCCACTTTCCCGCCCCAGCTTCCCACATCGTCATATGACAAGGGCGGACGTTTGTGAATCCTTCCTCAACCAGTAGTCCGAGCAGTCCTACAAGGCCCCATTTCAACTAGGATAGCGATTCCAACAACGACGGAATCAAAGATAACTGATTTCGCCAAAAAATTTCCCCCCAAACCATAACAACTGCCGGGGTTTCCGCATGGTGCGGAAATCCCGGCTTTTTGGTGGAATCTGGTTTCCTGGTAATTCTGTTGCCGGAAACATGAATAAAAAAAATTGTGAGAAAGGCAGGAGATCGGAAACAGAGGCATGGAACGAGTTTCTTACTGCATTAGGTGTACACCCCATAGATTCCAGTACAGCCATGATCCAACTTGATATTTTATGAAATATCCGATTTGTGACGAGGGTGAGCAATTCATCTATGCGTGTAGGCGGCTAGCGGCACGGCTTGATCTTTCCGAGACGGAGCGGGCGGTGAACCACGCCCGCATCAGCCGGGGAGAAAAAGTGTCCGTGCCCGACTATTTAATGCACTCCATGTCGGTGGCGATGGAAACGCCGCACGACATCCAAGGGGAATGATTTGGAATCGTCCAACCCGCGCGTCGGGCGCTGTGGGTAGGGTTTTCCCCCATTGGATGGATCGATTGTCCGGCATTAGCGTTCCAATGGCTTCCCCTGAAGCGACACCAACCCCTAAAAATAAAATTATGAAACTACTGAAAAACACACTCGCTTCGGCGCTTCTTGGACTTGCACTATGTCACACTGCCCGCTCCGAGCCGGAGTCCCAAGGGGCTTCTTTGGAAGCTGACCAAACCTCGATGAAAAAGGATCACGTCATGATGAAGGATGATAAAATGATGGTCATGAAAGATGGCAAAGTCATGATGATGGAAAAGGATATGACTCTGGCAGACGGCACGAAGGTCATGATGAACGGCAAGGTGATGATGAAGGACGGAACGACGGCGATGATGTCCGAAGGCGACAAGATTTCCATGGAAGGCAAAATGATGCCGGCCGGAATGAAGATGGATCACATCATGATGAAAAAAGGCAAGATGACGGTTAAAATGAACGGCAAAAACATGGTGATGGCCCACGACATGACCCTAACGGACGGCACCAAGGTCATGATGGATGGTAACGTGATGATGAAGGGCGGAAAGGCCATGATGATGGCCGAAGGCGACATGATCACGATGGACGGCAAAATGACGAAAGGTAAAATGGTCGGTGATCAGGTGACGATGAAAAATGGCAAGATGATGGTGATGAAGGGCGGCGAAACTATGATGATGACGAAAAACATGACTCTGTCCGATGGCACCCAAGTCATGACGGATGGCAAGGTGATGACTGAGGGCGGGAAATCCATGATGATGTCTGAAGGGGACATGATCATGATGGATGGGACTATGAAAAAGGCCGAGGAATCTCCGAAAGAGCCTGAAAGCAAAAACTAAAATTCTTTAACTGATTAGAAAAAGCCGATCGCGAGAGCGACCGGCTTTTTCGTGCATACAGTTGGGGGGAAATGGTGGTGGAAACTATCCGGAATGCGAGTCCGCCTGATAGTCGTTGGGCTCTGCATCAACTGTGAGAGGAATGTCCGAGCCATGGGTATTCTCCTGTGTCGCTAGTGCCGCCGCGCGCTCGCGGATCAAGGCTTGGACGAGGGCGTGAATTCCGTTGTTCGGCTTATGCAGAATGATTTCCTGATAGATGATTGGCTCCATGGTTCCGAAGACGAGGACGAGGAAATGTAGGAAACATTTCCGGCGGCTGCCATGGGGTGAAACCCTTATCTGACTGGTGAGTTAGGAAATCGATGATTCTTATAGAATCTTTACCTGCACCATGCTCTCGACGACGCCCTTGGCGATAGCGTAACGGGTAAGGCCAGCGGTATCGTGGACACCCAGTTTCTCCATCAAGCTCTGGCGATGCTTTTCTACGGTCTTGATGCTGATGTTGAGAATATCCGCAATCATCTTGTTTGCATTTCCCTCGGCGATGAGTTGGAGAACCTCCGACTCGCGACGTGTTAGCTTGAAAAGCAACGGCTTCTCCAATCCCTTTTTGTTCGGCAACTGCGTGGGATCCACGCGCGGCGCAATGGCTGGACTGAAATAGGTTTTCCCGCTATGGATCGCCCGGATTGCTTCCGGGAGCACGCGAAAGGCGCTTTGTTTGATAAGGAAGCCGGATGCGCCCAAGGCGAGCACCTTTTCGACATACGGAGTCTCACTGTAGGCGGAAAGGATGAGAATTTTGGTAGTGCCCTTATCAAGGGCGATTTGGCGGGTGGCTTCGATGCCATTAAGTATGGGCATGGCGATGTCCATGACGAGGACATCGGGCTTGAGCGTGCGAGTGAGGCTGACGGCCAGCCGCCCGTTCTCAGCCTCGCCGACGACATGGATGTCCGCCTCTTGTTTCATGAGGGCACGCAGGCCTTCGCGGACGATGGTGTGGTCATCTGCTAGGAGGACGGTAATTCGTTTCATTTTTTGTTAGGAGGGATTCGTAGTGGCTTGGGACTTAGTGGGAGGGATTTTGATTTGGACACGGATGACGGTATGGCGGCGGGGTCCGGAAATCATTGAGATTTTGCCGCCGATCATCTCGGCCCGTTCTTTCATGCCGATCAGGCCGAGACGACCTTGCTTCTCGGCAGCGGACTTCGTACTTGGCCCAAAGCCCTGGCCGTTATCAGAGATCTCCATAGTTCTAAATCGTAAGAAGGCGGTCGTTTGGAGGAATAGCGCAAGGGAAAACTTTTGTGGCGAATCAGCCAGAGACATTCTGGGATCAAATGAGGACACCATTTTCCAAGCAATCTGTCGCGGTAGCATTTCACCCCATTGGCGGTGCGCCGATTTTGCCTATAAATGACGCGTCCTCGGGAGCAATCGAGAGACACTTCCCCACAAAAATCAAACTGATCGGCCCGTGGGATCCGACCAAGCTGTGACCGCCAAGAAACCAACCAATCAACCAACCTTGGCGGTCACAGCTTCCTACTCATACCTAACCAAAAACGCCCATGGCCATCACCCCACAACCGTCCTTTCGATTTCATCGGCGCTGTCAGGTGTCCCAGCCCAGGCTCGGCCAGAGCCAGGATGTTTGGAATATGAGGGGAGTCTGCAAACGTTCCATCCACGAAAATTTAGATCTCCTTGCAGAGCCCAAGAAGACATTGCAGCAGGCCATGGAAGAGCTGAAGGCGGAGGACGCCCGGCTGTTCAGGATGAGGCAAATCCAAATTCGTACCTGCCTGTGCTGCGTGGGTCTTCTAATGACGGCGGTGCTTATCCAGATCGCCTCACTCAATCCGGGAAATCCGCCCAAAGTCTCTGCTTCCACCGCCCCCGTGGAGGAGAAAATGAGGCCATCATCGAAGGTTGTGATAGACCTTGAGGAGGACCATTCAAACACCTCACTGACCGGACGTAACATCACTCTATCCAATTCCTCCCCCCCATGATCACGACTTTCTGCGCCGCGACTTCTACCGCACAAGCCCTACATGTTCTGAACCAGCTTCAGTCTCAGAGAGTCAGATTTGAGGACATCTCTATTTTGCACCGGAGCATCGCACAGGATGAGAGTGATCCAAGCAAAAAGCAGCGATTCCTGGGAAGAAATCCCACCGAAATCTCCGGTGCGGGTTTGTTCATTATTTCCGGGCCAATCCGCGAGGTGATGACGGAGGTGAGAGTAGGTAGTATTCTAGGCGGTATCTGTGGAGGGCTGATCCGCCTGGGTGTCCCTGAGATCGAAGCGAAACGCTACGAAGGGAAAATTTTGTATGGCGATATTCTATTTTCCGTCCAAACCGCAGAGTCCAGTCATGCCAAGCAGGTGAAGGGCATTTTCGACCATGCGAAAGCCACTGACATCTATGTTGTGGATAAGAGCCGCGCCTTGCAAATTCGGGCATCGGCGATTTGGGAAGGCAGTGATCAGCCTTTAGTGGGAATGCACTCCATCTAATTGCGCACGCTCCAACAGGAATTTTTCAATATCGCCATTTCCCTATATGAAAAATTTTTTCCGTAACAACGGTCTTTCCCTGATTCTCGCAACGCTTTTTCTGACATTCTGGACTTGTCAGGCGGTGAGTGGTTGGCACGTCCACAACGACGAGCGGAGATTGGTTGCCCAGCAAGATCTCACGTTCGGGGATTATCTCCAAAGCGGACATTTCTGGCAGGCAACCGGTGAAAACTGGGAGAGCGAATTCCTTCAGATGGGATTCTACGTTGTGCTCACGGTATTCCTCTATCAGAAGGGTTCGGCGGAGTCGAAAGACCCGGATGATCCCGGTGAGGAGGCGACGGCAAATACCCGCGTGAGATCGTCCTGGCTTTATCGAAATTCCCTCTCGCTAACTTTTTTGGCGCTGTTTGCCATCTCCTTCGCTATTCACGCGTCCGGGGGATTGATTCAGGAAAACGAGGAGAGACAGGACCATGGTCAACCTTCAGAGACGATGGGCGAATTCCTAACAGGATCGCAATTCTGGTTTCAATCTTTTCAAAACTGGCAGAGCGAGTTTCTGGCAGTCCTCTCCATCGTCACGCTGACGATATTTCTCCGTCAGAAAGGTTCACCGGAAAGCAAAGCGGTGGGTGATCCCGATTCAAAAACTGGCGGATAACATTTTCAACTCATGAAATGTATCGGCGGGATTACAAACACCATAATCCATGCATTCATCAATCAATCACACAGCGGAGATGATGCATAATCCTTCATCTATCGAGCAATTCGCAATATTGTATCATCGAAAGGCGAACTCATGCATTATCGTTTTTCTTGTCACTACTTGATTTGATGGCCGCGCCATATCTGGAACTTCCTCTGCTAAGAAAACTAATCGGGACCGATTTTCGAGATAACTTCATTTTCGTGATCATTCCTCCATTGACACATAACACGACAACACAAGAAACACATGAAAAATACATTGCTCCTATCGCTGATCCTTGCCGTTCCAGCATACGCTGGAACGTCGCAAACGATGGCTGAATCCACTCCGCCCCCGATGAACCAAGAGAGTACTTGGAATTGGTTTGTTGGCGGGACTGCCGGCTATCTTCTCGATTATGAAGAAGATATGTACACCTTCCAATTCGGCGCCAACTCCCCATGGGTCATGGACGGGTGGAGCGTCGCTTTATACGGAGAAGTTGGCTGGACGGAAAACCATGATGGCCAAAATACCATTTTGCCCTTCGGACCCAAGCGCGACCTCGATCTTATCCCTATTACATTCAACGCTAAATTCGAGCGTATCATCACCGGAGGTCTAAGCGCGTATATCGGAGGCGGCCTGGGAACTACCTATCTCGATGAGGATTTCCGCAGAAGCCGTGGTAGCCGCCACGTTGAAGACTGGGTTTTTACCGCCCAGCTTTCCGCCGGACTTGCCTATCATGTCAACGATAACGTAGAACTCTTCGGAGGTGCCCGGTGGATCTATTTCGACGAACCAAACTCCAGAGGTATTTCACTCGGCGACGACGTGCTGTTTGAAGGTGGAATGCGTTTCCACTTCTGATCCGGGTCATCCAACCAAAAATTCAAAGGCCGCCCGCAGCCACGGGCGGTCTTTTTGCTTGGGATTAATTATAACGCACGCGGACTAAAGCTGCTTCTGATAGACAATGGTCGGTATGAGACCATCTCATAGATTGAAGTGCGACCTAGCACCTTCAAAAGGAGCTGTATTGTAGATAAACTTTCAAGTTTAGGCGCGTTCCGCATGTAGATGGGCGTCAAGCCAGTTTGCGATTTTTTCCGCGACTTCTTGCCAATTGGGTTCACCACAAATGAAATGTCCGCGATCTGTGAACTCTGCAAATTCGCGGTGTGATCGCATGTCGGAATAGGCGTGCGCATTACGCTGGACCAAGCTGCTCGGGATGATTTCATCTTCTTTAGCACCGATTAACAGTAGGGGAACATGGGGCAAATCGAAGTCGATTTTGCCCGCGGTACCAAGAGCGTCCCGTAGCACTTGTCGACTTTCATTAACAGCATATCGCCCAAAGCACACACGGCTTTCGGGCTTGGTTAGCCTGTTAGCGAAGTTCTGGTGGAATCCTTCAAATGTCATCTGATAAGGCTCATCGCCGGCAAAAGGGTTGGCGATGGAGGCGGTATTCCGAAGAAAACCCCAATCTGCCGCCATCATTCCGTTCGGCGCAACGGAACAAATACCCACCCCCGCCCGGATGAGATTTTCGGCTGCGAGTTTCTGCATCAGCAACCCACCCATTGAATGTCCTATGACTATTGGTGGTTCATTCTCCCTCATGACGATTTGCTGATACTGCGTATAAACCTCAGTCAGGGACAACTTCCCAAGTCCGGGCGGCTCTTGCGTTCTCAGGAATGCCGGTACCCCTTGATGAAGAGGCCATGCCGGCGCTTCACATGGGTACCCCAAGGCCTCGAAGTAGGGTAACCAATGCTCCCAGCTCTGAGGATTCAGAAACATACCATGGATAAAAATGATTTTCGGTTTCATTCATAGTTTCTTTGCGGAAAACATGCCAACGCCGCATAATGGCCTTTTCCCTTGATCGTCGGGCGTTCACGCATCGACGCTGCCTTTCCATTCCAGGGACCACCATTGCAATGGGTAATCAAAAGAGGCGAATTGCATGGCAAGAACGCCTATATCTTCAGTCGAAATATCACTTGGGGAAGTTGCAAATTCCGACACGCCCTATGCGTACTGCAACTCTACTACGCGGAATGCGGATGGATTGGCCCGCGCTGAACCGTAAAATTCTCTAGAGGATACTGGAAATAGCGGATTAGTCACTCTGTGGTATGCATTCTGCGGGTTGTGGTCTCTCTATCGCCTCAAAATCGATGACAACAAACCCAACCCATCGCCTAGCCGATCAGCTCTGGCACCTCCACAGTATGGAACTCCGAATGGCAACGGCATTCCCGGTTCTTGCCGGAAGCGTAATGCATCCCTATCTTCGGCAAACTCTGTCACTCCGAGCAAGACGAGCGCGGCAGCGTAGGGATCAGATAGCGGGTCTTCGCGAACCTGAGAGTCATGTTACTCATGGAGGGATGTGTCCAGCGATCAAGGGGATCTTAATGGAAGGCGGTCGAGACCTCGCACGGATTCGCCATCCTTATACACGCGATCTGGCGGTGCTAGTCCATTGGATGCGAATTGAGCAATATGCCATCGTCGCATACGGAATCGCTGTCCCGGTGGCGAAACGTATTGGAATGCATCAAGTTGCTGATCAGATGGATGCGTTGCTGTCGGATCTGACGGCTGCCCGCCGATTGCTTCAGTCTGTGGAAGCCGAAGTGTCGCGAATTGCCGAGACCTGTTGCGCGTGCTCAGGAGGGCAGGAATCTCAGGTCATGTGCTCGTTCACTGACGCGGCCGCTCAAAAGGATTACCCTCGAGTGCAATTGGCTGGATGGTCTCCCCTCAGCGCATGAATGTGATGACTGGATTGAGGAAATGCTGTTGGTGACCTCGCTAACCCCCGTGCCGGGCGCGTCTTCAAGCTAATCCACGATCATTAGTTTCATTGGCGAACTCTTGGATAACTTTTGAGTAAGCACGGTGTTTCTCGATGAGTCCGAGGTGTTTTGCTGGGGCAAGGACTACGAGCTGCGCGCCCGGAATCCTGGTAGCCATGAGAGAACTGGCTTGTGGTTTGGTGGTGCTGTCATTTTGTCCCGCAACAACCAGAACAGGCACATCAATCATAGGCAGTGTGAGGAGCTCGCTATAATTCATCATTCCGATCATCCCTCGAGCCAGCACAGCCGGTGATGCCACTAGCTGAAAACGGGCGGCAAAATCAATCTGCTGCCAGCCTTCTGAGCCACCGAATGATTGGAATTTGTTCATTAAATGAGCCGTGCCATTCTGATAGCTTAGAATGTTCATAAGGCGGACCAAGGGCGATAGTGCTATCGTGAGATACATGAGAGGGTATAGGACCGGTTTCTCCAGCGGAACCAGGATGGAAGCGCCCGATGTCGTGCGAACCGGATCGGTAGGCGTCGTGCATGTCAGCACGATTCCTTTGACACGCTCCCGAAGAATCGAGGGAAACAGTCGGCAGAAAGTGAGGATCGTCATTCCTCCGATGCTGTGGCCAACTAATAAAGTCGGTCGCTTACCCGTTAGTTGGAGCACGGCTTCCAGATCGCTGGCGAGCTTCTCCAAACTAAAATTCTTGTTATTGGGAGCCTTTGACGCGCCCAAGCCTGCTAAGTCCCAGACGATTACGCGATGGGTTTTCACGAGGTCTGTTTTTAAATAATTCCATTCGCTGCTGTTCAGGCCCCAGCCGTGCGTGCATCTGTTGGCCCGTAGAATTCTACGTTCAATTCGCTTCCGTCAGGCCTGAGCACTTTGCAAGTGGAGTCAGGCCGCGGGCCATGTCGTAGATCACCGTCATAGCCTGAGGCACTGAACAGCCGCGAAAAACTTCTCACTAGTGTGCCTCCCTGCAAGGCTATCGAAGTTAATAACACTAAGGCGATAAATAGGTAGGTGGAGTGATTTTGACCCCATTGAGGCACGAAAATAGATGCGTGCGCCACGGAATCCCATTGCCAACAAGATCGTTGCCATCCGTCCCCGGCCCAAACGGCCCCGCCGATAGTGATCAGTGAAAGGAGGCCGAGAAGCCACGTTAGTAAAATAGTTGAAGGGACCATCCGTTGCCATTCCGCAGAATTTACGCCAAAGGCCAGTCAACTAATATTCTAGTCAACTTCAACAAAACGGAGCCTATGCTACTCCAGAGCCGGTGGGCATCGACAAAATTTGCAATGGGGGAATGCAGGAAGCACGAATTCCCGTCTGGCCCAAACATACATGGTTCACTTTGATGTAGTGAATGACCTCATAATTTGCCTGCAAAATGACCCTGTCGGAATGCTTGCGGCAGATTGGCACGCACCATGCAATAGTCTGATGGCCGGCACGAATTTATTTTTCTTATAATTAGCTATGACGATACATGTCTGAAGCTTTCTCCAGCCGAGATTTATCACCCGGAAAATAAATGCCCGCAATCGCGCAAGCCCATCTACTTCCTTGAAAGGCACTCCACCATTTTCGCGCCCCGAAGCTGAAATGTGCAGCAACTCAGCGTCTTGCTCCGGGCTGGGCAGGAATCTGCGCGAAGCAAAAAAGGCTCCCTTGCTCAGGGTCGGACCGTTCATCATTCTGAAGACCGCCACAACCGTGTGGCTAATTGCACAAGCTAACAAAGGCTTGAAAATAGGGATCCGCCTCTTTGACGCACCAAATGGCTTTTTTAAAACGACAGCCCGAGCTAGCGGAAACGGCGCCTTGTTAGTCGGCGCAGAGGGGGGCTTGGGACAATACAGTGCGGTGGTTCGCTGTGTCCAAGGCGCTAGCCTGTGCTTTCGCATTACCGTTTCGCTGCGGCCCTCGGGCTCGGTAGAATTGGGGCGACTGCCGCGCCAGGTGTGCTTGCTAGACTCGGGCTTGGAGCCGCTGGAGAGGGGGATGATTTACACGTTTCAGACTGAGGCGACGGCCGGCCATGCTTTCGTGTCAGCGCAAGACGCATACGTGTTTTATTTTCAAAATCTAAGCGCTCTATCAGCCTACAGCGCTGTCACCGAGAGCGGATTGGGTGGAGCTGTTAGCATCGCATGGCCCGAACTCGGACTTAGTATTCCGGCAGGCAAAAAGCCTCTATTTTCGGAACATCCTGTTATTTTATCAGACGCTTTCCTCCGTGTTTGCCTCGGCGTTTCCTCCTCTGAATCGTTCTGCGCGTGCCGCTTTATGGATGATCTCCATGCGACTTACCTACAGTTATCGTTGCCAGCAGTGGAATGGTATGATTGGGAGCTGATGGCGGCTCGCACCGTGTCAGATCTCAGTCGTTCCAAGAAATGTATGAGGACGATCCATGGGGTACCCTATTTGAATCCATACGTAGGATGCACTTCTAAGCCACCAGAAAGCATGGTGCAGGCTGCCGTCTCTGTCCCGTTGATCGAATATCAGACCTGGCTTGGTAAATCGGTGCCGCTGGTCAAGCGTTTGGACAAAACTCTTCTAACATTCTACAATGAGAAACTCGGATCAATCGTCCGCTGGTTGCCTGGAGTCCCCTTCGAGAAGGATGATCCTAGCGAAGAAGAGAACTCCAACCTTGTTGATTCTTGGTATCTGTTTCACTCGCTTCTGAATGTCGCCCGACTCGCTGGAAAAGGCAAAGAGGCCGAAATGGGAATCTTTCTGAACAGCCTCCCGTATGCGATCCGCACGGCCCATCACTTCAATTATGATTGGCCGGTCTTTTACGATCAGCGAAGCCTAAAAGCTGTTAAGGAGGAAACCGCACGCGGCGCTGGCGGGGACCAAGATACGCCGGGCCTATACACCCATCTCATGATGCAGGCGTGGCAGATCACTCGCGATCCACTTTATCTGGAAGAGGCGGAAATTGCCGCAAGAAAACTGGAAGGTTTGGGTTTCGGAGTGCTCTATCAGACCAATAACACGATGTTTACGTGTATAGCCCTCGCTTGGCTCTGGAAGGAAACCGGAAATGCCCGTTACAAAGAACTTAGTTTTGTATGTATGGGCAGCATCCTGAGCCATCTCTGGATGTGGGAAGCTGAAACACCGGACCGCCATTGGCAGACGTTTATGGGGCTGCCGCCCTTGCACGATGCTCCCTACATCGCTGCTTACGAAGAGGGAGAAGTTTATGCTGGGTCGCAAGCTTATTTGGAGGCCATGGGTTCAGAGCTGCCTGAAAGCATTACTTCGCTGCTCGTTGAATACGGAAAACGCCTGTTAAATCGCGCTCGCTTCTATTATCCATCCGAAATGCCAGCGGGGTCAGTCTGCACTGACCCTCGGGAAGGTTGCATTGAATCGGCATTAGCGATACCGGTAGAGGATCTATATTCTGCCTCCGACAAGTGTGGGCAGGTAGGACAAGAGGTTTACGGAGCCGCGCTAGCTCTTATATTGGCCACTCGAAGCTACCATCATTGGAGCGGCGTCCCGTTCAGGCTCTGGTGCAACGGACTCCTCTTGGACGCTGAGTTCGCAAATAAGGGGAAGTTGGGAGGCACGATTTGCTTTCGGCTCGGAGGTGTCAGCGAATGCGAGTATGAAATAAGAATTTTTCCACAGTCGATCAAGGGCCGCTCAATATCTATTAAAATGAAATATTCATACGGATCCGGGATTTTCCGACCTAAAACTCTACTAAAGAATGAACATAACCACCTTCTCTATCGAGCCAATGGAGGTGCCAAAGCCGAAATTTGTTGGCAATACACCCAGTAAGAACATTTTTATCAACCTCATCCAAAATCCATGTTTCTATTCTTTTCCAGCCGCTTGGGATGCCTGATGTCCATCTTCGCTTCGTTAGGCTCTACTATAGCCATGGTCTTTTTCCTCAAAGGTTGCCAAACCGGGACGACAGGATCGGCAGGCGGACTTACCCATCCGGAAGCCGTCCAGTCCTCTCATTGAGGGTAACACCCCATAGCGTGTGTACGGTGATTGAGTTATCATTTGTTATGCAACCAAATCAATTAGTTCCGTCCTAGGTAGATGCAGCGACGATAGCGCTCCGCCCACTCATCCACCAATTTTTCACCTCACGCCATAGCTACGAATCCCGCCTCATTCACCACTTCCTGAACGATCTAACCAATACTTCTTTATGTCTTTCCTCCCGTCACAAAATGTTTTTCCTTTCACCCCGGACAGCGCCGTTTCCGAGATGACAAGTGCAGTCCCGACCATCACCAGTCCCACAAATATCCAATCAAATTTACCTATTATAGCCATTTGCCACCTGAGCTGGGACTGGGTGTGGCAACGGCCCCAACAGTTTCTTTCTCGTCTGGCGAAAAATCATCTGGTACTATTTGTAGAAACCCACTGTACGGATACGCGCGAGAGTTTCACCCGCACGCGCGTTGCACATAATCATCCGACCGTCACGATTTTAGAAATGCACCTGCCTGCCCATCACTGGCACGATGGCAGTTTCATCGACGGGGAGCGCCGAAGGGTTCTGCAAGATCGTTTGGTTTGTGAATTTTCAGGAATATATGATGATGCCATCCTATGGTTCAACGATCCGATGGCGGTCACGGCTTATGCCGGTCATCTCGGGGAACGCATGATTGTGTATGACTGCATGGATGAACTAACGCAATTTCAAGGTGCGCCCCCAATGCTACATCAACGTGAAGGAGAACTGACACTTTGCGCGGATTTGATTTTCTGCGGCGGCAGAAAAATGCACGATAAGCGACTACCCTTTAATTCCAATACTCACTTTTACGGTACGGGAGTGGACTGCAGGCATTTTGGCCGTGCTGTTACCGAACATTTAGAGGTAGATCCCGAAATCGCAGCATTGAGTGGCCCGGTTCTTGGGTATTTTGGAGTGGTGGATGAGCGCATTGATTACGGCCTTCTAGCCGCCTTGGCGGATGCTCATTCAGATTGGAACGTTGTCATGGTAGGACCCATTGCGAAAGTGGACTCGGCAACTTTGCCTCGTCGTCACAACCTGCACTGGCTAGGGGGTAGGTCGTATCAAAGCTTGCCCGCGATTACGAAGGGTTTCGCGGTCTCCCTCATGCCGTTTGCCTTGAACGCTTCCACTGAATTTATCAATCCAACGAAGGCATTGGAATACATGGCTGCCGGACGACCGGTTGTTTCCACCGCGCTGGATGAAGTGCGAACCAACTTTAGTTCCGTCTCGCAGGTGGCTAACACGCACGCCGAGTTCATTGAAATGTGCCGTGGGGAAGTGGATTCACCTGATCCTTTGCGGATCCAACGGGGACTGAAACTCGCAAGGGCGAACACTTGGGAGGCAATCACCGCAAAAATGGAAGGGCATATTCTGGATGTATTAAAGCCGGGTCGAAAGATGAGGACAAATCTGAAAGATTATTCATTATCCTTCCAACCGGAGGCCCGCCGCGCGTATGTTTGATTATCTAATCGTCGGCGCAGGTTTCGCCGGGAGCGTGCTGGCAGAGCGACTCGCCCGCCGTGCGAATAAGCGCGTTCTTATTGTGGACAAGCGCGAACACATCGGCGGCAATGCCTATGACTGCCATGACGCAGCCGGGATATTGATTCATCGCTATGGCCCGCATATTTTCCACACCAACTCGGCGGATATATTCAATTACCTTTCCGGCTTTACCGAGTGGCGGCAATATCAGCACCGTGTCCTTGCATGTGTGGATGGAAGACTTGTTCCAATTCCTATCAATTTGGACACGATTAATGCCCTCTACGGAACCCACTTTGATGCGGATGGAATGAAAGCGTTTCTAGACAGGGTGGCAGAGAAGCGCAGCCCGGTGGTGAATTCCGAGGATGTCGTTGTCAATGGGGTGGGGCAGGAGCTTTACGAAAAATTCTTTCGAGGTTATACGCGAAAACAATGGGGGCTGGACCCATCAGAACTTGACGCGCAAGTCACCGCGCGTGTGCCATTGCGGTTCAACCGTGATGATCGTTACTTCACCGATACCTATCAGGCAATGCCAGCTCGAGGCTATACTCACCTGTTCGGCAATATGCTTGCCCACCCGAATATTAAAATCATGCTTAACACCGACTATCGAGAGATTCGGGATGAAGTGCAATTTGATCAGCTTATATTCACCGGCCCAGTGGACGAGTATTTCGATTTTAAGTTCGGAAAGCTACCCTATCGGTGTCTGGAGTTCAAACATGAGACGCACCATCGCCCGGTTTTCCAAGAAGCGCCGGTCGTAAATTATCCTAACGAGTATGCCTATACCCGCTGTACCGAATTCAAATATTTGACCGGCCAAGAACATCCACTGACCAGCGTTGTGTATGAATTCCCGTGCGCGGAGGGTGACCCTTATTACGCGATTCCCCGACCCGATAATGCGGCGCTTTATAAAAAGTATCAGGCACTCGCGGAAGCAACCCCGGACGTGCATTTCGTCGGTCGTCTTGCCACTTATCGGTATTACAACATGGATCAAGTCGTTGGCCAGGCCCTTACCTTATTTAAGAAGCTATCCGAAGCAAATTGTCCCGCTCCCATGGTCTTGGCTGCGAAATAACTTTCCTAAACCTCAGCCACCATGTTTCCCGCGTGCTCTTCCATTCCACGCCATGAGTATCCGCGACCGGATCGTCAACGGGGTCGGATTGAAAGCGTGGACTGGTTAAATCTTAACGGAGCATGGCAGTTTCGTTTTGATCGCCACCGGGTTGGGGTTGTGGAAAATTGGCCTGCGCCTCTTGCCCCGGACTGGCGTGAGCAGATTATTGTTCCCTTTTGCTGGGAATCGCTGGCCGCTTGGGGAGAAGGCGACGCGGCGTGCAGTGCTCATTATTACTCCACGAGAGTATTCATCGATCCGCTCACTGTTACGAGAGAAAACCATCGTAGTGCGGAGCGCTTCGAAGTAGGTTGGTATCGGCGGCTGATCGAGGTTCCTACATCCGGGATTTGGGAAGGGAAGCGTGCCATTCTTACCATTGGAGCGGCGGATTTTTTCACCGATTGCTGGTGTAATGGAATTCATCTCGGACGCCATGAAGGTGGTTACGTTCCGTTTGAATTTGACCTAACGGACGCGCTAACAGATAGCGGGAATGGCGATCCGCAGCGTGCATTAATAGTCCTCCGAGTGGAAGATCCTATGGATAATCGGGAGCAACCAGTCGGAAAACAATGGGGCTGGTACACCACTACGAGCGGTATATGGCAGACCGTTTTTCTAGAGCCGCGATCAATCGCGCATATCGAGTCATTTCAAATTTTTACCGACATCGACAAAAGTGAAGCTCGCTTCGAGATATTCTGTGACGGGGTCACAGACATGGCCGCCGTGGAGGTGGAAATTCTTCCTCCCGACGCGGCAGCTCACACGTTGAGCTTGACGGTGGGTGATGACATCGCGAGTGGCACAGTCCTCTTGGATCCGTTGACTCTATGGGATACGGTTAGTCCTAATCTATATGGAGTCGTATTTCAGCTAAGGGATACCGACGGATCCCTCCTTGATGAGGTGCGGGGATATTTTGGAATGCGAAAAATCAGTACCGCGCCAGCGGATGATCCTGTTGCTCCGGGAATGCTGTGTCTGAATAACCAACCGATTTATTTGCGGGGTGCACTTTATCAATCCTACCATCCCGACGGAGTATATACTGCGACTAAAGCCTCAACCCTCCGGCAGGATATTGCTTATGCACGGGAGGTGGGTTTCGATTTCCTCCGAATCCACATCAAGCTGGATGACCCTATTCTCCTTTATTATGCGGACACCCTAGGCATTCTCCTCATGCAGGATTTCCCCAATTTCGGTGAAGGGGGTGACACTCCTCTGGGTCGTCGCAGATTCGAGGAAATGTTAAAACTTGGAATCAAGCGCGATTTCAACCATCCCGCCATCATTTCATGGTGCATTTTCAACGAGAGTTGGGGCTTCGGCGGCCAAACCGAGCTGGTCAAGAGGTTCAATGTCAATAATCCCTCCGCCGTTCAAGAAGCATCAGCAAAGATCGCCAACGCAGCCGCTTTCAAGTGGATTCACGAAACTTGGCTGCTTGCCAAACAGCTTGACCCCACGCGCCTCATCGAAGACATGAGCGTCGTCATCTGGGACCATCTCGATACTTACGGCCATGTGGATACGGACATCAATTCATGGCATTTTTACATTGACGACTACGAACGCGCCAAGGCCCATATCGAAAATGTGGTAGCCCGAACTTATCACGGCTCTACATTTAATTACGTTGAAGGCTTCACCCAGCGGGATGTCCCCCTGATCAACAGCGAATACGGAGGCGTGGGCGCGCTGGACGGCGACCGCGACGTTAGTTGGTCGTTCAAATTTCTCACTAACGAACTGCGTCGTCACGGACAACTTTCCGCCTACATCTACACTGAACTAACGGATGTTGAGTGGGAGTACAATGGATTTCTCAACTATGACCGGACACCGAAGGAATTCGGGTATCCACCACGGCTCGTCAATCAAGGTGACGTGCTGCCCATCAATGCTCCCCCGATCCGCCGCGTAGCCCCCGGCGATATGATCGAAGTCGAAGTGCTCTCCTCACAGTTCTCCCGCCGTCCCCACGAAGATGTTACGCTGCATTGGTTATACTCAGGCATTGATACGCTGGGCATTCGCCACACCGCACTGGAGCGCGGATGCGGGAAAATTGCCTTCCGGCATCTGCGCGTCGAACTCGCCCGCATGCTTCAAATCACCGTGCCGGTAGAGCCCATGTTGTGCACGCTAACAGTTTCCGCTGTCACGGCTACTGGGGAAACCATTGCAGGAAACTTCGTTCAACATTTCGTCTGTGGCGAACCACCGCCCGAACGCGAGGATCGCGGCCACACCTTAGTGCTTAGGCGTCGCGTCGAAAATTGGGAATCGTCGGAGTGGACGGGAGCCACAAGTTCACAGAATGATGCTGCCCGTGATGGTGCTTGCTACGGTCAGGGTGCGGGGTTTTTCGAATGGAATTTTTCTGACGAAGCGCTTCGTCAATTGGAGCGTGCCTGCCGCATCCGTGTAATGTTAGAGGTTTCCGCCCGTCGCGAAGGGACGCCGCAAACTGATAGTAACAGGCATCCCACCCGGTTTGAACTGCTCATCAACGGCCTGGCAGTGCACCGCGGCATCCTGCCCGACCACCCGCACGACACCCGGGGCGCATTGAGCTATTTGCGTGGCGGACGGGGCGCGTATGGATTTTTGGTCCGGGCCACCATTGAGAATGGCTTGCTGCAAAATGTCGCCGCATCCGCCGCCGCAGATGGTATTTTGCGTTTTCGCTGCGCGGTGCATGAGGCACCGCGAGGAGGACTAACCGTTTATGATTACGATGCCGGGCGCTTTCCCATTGCACCAACTGTTTGCATCGAGTGGGAAAATCGCTGAACTGTTGCTGGTCTATCAACTATAGCTTCGCTATTCCCATTTTCCGTTTGCCAATCGCTTTTTCGAGTTGAGCTGCCACCAATGTTTGCGCCCGCAAAAACGACTGCGCAGTTGGTTCGTGTAGGCGCCGTTCTGTCCCGTCAGATCCTTCCTCTGGGCGGTCCCATAGCCCGGATTGATGCCAGATCTCCAAATGATCCCAATCAGGGCGGTCAATGATAGGATACCAACACACGCCTAACAACGGGATGCCGGCTTGAAGTGTCGCCGCACATTCTTGAGCCATTGTATCCATCCACAACGGCCTGTCTTCCTTCGGGTGGCTGGTTTCGCTCAATACCAACGGTTTCTGGTAGCGCAGATACGCCTCTTTCAACAGATGTCGCAACGGCCTCCAGCGCATGTCCTGATTTTTCCAGATCAGATGTTCATTGGTGGCCTTCACCCATTGGTTGTTATAATAAAAATTGTATCCTAGGAGATCAAGATATTCAGGGCGTCCGCGGAGTTCCGGGCATAAGCGCCCCGCCAGAATATCAGTCACTTGATATTGGTCTTCGTGGCATTGCCGGGCGATCGCTCGCTCTGTCCGTCCTGCTCCCAGACCGTGGGTGATGTGGACTAGCGGTTCGGTCGTGAGGATGCGTACACAAGGATCAACTTCTTTCAACGCCTCAACACCCTCGATGTAGGCTTTCATCAGCATATACTTTACTTCCCAACCCTGGCCAACGCAGTAAGGGGAAGTTCCCCGAACATCGCCTCCAAGCCATGATATGAAACTCACTTCATTTATGGGAGTAATGATGAGGGGAGAGGTTGCATCATGGGATCGGAAAAATTTTGCGAAAGCGGCGCAAACCGCCGCAAAGCGGCGTGCAAACATTGGATGTAGAGGCGTCAGATCGTCGGGGTAACCAAAATGGCAGATGTCCCACACCTGCTGAATACCATGGGAACGGGCAACTTCCATCATCCGCTCCACAGACGTCCAATCATAAACGTAGGGCTGCTGTTCGACCTGGCTCCATCTAATTCCCTCGCGGACAGTGCGTATATTAAGCAGACCCAAGTTCTGATAATCCAGATCGAGTAAATCTAAATGGCGGGTGACATTGAGAAAATCCACTCGGTTTCCGAACGCGTTCAACTGATCGGTGCATTCGAACCCAGCCATCCAAAAGGAATGGAACGGAGATGCGGTGGTGGTGGCTGGCATCCTTTAGTTTAAATCAAGCGTGATTCAGGCTTTGTTGTTAGGTAGTGCGCGTTTGTTCAAGCAGCCTATTTCCGAAACACGGATCGTCTTCCGATGCAGCCGACATACCTCAAGGATTTGATAGGGTGACACATGATAAGATCGAACTTGGTGGGCACGGACCGAAAGGCCCAAGCTTGCTTGGATTCGATAATTGACCAGCCGCTGTCGTCCCAGCAATGGGGTAAAACCCTCTAAGCGCTAGGCCAAACGGAATCCCCATACCGGGTTTGGAGAGTAAAACAGTATCCTTCTTGCCGCTGAAATATCACGAGTGACAAGCGGTGGTCCCCGCGCTTACGTTTCCCCAACCGCTTGAAAGTCATCAACCCGATGAAAAACAAGATCTTGAAACCGTCCGTGAAGCACTCTCCTGAAACCCCCTGGTTTTTTCCCTCTCTTGCAGTGGCGATTTTGTTAGTTTCGGACTCCCCATTAGCTCTCGCGAGACCATGGACGTTTACCGGCATCCCCCAACCCTTGGAAGCCGAATTCGTGGGGATGAAGGACGGGGGAGTGGTCCTGCAGGGGCCTAACGGGAAGAGTTTCGAGCTGCCCTTCGCCAATTTTACGCCTGCCGATCAGCGATATCTAACCGCCCTCGCGGCGGGAGAAACCCCACCTGCCGAAGCTCCCGGTAAACCGATCACGACCCGCACTGGTTACAAGGTGAAGAAGGTGGAAACCTTGGCCAACGAAGTGGTGCCAGTCGATGGCGGAACGGAACTCCACATCACCGGCACTGGAGATCCTATCGTCGGCAGCACTTTTGATTTCTCATCTCCCGACGGCTGGTTGTTCTTGGACAATATCGCCCCGTCGGCAGTAGCCTCCAAGTTTCTCAATCGGATGAGGGTGAACGGATCTCGTGCGGTTTTGAACACGAACGTCCGGGTGGTCCAGTATGGCACGGGCAGCGCGGTGATTCCACATGCCCCGGACTTTTCCGCGATGACGATTTACGGTGGCAAGTCGCTGTCCGGAGAAGCCAAGGCATTGAAATGTTTTGTGGATTACAATGACGCGAAGCTAGGGGCGATGAAAAGTTCTATCAGCTCATTCGTTCTCAAGCGCGGCTACATGGCGACTCTCGCGCAGCAGGAAAACGGCACGGGGGTCAGCAGGAACTATGTCGCTCAGGATCACGACATTGAAGTCACCGCGCTGCCGAAAGGGCTGGACGCTGGAGTGCGGTTCATCCGCATTTTCCCATGGCGCTAGGTGAGTAAAAAGGGCATCGGAGGCGCGATCTGGCAGAAATTGGATGTGGGCTGGTTTTATGACTGGAACATCGGCACCAAGTCTTCGCTGGATATTGAATACGTGCCCATCCGGCAGAAACGCTGGTGGCCGGCACTCAATCAGGATTGGAAGGAAATCGGCGCTACGGAACTTCTTGGCTACAATGAGCCGGATCACAAAGACCAAGCAAACCTTGCCGTCGGGGACGCGATTTATTCATGGCCGGATCTGTTAGGAACCGGGCTTCGGCTGGGTTCGCCGGCGCCATCCGATGGGGGACTTGGTTGGCTTTATGAATTTATCGACAAGGCAGACAAGGCCAACTTGCGGGTGGATTTCGTCGCGGTGCACTACTACCGCGCTATCGGCGATCCCAATGATGCGAAGGGTGCGGCGGACCAACTTTATCGCTATCTGAAGGATGTTCACGACCATGTAAAACGACCGATCTGGGTGACAGAATGGAACAATGGTGCAAACTGGACCACCGCTCCCGATCCTAACGAAAAGCAGCAAAAAGCGGCGATTACAGCGATGACCAAGATGCTGGATGAAACGCCATTTGTGGAGCGCTATGCTCTGTACAACTGGGTCGAGGAAGTGCGCGAGTTGACGCGGAAGGACGGTTCACTCACTCCGGCTGGCGAGGCTTATCGGGATAGGGCTTCGCCGTTGTCCTATGCTCAGGCGGCAGGGGAGAGGTAATTGCTGCCATTTTGAGTAAGAATACCGCATCCCTCACGCTCGCCGCGTGATGCTGATGACGGCGGCCAGCTTCCGGCAGTTCTCTTCCAGCCGTGAGTCCGCCCGCATTTCCTCAAGCGTCCACGGCAGGCGGTAGCGCCAGTTTTCCCCGCCCGAAGTGCCAGGGTGGTTGAAGCGCTCGTCCAAGCCGAAGAGCTCGGTGATCATCAGGACCGCGTAGCGCGAGTTCGACGAGAACAGCGCCTTGATGAGCCGCAGCCGGATGCCCTCGGTGAAGGATGGCCAAGGAGCCTGATAGGGAATCGGGATGCCCGCAAATTCGGAGAGAATCCGCAAGGTGTCGTGCGCGCCGCCCGCTAGCCAGGCGCTTTGGTCGCCGGGGCTTTCTTGGTGGTGCTGGATCATCCGCAAACAACCGCGCCAGATGCCGTTGACCGGATCGTGATCGTGGGTGGAATAGGTGGCGAAGGTGTTTTCCGGGAAGGAGTTGCCGGGCGTGGGGTGGCCGTCGTTACAATCCCAATGCGGGATGCGGAAGCCGGTGATCCCGAGATCCGCCAGGTGGGGTCGGACGTATTCCGGCACCCAGCCGAGGTCTTCTGCGATGAGTTCCGCCCCTTTCGCTGCGTGGAAAAGGGCGCGGAGGCGGACATCGCCATCGTCGCGGTTAGAGGCTTTGTTTTCCACTGTGTCGTCAGGCCGCAGGAACCATTGGGGCAGGCGACCGTCATTGATCGCGGCCGCTTGCTCGTGGTTAAGTCCGATGAATTCATGGTTCCGCTCAGGTCTCCAAGGGAAGGCATAAATCCGATAGAAACCGAGGATATGATCGAGCCGGAAAATTTGAAAAATCCGCGTCAGCCGCTCAATCCGCTTTTCCCACCAGTGAAAGCCGTTCGCCTGCATGTGGTCCCAGCGATAGAGCGGGATACCCCAGTTCTGGCCCCATTGTTGGAAAAACGGATCGTCCTGGCCCATGCCCTCAGGAGGGGAGCCGCCGCACCAGTCGAGGTGGAATTCCTCACGGGCGAAAAACACATCGGAGGAATGCCAACTGATACCGATCGGCACGTCGCCCATGAGTTTCACCCCGCGCACTTCCGCATGGTTCCGCAGGGTCAGCCATTGGCGGAAGCACAACCATTGGACGAAGGCGAAAAAGCCGAGCTGGGAATCCACTCCCGCCGCATCCTGCCCCCGTAATCTCCCTACAAACTCCCGCGCCATTTCCGGCGTCTGGCAACTCGCGGGCCATTGGTCCCACGTCAGCGTCGCACCGTGAAATTCCATCAGAAACCGGAACAACGCGTAGTCCTCCAGCCACTCGCTTTCCTGCTTTCGAAACGCCTCAAATTCCTCTGACAGGGCAGGGGCCGCGTCATGGAACCGCGCCCACGCCAGCTCTAGCAAACTCCGTTTCGCCGCTCGTACTGCGGGATAATTCACCAGTGGCGACAGGATCGCAGCTTTCAATGGATCCCTCACGGTGGAAATGTCCGACTCGCGCAATCCGGGGATTTCCGCTACCTCGCAGGCCAGATAGATCGGGTCCAGCGCCGCGGAGGAAATGCCGCTGTAAGGACTCTCCTCCGTGCCGTTCTCATTGATCGGTAGCAGTTGAATGAAGCCCACCTGATGCTCTGCCGCCCAGTCGATCCATTCCCGCAACGCGAGTGTGTCGCCTATCCCGAGATCTCCTTCACGACGCGGGGAAAAAGCAGGAATCAGGATACCGGCGAGGCGTTTTGCATGGGCTTGCACGCCCGATGATGTCACAGGACCAGACGGCGTAAACCTTCAATCCACCTATTCCAAATCTCTGCACGATATGAGTGTGGGATCGGCAGCAATGTGCGAGGGTTCGTCCATGACAATTTCCATTCTCCCGAAAGTCGCGGCCCTCGCCATGGGAATGTCTTGGTCCAGTGCTTTGGCCGCCGAGGAAACAGGCATCGCCTGGCGGAGTTTCGATGCCGCCACGCTGGCGAAAGCACGGGAGGAAAAGAAGCTGGTCTTCCTCGATGTGGAAGCGGTGTGGTGCCATTGGTGCCATGTGATGGATGCGAAAACCTACTCCGAACCCGCTGTGCAGGCGGCGTTGAAGGAGGGGTTCATCAGCGCAAAACTGGACTCGGATTCGCGGCCCGACTTGGCACGGCGCTACGAGGAATACGGCTGGCCCGCCTTGGTCATCTTCGATCCGGTAACCTTGCAGGATCGCGCAATCGGCAGTGGATTTCAAACAAAGGAGGAATTTCTCGCTCTGCTGGAAAAGGGCCGGACCAAGACTGATGGAGACATCCAAAAATCCGTCAAGCCATCCGCACAAGGAGCACTGGACGCCGGGCAAAAAACCAGTCTGTTAGCAAAACTCCGCGACCACTACGATCCATCCGCAACGGGGTGGGGGAATGGGAGTAAATTCGTGCCTTGGGGAAACATCGAGTATTGCATCCGGCTGGATCAAACGGGCGATGGTCCGGCGCGAAAAATGGCGGAGGACACGCTCGCGGCCGCCACAGGATTGATCGATCCAGTGTGGGGCGGAGTTTACCAATACTCGACCGATGGCGACTGGGTGCATCCGCATTTCGAGAAAATCATGGAATACCAAGCGGAAATTTCGCGGGCCTACGCGCTGGCCTATCAGGCGTGGAAACGGCCGGAGGATTTGAAGGCTGCGGAAGACATCGCCAGATTTCTCAATGATTTCCTGCGCTCGCCTGAGGGTGCCTACTACGTCAGCCAGGATGCCGACGTGGTGCCGGGAAAACACTCGGCGGACTATTTCAAGCTGGGCGATGCAGGCCGCCGGGCCCTGGGTATGCCACGGATCGACAGACATCTCTACTCGCGGGAAAACGGCATGGCAATTAGCGCACTGGTCGCTCTCTATCAGGCGTCTGGGAGAAGTAACTACCTCCACAATGCCGAAACCGCGGCGCACTGGATCATCACCAACAGGTCGCTCGTGGGCGGCGGATTTTCCCATGGTGCACAGGATTACCAAGGCCCTTTCCTCGCGGACCAGATTTACATGGGGCGGGCCATGCTCGCTCTCTATCAGGTAACGGCGGACAAGCAATGGCTGGATCGCTCGGCAGCTTGTGCGGACTTCTGCATCAAGAATTTCCGACGTGACGATGCCACTGGAGCAGGATTTCTATCAGGTCGGATCTTTGATGACGCCCCGCCACCCGTGGCTGATCAGGAAGAAAACACCAGGGCAGTGCGATGGTTGAATCTGCTGGGAAAAACCACTCACGAGGACAGATTTTCCAAGGCTGCGGAACATGCGATGCGCTATCTGGCAACCCATGAGGTGATCGCCGAAATTTACTCATTCACCGGTGGCCTGTTGCTCGCGGATGATGAACTTGCGACGGAGCCGGTCCACATCGCAATCGTCGGAAAGACCGATGATCCGGCAGCGCGGGCGCTCTTCAATGCCGCGCAAAAACAGCCCTCTTCCTATAAAATTATCGAGTGGGTGACGCCGGGAGCGCCGGACTCGATCTTCCTGGAAACCGACAAACCCGCAGCCTATTTATGCACGGGAAACCGCTGCTCCACCCCGAAATTCGAGGCCGAAGAGTTGGTCAATTCGTTTTTGAAGGAGTAACCAACACTCCGGTTGTCCAGAAAGAATGATGCCATCCTCTAACGTGTCGCTCGGTAATTGGAATAGCGATTCGCTTCCGCCTGAACCACCTTTTGCGCTATTCCAAAGCGCGCGGCAATTGCTTGTACGCGTTGATGCAGGGAACCGTGGGTGTCCGAGGTTTGATTCGGTTCGGTGAGAACCCAGCCTAAAAAGGCGTCGAGCCGATAGCCAGCTGCCATCGCATATCGAGCACCGGCGATGTCGGCTTTCAGTTCGTCCGACGGCTTGGCAGCACCGTGGGTGCCCAAACTTTCGACTGGGTGGGCAAATTCGTGACCAAAGATGAATGCCCAAGTGTTCGGAGGAATTTTTCGGGCGGCAAGCGGGTGAATATAAATCGTACAATTTTCCAAGCCGCCATGGATTCTGGCCAGCGGGCCGGGATTGCTCCCGAGCTCAAGATGCCAATGAATGTTGTGGCCCGTCGCCTTCGCAACTTCCCCCGCGACTGCTTGGAGTTCAGCGAAATCCGCTGGCGGTCGATAGCGTGGATCCGGGCGTGAACTCTTCGTCCGGCGAGTCGGGGATGACGTTCTGGACGCTGGCTGAGCAAAAATAGGGATGACGGTACACGCCGAGCAAACGAAGAATGCGAACAGCTTCCGTGAAACATAGCTCGGTAAGGGGATCGTCATCAAGTGAGGTTACTTTTTCTCTTCGGCATCGATTCGTGCCTTGGCTGCTGCTGCTTCGGCGTCGGCTTTCTTTTTATCTGCTTCGATCTGGGCTTCACTGGATTTCATCTGGGCTTTGATATTAGCTTTTTGGATCTCGGCATTTGCTTCGACGCGATTCACTGCGGCATCTGCGGCGGGTTTGAGAGCATCTTTTTGTTGTTCGAAAGCCTCTTTCGTGGCGTCTTTTTGATCTTCTACTGCCTGCTTGCGCTCATTGCAATTTGTCAAAAGCGCTGAGGAAAGAATAATCATGGAAAAAGAAATGAGTTTCATGGCCGTGTGGGTTGAGTTTGGGTTCAAATAGTAGCCAACGCGTGCTGACTTGAACCATGAGTTGCACGATTGATTCCAAATAATTTCGCTGTTGATGCTAAGTGAATTACGCGTATAAATGAGGAGAAGCCGCGCTGGAAAACATGCGATTTGCAACGGCCGCATTGCAATGGCGAGCCTCTTGATCGCCTGACAGGCAACAAATTTAGATCAAGACGCCTCAGCCCAATTACTGTGCTCCAACTGGAGTTGAGGCGGCTTCGTGCTTTTCCTCAGCGGCTTCGAGTTCGGCGCGTTCTTTGGCGATGACGCGGACGAGTTTGCGGGTGGTTTCTTCCCAGTTGGCGAGAAGTTTTTCCGCTTGTTTGCTGCCGGTTTTCTCAAGATGGAGTTCGATGAGCTGGCGGATCTCGGCGATGTCTTGTGGCCGCCTAACGGGAAGAGCGACGACCATCTCCGAGTTTACCCGCGAGTAGAATTTTCCGTCCACATCGTAAACGTAGGCAGTGCCGCCCGACATACCCGCACCGAAGTTTTTGCCGGTCTTGCCGAGAATGGCGACGCTGCCGTTGGTCATATATTCGCAACCGTGGTCGCCCACACCTTCGACGACGGTGGTGGCCCCGGAATTTCTAACGGCAAAGCGTTCGCCGGCGCGCCCGGTGGCGAAGAGCGAGCCGCCGGTGGCTCCGTACAGGCAGGTATTGCCGCAGATCGTGTTTGTGGCGGCTTCGAATTTCGCCTCGGGAGAAACACGGATCACGATTTCCCCAGCAGCCATGCCCTTGCCGACGTAGTCGTTTGCTTCTCCGATGAGTTCCAGCTTGACGCCCGCAACAAGGAAGGTGCCGAACGACTGCCCGGCGCTGCCCCGGCACGTGATGTGCACTGAACCGGGAGCGAGCTTGCGGTCACCGTGGATTTCCGCGATGCGGCCTGAGAGGCGGGTGCCGATGTTGCGGTTGGTGTTGATGACATCGTAGTCGAGCACGACCGGTGGGCGGTCGGGGAGGAGTTTGATGGCGTCGAGGATTTCTGGAGGGACGGAGTTTGCGCCATACTCTGGGGATGGGGGGGCTGGGCGGTTGGAAACTGCCGCCACGAGATCGCCGAGGATTTGGAGATCGAGTTCGGGTTTGGTGAGGCCGTCGTTGCGTTCCTTCGCGCAGATCCGGGAAATGGAAGCGGCGGGTGTTCCAGAATGGCTGGCGAGGGTCGGGATGACGTCTTTCAGCAGTGCCGAGAGGTCGAGTGTGTTAGCCTTCGGGTGTTCCGGGATGTGACGCTGCTTGAGGAATTCGGGGCGGCCGATGAGTTCGTTTAACGTGCGGACGCCGATTTTCGCCATGTAGCGGCGGGCTTCGTCGGCAACGGCAGTGAAATAATTGATGACCATTTCCGGCGTGCCTTTGAATTTAGCGCGATATTTTGGATCGGTGGTAGCAATGCCAACCGGGCAGGTATTCAAGTGGCACTTGCGGACATAGACGCAACCCATGGCGATCATGGCGGTGGTGCCGAAATTGAACTGCTCGGCTCCGAGAATGGCGGCGATCACAACGTCGCGGCCATTGCGGATCCCGCCGTCGGTGCGGAGAATGACACGGTCGCGGAGATTGTTGATCAGTAATGTTTGCTGGGCTTCCGCGAGGCCCAGTTCCCAAGGCGATCCCGCGTGTTTGGTGGAGGAAAGTGGAGATGCTCCGGTGCCTCCGTCATGACCGGAAATAAGGATGTTATCCGCTGATGCTTTGGCACATCCAGAGGCCACGGTGCCGACGCCAGACTCGGAAACGAGCTTCACGGTGATTCGAGCCCGCGGGTTCACTTCCTTAAGGTCGTGAATCAGCTGGGCGAGGTCTTCGATCGAATAAATATCGTGATGTGGGGGAGGGGAAATAAGCTGCACGCCGGGCTGCGTATTTCTCAAACGAGCGATTAAAGCATTCACTTTATGGCCGGGAAGCTGGCCGCCCTCGCCGGGCTTGGCCCCCTGTGCCATTTTGATTTCCAACTCGTCGGCATTGACGAGATAATAGGCAGAAACTCCAAAACGCCCAGAGGCGACTTGCTTGATGTAGGAACGAGCAAAATCGCCGTTTGGGTACGGTTTGTAGCGGGCGGGATCTTCGCCCCCTTCTCCAGAATCCGACTTGCCGCCGATGCGATTCATGGCAATGGCCAAAGTCTCGTGAGCCTCTGGAGAAAGCGCCCCAAGTGACATGGCAGCAGTGGTGAAACGCTTGCGGATCGACTGCATCGTTTCGACTTCTTCGAGAGAGATCGGGCCGCTCGCAGCAGGGACAAATTCAATTAAGTCCTTTATAGCTACTGGATTGGTTTCCAATGCAACACGCACATATTCCTCATAATCTTCGGCTTTGCCGGATTTAACATAAGTATGGAAATTTTTGATGACTTCCGTGGTGTAAACGTGGCGCTCACCCGCCTTCCGATAGCGGTTGTAACCCGGGTCGCCGAGATCAAGGATACCGCCGTCTGGAACAGCTGTTTCAAATGCCGCTCTATGTCTGATTATGGACTCTTGAGCGATTTCCACGAAGCCAACACCGCCAATTTTCGAGGGAACTCCGCTGAAGGAGAAATCGACCACTTCGCGACCGACGCCAATGGCCTCGAAGGTCTGGGCTCCTTGGTAGGAATTGAGCACCGATATGCCCATTTTCGACATGATCTTGAGAATGCCTTTTTCGAGTGCCTTGCGGTAATTCGTCATCGCCTTCTGCGCGGTGATGTCAAGCTTGCCCTTGCCAGCATCGGCGGCGACGAGTTGGCGGACGGACGCGTAGCCGAGGTAGGGGCAAATGGCGGTCGCGCCGAAGCCGAAGCAGCACGCAATCTGGTGGACATCGCGAACTTCGCCGGATTCCACAACGATGGAGGCGCGCATCCGCTTGCGAATGCGAGTGAGGTGGTGGTGGATGGTGCCGATGGCGAGCAGCATCGGGATCGGTATGCGCTCGGCGGAGGTGGCGCGGTCGGAAAGAATCAGGATGTTCCGGTCGGCGAGAATGTTGTTTTCAACTGCGCGGCAAAGTTCGTCGAGTCGATCCCTCATCCCGGCAGCCCCGCTGGCGGCGGGCCAGGTGCAGTCCAAGGCGAACGAGGGAAATCCTTGCTCATCAAGGTGTTTGATTTTCTCCAACTGGTGCTCGAAGAGGATGGCGCTATCGAGGCTGATGGTGTTGCAGTGCTCCGGCGTTTCATCTAACAAATTTCGCTCCGAGCCGAGTCCGGCACCCAGAGACATGACCGCCCACTCGCGGATGGGGTCGATGGGTGGATTGGTGACCTGGGCGAAGAGCTGTTTGAAATAGGTGTAAAGCAAGCGCGGCTGTGTCGAAAGGACGGCGAGGGGGATGTCATCGCCCATCGAGAAAACGGCTTCCTGTGCGCCCTTGATCATCGGCGGGAAAACCATGTCGAGTTCCTCTAACGAAATTCCGTGGGCGACCTGCTGGCGCGAGAGATCGAGCGGCGTGAAGTCGATTTCCGGCATGTGAGCATCCGGCGACACGAATTTGCGGAGTTCTAACTGGTGCTCGTCGATCCAGCGACGGTAAGGCTTTTGTTTGGAAAGCTCGTCCTTGATTTCTTTGTCGTATTTAAATTCACCGGTCGCTGTATTCGCGGAAATCATTTGGCCGGGACCAAGCCGTCCCTTGCGGACGATGGTCGCATCATCAAAGATCACCGCGCCCGCTTCCGAGCCGATGTAGAGGATGCCGTCTTCCGTGATCTTGTAACGGGACGGGCGAAGGCCGTTGCGATCGAGCGAAGCGCAAAGCTTGGTTCCATCGGTGAAAACCAAACCCGCAGGGCCGTCCCATGGCTCGGAGAACGATCGGATGTATTGATAGAACGCACGTAATTCGTCGGAAATACCCTCGTCATTTCGGTAGGCGGGCGGCACTAACATGCACATCGCATGCTCCGGCGACCTGCCTGATAGAATGAGTAGTTCCAAAGCGTGATCGAGTGACGCGGAGTCCGATTCACCGTGGCGGATCAGGTTTTTTACCAGCTCGATGTCCTCGCCCCAGACCGGGGAGGCGAAGAACTCCTCGCGGGAGGTCATCCAATTGCGGTTGCCTTCGACGGTATTGATCTCGCCATTGTGGCACATCATTCGGAACGGCTGGCCGAGGGGCCAAGCCGGAAAGGTGTTGGTCGAGAACCGTTGGTGATAGAGCGCGATGGCGACCTGATAGTCGGGATCGGCGAAATCCAGATAGAACGCCCGCAGCGCCGCAGGCATGGCGAGCGCCTTGTAGGAAATCAGGCGGCTGGAGAACGTCGGGATGTAGAAGCCTTGGATTTCCTTGGTGCGGTGCTCGATTTCGCGACGGCAGAGATAGAGTATCCGCTCGAATTGCTCCGGCTCCATTCCCTGGGGCCGGATCATCAACAGGTGTTCGATTTTCGGCAGCGATGCGTGGGCGATTTTTCCCAATGCATCCACATCCACCGGCACATCACGCCAACCGATTTGCGCAATGCCACGCTTCTCCGTCACCTCGCTAGCGATCACCTTGAGTTTCCCGATGACTGCCGCGTCCTCGTGAGGAAAAAAGAATACTCCAACAGCTAGATCGTTTTCATTATCAATTCGATGGCCTAATTTTTCCGCCGCTTTAATAAACAAAGGGTAAGGGATCTGCGTTAGGACGCCTGAGCCATCGCCGGTTTTCATATCCGCATCCACGGCGCCGCGATGGGTCATGCAGCACACCGAGGTGAGCGCGTAATCAAGGACTTTAAAACTCCGTTCACCCTTCAAATGGGCGATGGCACCCATGCCGCAATTATCGTGTTCTTGGGACAGCCGATGCAAAGAACCGGGAACGAGAGGGGTGCTGGGATGGTAAAACGGATTCATTGGGAAATTGAGAAATCCCTTCACGAACCACAGCCCAGGACGGGACGCGGAATACACGGCAGGTTTCCTAAGCTGCCAAGCAGGAATTGTACCCGCACCGTCGGCTCGGTTAGGAAATATCGTCGCTGCCATCGGGTGGCAGCAAACCGCGTTCGACGAGAAATTTGTCGGCCAATCCCAGGGTGAGCTCGAAGTTTTTTTGGCTGACATTGAAGTTGAAGAAACTGTGCTCCGCCCGCTCGAAAGTAATCAGCTCGCAGGAATTTCCGCGCCATCTCATGCTGCGACGGAATTTCTCCACATCATCGAATGGCGTGGTCCGATCATTCTTCCCATGGAAAAAAAGCATCGGCGGGAGCTTGCGGCGGACCAGATTCGTGGGGCTCAGGCGCTTGGCGGTCCTGGCATCAGGAAATCGATCCGCCGCAGGGCCCTTGGCGGCGGTATTAATCAACGTGCTGAAAAGAATGAGTGCCTGCGGAATGCAGTCGATGCCGTTCACCGCCGGGAGATCCTTGGGCTTCGGCAGGGTTGCTAGAAGGGCGAGGTAGGCCCCGCCGCCAGCGCCACCGATCGTGATTTTGTTAGGATCGAGGTTGAAGGTATCGGCATTGTTTCGCAACCACCGGATGAGATCGCGCGCGTCCTCAATGGCTTCTAACGGCCCCGTGCCGTGTCTGGCCGATGTCCGCGTTTCCGCCGCCACCGCCACTGCACCACGGCCTGCGAAATGCAGACAGTGGGGGACGAACTGCGTCGGCGTGGGAGCGTCCCATAGGCCACCGTGGAAAAATAAAACCACCGGCCGAGGGGCGCCATCCGATTTTTCCGGGAAAAACAGGTGGGCCTGCACATCGCCTTCTGGCCGTTGTTCGTAAACGTAGGTCGCCGCGTCCTTTAAAATCTCTCGATCCCGCGCCTCGCCAATCGGCGCCACTCTCTGCAAAATACTGCTCATAGCTAAAACACCACCGTCTCCAATCTGACCGGCCTGCGATTTGTTTGTTGTGGGATGGGCTGTCTTGTCCAATCGTTTCGCTTATGAATCGACTGATTTTTGCAATTTCGCTGGTTTGCGCGACTTTGACTGCTGCCGAGGAATCCTTGCGCCCTGCCTTGGAAACAACCTACAGCGCGTGGCGGGAAGCAATGATTCGGAAAGATGCCTCGGCTTGGCAACGTGTCACCGCCGAACATCGAAGGGTAGAGGTCCGGAACCGTATTGTCTCGGAAAAACAGCCATTTCCCGCCGCGATTTTTGATTTGCCTGCCCCTCCGCCGTCCCTTCAGGGACTGAATTTTCTCGGAGCAAAGGAGAACGGTGCGACTGCGAAAGCCTCCTATTTCGGGAAAATCGACTTTGCCGTGGGTGGTGATCCTTCGGACAATTTGCTGGTTTTATCCTTCATCAAGGGCAATGCGGGTTGGCTCTACGACCGAGCGGATTTTGTCAATTTGGCGGCACTTCCGATCGTCCGCAAGGAACTGGCGGCGGGGAATTTGAAATATTTGAAGGAAACCCCGGAAGCGCAGCCCTCCGGCCAGGTTCCGCCGATCCCTATTGCCGCCCAAACGGCCAAATACGTTGCAAAGGTTTACGTCTTTTGCCCAGGGCGAGAAGTCCAGGTGCAGGTCAATAAAATTAGTCATCATCGTTTCGCGAATGCAAAAGAGGCCGAAATCGTAATCGGTGGGGCCTTGGACGGTGCCAATGAGGTCCAATATTCCGTGAAAAAGCTCGAAGGCGGAACTGGCATGGAAGTGATGACCATCCGAGTCTATCTGATGCCAGAGGTGGATGGCCAGAACCCGATCAAAGCCTTCGAATATCAGATTGGCGCAGGTGACGCCGTGAAGCCATTTGGCACAGGAACTTTCAACGTAGATCCCAGCACCGCCGCAAAATTGGCGGGGAAGTAGGCAGACCCCACCACGAACAATGGGGTTCAACAAATCAAAAATTCTAATGGGTAGCGGTAACTCGACCTAGAGTGCAGCGGTTGAAATCCAGCGATGAAAAAGCCGGGGATTCAATATGGGGAAAAATGAAATTCAAACTGATCCACCGCCTCGCTATTGGTAGTGGGTCAGTTTGAAATCCCCTCGAAATTCTTTGATTGAAGCGGTCCCGCGATGGTGCGAAGCTGCAAGCATGATCAGCCCCGAGCAACCCGGCCCGCCGAAGGATGAGAAGAAAGCGCCACCTCCAGACAAGCAAGATCGCGCCAAGGGTGAATGCGCGTGCGGTCACGACCACGACTCCGCCGAGGAGCAAGGCGTGGATTCCGCCAACGACTTCATGCGGAAGTTTTTGAAGAAGTCCGAGGAATGATTACTTCATGAATCTCGAATCATAATCCCCAAGAAGGAGCTGCTCCGCCGATCCCTTTTTCGGAAATGTGAGGTTGATAAGGTGGTAATAGGACTCCCATTCCTGAAAGCCGTCCATCATTTTGGTAACGGCAAAGAGGTGGCGATCCAAATCAGGTTGTCCCACCTCATCTGAGAGCCATTGATGGTGCTTAACGGCCCGCCTTCCACCATCGAGCACCGGATTGATATCTTCCAATTTATCCAGCACGCCCGGTTCTAGTCGCTGATAAACGATGTCCTTCGTGATTTTCCCAAATACTGGAGGTCTTTTCCATACTGGAGAGTCCCAAGACCAATGCTTTAGACGCATTATTCCGGTATAAAAATCATCCGGGAATCGCTTGGTCCATCGAGCATAGGCGTCTCGAAAGTAAGCATCAAACAACCGTTGGAGAGCATCCCGGCGTTTTTTGGTTTCGTATCCTGTCGCCTCATAAATGAGGGCCGTAATCCCGACCTTGGCCAAGCTCTCCACCAGCAATTCTGCTTGCTGAGCATAGCGGGCCCCTTGGCTGTTGGGGCTGAATTCCTTGGTTCGCCGCGCCTCCAAGAGTCCCTTGCAGTAGTCAACGATGAGCGTCCCCTCATAGCCGTTGGACAAACAATTATTCGAATTTATGTATTTTACAGGATTGCTTACAGCATGGCGTAAGTCCCTAAACCACTTGGAGTTAAGGTTGTCGGATTCAATGATATTGGCCAAGCGTTCACCAGTCGCGTAAGCACCTTTGGTGATGCCAAAAAAGTCTAAAAATGAGGCAGTTGTGACGACCGCGACTTCGTTATCTAAGACCGCGGCATGAAACTTATACTTCCCGAGTGTGAGCGGCGCACTGGTGATCTCTCTTCGCTCGATCCCGTTGGGGTCTTTCCATTCTAGGTCATAATCGGCCTGAAGCTCCACCCAAAAGGCGACGGGGGTTTTAAAAAACTGCGCCAAGACCGCCGCAGTCTCAGAGGTGATTCGTCGTTTTCCGTTGAGAATCTCGCTGACGCGAGATTGGGCAAGCCCTGTCTCTTTGCACATCTCATAGGCAGTCACATTTCTGATTTTCAGCATTCGCTTCAAAACGTCTGATGGTCGTGGTGTTTCTTCCTTCATCGAGAAGCAGAATAACAACCGATGTTTATCCGTCAAGCGTAATTACTTACGTTTTATCTTGCGGTAGCTCAGTTGGTCGCCATGATCTCCACATGAACCGCACCGCAACCGAGAAAAGAGCGATGATCATCCGCTGCCTTACCGAAGGAAACTCGATTCGTTCAACGGTCCGGATGACTGGAGCTGCCAAGAACACGGTGACCAAGCTGGTCGTTGAGTTCGGAGAATTTGCAGCATGGTATCAGGACAAGATGCTTCGTGACCTCAAATGCACGGACTTGCAACTTGATGAGATTTGGGCGTTCTGCGGTTGCAAGGAGAAAAACAAGGGGACTTCCAGCCACCCGCAGGGCGGCGACATCTGGACTTGGACGGCACTCTGCCGGGACACAAAGCTCGTTCCTTCGTGGTTGGTCGGGGATCGCGGCATGAACTCCGCCCGTGAGATTGTCGATGACCTTGCCTCCCGCCTCGCCAATCGCGTCCAAATCAGCACAGACGGGCACCGGGCATACGTTCACGCCATCAAGGGAGCTTTTGGCCATGACGTTGACTATGGCCGTCTTATCAAGGTTTACGGAACAGACAACCAAGGCCGGGAAATCGTAGTTCGTGCCGACAAGGTTCCTACCATTGGAAATCCTGAAATGGACAATGTTTGCACAAGCCACGTTGAACGCCAGAATCTCACGATGAGAATGCAGATGCGTCGATTCACTCGGCTGACCAATGGATTTTCTAAAAAGGCTGAGAACCATGCCGCCATGGTTTCCATTCATTTCTTGAACTACAATTTCATCCGCAAGCATCAGACGCTCAAAACAGCGCCTGCTGTTGCAGCCGGGGTAATCAGCAAGCCGATGACGCTGGAAGAACTTCTGGACCTCTTTGACGAGTTCCGCTCAGACCTGTATCCGGTGAACCGTCCGCTACGCTACCGTCCACGCTCCAACCGTGAAACCTACGAGCCGCAGACACCACTTACGCCGTGGTATCTCGATCCTGAGAGCGGAGGCCGATGCCCGCCGATGGATCAGCGGAAACCGGGGATTGCGTATGGTGACGAATAAAATTCAAACTGACCCACTACCAATAGCGAGGCGGTGGATCAGTTTGAATTTCATTTTTCCCCATATTGAATCCCCGGCTTTTTCATCGCTGGATTTC
>JANYFB010000039.1 GCA_025362955.1 Akkermansiaceae bacterium
TTGCGGACGAGTTCGGCGGCGATGGATTGCAGCGCATCGTCGAGAGTGACGACATGATCGCTGTCCCAGCGGACCCCGCGACTGACGTGAAGAAGGACTTCCGGCACGTACATCAGGACAGATGTTAGTTTATCCGCAATGCCTTCCGTGGGATGGAAATGGCCGGCATCCAGACATAACAGCTTCTGATTTTTAATCGCATAGCCCATGTAAAACTCGTGCGAGCCAACGACATAACTCTCGCTACCGATACCGAAGAGTTTGCACTCCACCGCATCGAGATGAAATTGCGGCTCAATCGACTTCGTAAAAACCCGGTCGAGTGATTCTGATAGACGTTGGCGGGGCGCGAGCCGATCCACCGGCGTGTCCTTATAACCATCGGGAATCCAAAAGTTCGTGACGGTCGGCGAACCAAGCGCCTTGCCCATGGCCGTACCAATCTCGCGGGAGGCGATGCAGTGCTCGACCCAGAAATCGCGGACCGATTTTTTCGGATGAGAAAGCGTGAACCCGTCCGCCGCCATTGGATGGGCGAAACAAGTGGGATTGAAATCCATACCCATGCCGTTAGATTTCGCCCAGTCGATCCAGGTTTTAAAGTGTTCAGGTAGGATTTCGTTGCGATCCACCTTTTTCCCGCCGAACTCGCCGTAGAAGGCGTGGAGATTCAGGCGGTGCTTGCCTGGAATCAGCGAAAGCGCCTTGTCCAAATCGGCACGGAGTTCGTCCGGGGTGCGGGCCTTGCCGGGATAATTTCCGGTGACGGCAATTCCACCACTGAGACCTTCACCGGAGTATTCAAATCCACCGACATCGTCGCCTTGCCAGCAATGCAACGAAATCGGGATTCCTGCGAGCTTGGCCATCGCGGCATCGGTGTCCACGCCAAGGTCGGCATAGCGGGATTTTGCGAGAGTATAAGTCTGGGCGACGGATTCAGAGGATGCCATATCGGTGGGTTTTCAATTCGAGCAGAAACAGTCTGCGTGGAATTCCGCATAAAAACCTCCACTGTTTTGCCAAAAACAAGCACGATCTCGCCAGTGAAACACATCCTCAAAATTGACGACTGGTTTCATCCCGACGGATTCCCCATCAGCGTAGAGCGGCGCGAGCCTCAGGAGCTGTTCGAGCCACACTCGCATGAATTTGCAGAGTTGGTCATCGTGACCGGTGGGCGATGCTTGCATGTCAGTGGTCAGGATTCATGGGAAATGACGGCGGGCGATGTCTTCGTGATCGCAGGGCCGAGAGTCCACGAATACCGGGATCTCGAAAATTTGCGCCTAGTGAACATTCTCTATCAGCCGAGCCAGCTCCAGATGGGTTTGCTGGACTTGCCGTCCGTGGCGGGCTATCACGCGCTTTTCACGCTGGAGCCATCCCGAAGAAACCGCCAGCCGACGAAAGGCAGGCTGCATTTGAACGGCAAGGAAATGGCACAAATCATCGAGTTGGCTGATCGGTTAGAGATTGAATTAAAATCCCGCGAGCCCGGCTTCGGGTTCATGGCCACGGCGGCTTTTATGCAAATCATCGGTCAGTTGTCTCGCAGTTACGGCAGCAGTCCTTCGCCCGATGGAAAGGCGCTGTTGAGAATCGGCGAGGCGCTTTCGCATCTGGAACGCAACATCCATCGCTCGGTGAATCTGGAGGAATTGGCCAACATCGCCCACATGTCCCAACGGAGTTTTTTGAGGGTCTTCCTATCAGCCACCGGGACCTCGCCACTGGCGTGGGTCATTGCCCAGCGGATCAACCGCGCCTGCCGCCTACTGCGCAATACCGACCGGCGCGTGACGGAAATTGCCTTCGATGTTGGTTTCAACGACAGCAATTATTTCACCCGGCAATTTCGCAAGGTGACCGGATTGTCTCCGAGAGCTTATCGCATACGACAGATCGGGACTTAAATCACCGCTTCTAAATTGTCAGTTCAACTTTCGCTATACTCTTCAGTTCCCATCAAGGGCGCGTGAGGGTAAGCCGCACCACTTCATAACGGCTACTTTGATTGATTTTCAGGTCCAGCCTTGTCCCTTTGACCGTCGGCTGGACGGCGCGGAACTGAGGCGGACTCATCGCGGAAGTATCGCCTCTTGCCGACATCGCCTCGGCGGTGATTTTCTTTTCATCAAACCCGAATCCTCGGACATCAATGGAGACACTGCCGGGTTCGCTAGCTCCGCCGCAGATAAACACCGTTAGACGCTTGCCCTGCAAAAAGGAGCGGGCGTAAACCCCTTGGGACTGGGTCTGTATATAGTCCCCACCCTTACCATATTCCGACATCCATCCGAAGATCTCCCCTGCGGGGTAAATCGCCGGCCCTTGGAGTTGAGTCAGCGAGGTCTTGGTATTGTTTTGAACCGGCCATACTGCGGCCATCGTAACACCCGAATGTAAAAAACCATCCATGATGCGTAGCATCACTTCCGCTTGCACCAATCCCTGTTCTCCTTTGGGCGTCCCAGAGTTCCACGCTGAGATAAATAGCTTTTTTGTAGAGGGCCATTTTGATCGAATTTTGAGCAATTGCGGCTCAACCTTGTCCGTATCCCCCGTGACGAATGTGTGGACCACCAAGCCGTCATAGGCTGCACTTCCGACTACCGACTTCATGCGATCACCATCTTCGGGCCGATTGCGTTTTCCCGCGAGAATGAAAATGTGGATGCGTGGATCCACCTCCTTCATCACCCGGATATATTGCTTTGCTTCGTCTGCGAAGCCGCCGGGGTTTTCGTAACGCTCATTCCCCACCTCCCATGTCTCGACAAAATAGTCGCCGTATTTTTTCTCAATGTTCACTGCCCGCACCATGGCAGCGGCTTCATCGAGACCCTTTTTCAGATCATTGACATAGCGTAGGGTTGAAACGATGAGTGTGGGCTTCGCACCTACCCGTTTTGCCACGGCGAGAAACTCCCCAATACCGGTTCTGCGGTTATCTCCCTGATCCAGATTTTTTTTGTCCAATTTCCCCGCCTGTGCCTGCTCGTAGGCTTGGGCGTTGTACTGAGAATAACGCCAGTTATAGAACTCATCCCGTTCCGCAAAACCGCCTGGGTAACGTAGCAGCGTGATTCCCAAATGCCGGATCTTGGACACATACAAATCGTCCAGAGGCACATCCTTTTCCTGAAGCAGGTTGGCACCAAATAACTCATTAGGGACGTGAGCAACAGTCTTGCCAGCGTCAACTTCGACGGTGGCCGCATCGACCGAACCTAATAGCAAGGAAACGCACAAAATATACTTACCCCATCGGGCACCGGCCTGCACCCATTCGTCACACGCAATTTTCATGGCGGAAATTTGGGCGAGCATTGAAAAAGTCGCAACAAAACATTTTCCAAATGGCTGCCAAATCACCGATAATGGTATTTCATACCCAAACGGTTCTCCATGTCCTCGGAAACTCAGATTTTGTTGTTATCGATCACCAGATCAGGATGCTTGGAAGAGACGTATTCCCGCACTTTGTCAAAATCCTCGAAAAGTTCCGAATACCGTTCCGTGGTTTGTTTTTGCAGTTCCACTTTCAGAACTTCTGGCTGGGCGGAAGCACCTAAAAACTCGGCGATGCGGCGAACGGGTTCGATTGCAGAAATCTCATCATAGGTAATCGTGATTGTGGAATCCGGCTGCTTTGCGGCAATTTTCAGCATGCGCTTGCGGTTAGAATCAATGCGCCCGATTCTTTTCTCGAAATCCTCTGGGTCGAATTTCAGGAGCGGCGGCTTTTCCTGAGTGGCGGCCCCGCCTTTTTTCTTGATCCAAACCCCGGTAGCAATCGCCCTACATTGTGACACATACATGTCAAATGGGTTTCTGGAAATGATAACCCGGTTGATACTTCCCGAGTTGACGAGCCACTTGCGGAGCAGCGCGTGATGATTGAAGAAAAACTTGAACCCCGTGTGCTCTTCGGAAGTCATCTTGAAAAGCCGGTTAAGGAAGACGACTGGCTCGGCGTTCCTCGATTCCACAGTGGCCTTCATCCGCTCCAGCTTTTTTGGAGGTAACTCGATTTTTGATTTTGTGAATACCTCACCGTAGCATTTAATCCCTGGAAATTGATCGAGCAGACTGACCAGAAGATATGATCCCGTCCTGGGAGCGGCAAAAATCACAAAAGGCTTTTTGGGAAGCGACTTGAGGGACGGTTTTTTCATAATATATCGTGATGTTTTAGTGTTGCCAGAGGGGACGAAATTGTGCATTACACACCGGGAAAACCTTTATGGAATCTCCATAAGCGAGCAAGTAAAATCCCTTTATTTCCCCCTTCAGTCATCGGTGGAGTCCGGCTTCCCGTCCTCCGAAAAGTCATCCTCTCCAAGTCCGGCTCCTGTCTTGTTAGCGTGGGGAAATGGAATCGTTGGCTGCGGGAGCTTCAGAAACTCGGACAGCTCCTTCCAGCCATCGCCATTTTCCCAACACACTTCGAGTAACTGATGTTTCCTGAATCTGAAGTGGCGCCTTACCGACTTCAAGTGTTGGTCATAATAGGCCCTCAGCCGTTTCTCATTTTTCTCCGGCTTATCAATACCGAAGATCATTTTGAGATCACCGGGGTATGCGACGTTGGTTGAATAATGTTTGCAAATGCTTTTGAACCAAACGTCCGAGTCCTTTCGTTTGGTCAATATAAACAAAGCATTTTTATAGGCCGCATCAATTTCCCGGAACGCCAGTGGCCATGGCCAATCATCAAAACTCTCGAATTTAGAGACCACATCCGCAATGCCCCGGTATCCGAACTGACAATAGTCCTTCAGGTTCTGGTTTTTCCATGATTGGTGTTTGAAGCCCCAATGCCTAAGACATTTCTTTAGAGTGTTAGTACCCGTCCGGTTGAGCCCGACACCGACGATTTTGGGCTTTTGAAGGGATTGCGAATTTTTTTTCATGAAGTGCTGCGGTAAATATGGGACGCGATTTTTGACCAACCAAACTCTTAGGCGATATGAGAACCACCGGATGTCAACAGCCAGCGGTCCAGCCTGAGATTGCGCAAACGTTTGCGAATTTCATCATAATTCTCAATTTTTTCTTCCAGAACCTCGGGATTCTGACGTTGCGCGGTGACCCCTGACTTATCCACTACCCGGTGCACACCGAAGTGCGCCAGCAAAAGCCCGTCGGTTTTCGCGGTGTTCAAATCCGAGTAGTCCAAGGCCAGATACTTTTGCCCTGTCAGCATGCATCGGCTGATGATTTCATGATAGAATAGGCTCTCTCTCAGGGCGTATGTCTTGAATGCTTCAAAATTGACCTTGATCGGTTTCCACTCCTTCCGAGTGCCAAGGCGGTTCATGATCCACTGGTCGTTTTGGCGGGCGATCTCCAACGAAACATAACTTTCGAGAAAATCGCGGATGAGGACAATCTTGAAAATCCGGGGATCTTCAATCAGGGGCTGAATCAAATCATTGTGGTGATTTTCGAAAAGTCTGAAACCGACGTGCTCGGCTTGTGAGAGCTCTATCAACCGCTTGAGATACGGACCGGGTTTCGACTTCCGGTCGATGGATTTGAGACTCGGCAAGCGGGCTTCAGTTTTCTCGAACTTGGGCTCCAGTCCGCTTTGAGACGTATTGAAAACTTCACCGTGACATAAAACTCCTTCAATACCATTTAATTTCTGCTGCAACAGATTGGAACCGCTACGCATCATTGCCATCACGACAAACAGCTGCTTTCCGTCGGGTATTTCTATATTTATCTTTGGGAGGCTCATGGGTTAAAATTAGGCACCGGAACGGTGGATGGGTTCATGTCGGGTAGGGACAGCGCACGCTTCGCTATCATGGGAAGTCTCTGGATCGTTCGGCAGCAGGCTATCGCGTATATATTGCGCTCTGATTTCACGTTCGAGCCAAGCTTGAGGATGCTCTCGGATTTTATCAAATACCTGAGAAAGGTGATCAAAATCGACATTCACCATTTTTCGGAGCAACCTAATGCTGGAAAGTTGTAGGGTTGAATAAATCCGGGAAAGGATCTGGGGATTTTCCGACAGGCCTGTCATCATGATTGGCAATACGCCTTCCAGTAGATTCAATGCAAGCCAGTCCGGTTGATCTTCTATCGGAAGAATCGCAGCAACCGGAATTTGCGAAGCGGGAGTGCTCAAATGCAGGTAGTGAATGAATTGCTGTTTGAAAAAATCCCGAACCTCCCAGGTTTCCCGGGACATGCCCATTCGAGCAAGAGTATCCGATGGCATCCTGAGGGCTTTGGGGGCGAACGGCCTTCCCAACCAGCAGAATGCCGGGTTCTGGCGCGTGAGTTCCTCAAGATCGCTGAGATGGGTGTCGTTAGTGAGAAGCAGCAGAATGATGGGTCGTTTCTCAGCCCGGAGTTCCGGACCGTACCAGGCATCCAAGTGCCCAGGAACGCTTGTCGTGAAGGTATGGTTCTGATCGATTTTACGGCGTGCAAGATCCCGCGCTTTTACCAGAAATTTGAGGGTGGGGACGCGATGGGGACGCCCATCCGACTTGTAAATATTTTCCCATAAAACAGATGCCTCGGGTGAAACTTTGCGGATGAAGAAATGTGGCAGTCTTCTCAACACGGGAAGGTGATCATTGTAAAAAACATAGGGGCGCCCACTCGGCGTCAGATGATGAAACATCATCTGAAGATTCACCACTTCGCTTTTGGGGATGATATTGCCAACGATCGTCTGAAAATAGGACTCATCGGGAATCCAAGTGGATTTGAAATATTTGGGAACCTCAGGATGATCCGAGGTATATTTCATGACTTTCTCGCAGGTGGACCAACGGAGCGTCCACCACTGCGATCCCATGCGCGGCTTGAGGCGAAGCGGCATCCGCCGTTTGATCTTCAGTTTGCGATGCCAGCGGACGACGCGGTCGAAGGCCTTACGATGAGTCTTAAAATTAAAGGGGAAGTAAAATAGAAACCTTTCTAACGACAATCCACCTTTCACCCATGACTTCTGGGAAATATCGAAACACTCGATGAAGTCCCGGTGAGGATTCCGGGCCAGGAATTCTTTAAACTGTGAGATCGGTCGCATCGGGAAATCCGCTCCACTCATTAAGTGGATGAAATCCGGTGGATTCGGCATGGTTGCGAATGCCCGCAAGGCCAGCAGGACTGCCTCAACTAAACTCCATTCTCCCCAAACGCAGTGGACCTTCGAGAGGACTTGGATTTGCTCCGGCCTTTCAGTGGCAAGCTGGGCGACCGCTTGCTGATCCGCCTTGGACGCACTCGAATCGAAATGAACGACAACGGTATCACCATCGGTGGCGAGAATGTCAGTTAGCCTGCGAATCGCCGCCGGATGGCTGTGGGCGAGTATGATAAATCCCAATTTCATGCCCGTCGCTTGTAATGATTTATTTCCATGCTCCAGCGGTCATGAGATTTGCCTGAATGAGGGATTCAGGCCCATAATACTTTTCGGATATCGGCGAAAATAGTGAGTAGTTCTCAGATCTTTTCAGTTTATCGAGGTATTTTTGATATTCCTTGGATTCGTTATAGTGGTTTTTGTTTTTAATTGCATGGTCGATCTTTTCACGAAAAGACGACACGAATTTATAGTGGAGCAATGCGCCGGTTGGACAGTGATTGCGCTTATGGGCATGATTCAAAAAGGTCGGATAGGCGACATGAGTGCTCAGATGATAAGCAAAACGGCGGTTCCATTTCACCAGCGGAATTTTGTTCAATGCAGGTGCCGCAGCGTAATTCTCTGCATTGAACGCCCGCAAGCGCGGGCCGCCGCGAGTCCATGTATCCTCATGCCCTCCCTTGAGCGTGTAGTAGCCCAAGCGGTCAAAATACGGGGCGTGTTCCAAGGGCGACTCCCCGAGAGGAACGTGGGCTGATGCGATAGAACCCTGGGGATACATATCTACCAGAAGCGTGAAAAAGGACTGCTTTTCCGAGTCGTCCAGATGGGAAAGCAGCTCGCCGTACGAGCGTTGTCCCATGAACGGATAGACAAAAAACTCATCGAGATCCACGGTCATTGTCCAGTGTCCGACCGCGTATTTGCCGAGCAGGGCATTCATCCAATCCACGCCGAAGCGGGTATCCACATAGGATTCGTCTGTGGACCAGAGCGAAACGTCCGGCTCATTGGCGAGGATATCCGCCATGGGGACTTCCGATTGATTATCCACAACGAGGAAGTGATCGATCCCGAGTTTGCGGTAGTATTCGAGGAAATAGGGCAATCTGGAGTTTTCATCACGGCCCATGGTCATCAGTAAGCGGGCACCGGGCTTGATGAGGTGCGTCCGGTCTTGGACTGGCTTGAGGTTCGGCCACGAACGCTCGGCTCTACTTTTCATTTCCTTCACCACCGGATGCCAGAACCGCCGTTTCCTTCTCTGCATCAGCCGGTTACAGAATTTGGTAAGTGACAACATCGTGTAGCGGATTCAAGCAGGAGATGCACCATTTGGTCGCAAAAACCTGACAAGGACTTTGATTACCAACGTGGGCCGAGTTGGCAAGGTTTTAGTCCATCCCGGAGATTATTTCCGCTGGATTTTTGGAGACTGAGGGCTGCTAGGACTGAGAAGTTATGCGGTTCCAAATTCAGTGGTGACTGCCTGCAAATAGCGGCATTGGAGGTCCGCGCATGGATCTCCGGGCTGCCCTCCAGGGCCGCAATCCCATGCGATTTTTTCAAGATCTTGAAGGACGCGTTCCCAGATACAGCCCTGAATTTCTGTAGGGGGAAACGCTGATTTCCCGAATTTTCCGATATAATGAATCTGGCTGCGCACGACGAGTGTCCGGTTTTCCATGACGAGGGCAGGCTTGCGGGTCAAGTTGGCCCCGAGACGGTGTAGGACACGGCTCTCGGGAGCTATGACACAGCGGTAACCTGCGGAAATGACCCGCCATACTGCATCGGTCTCCTCCAAAAAATACTGGTAGAACGGGTCGAATCCGCCGATTTCTTCGAGGACGGAGTGCCTGAATGCCATGTTGCAACCGGTGGCAGTGAGGAAGCTCCGGTGAGTGCCGGAATCGCCCATTTTCGCTTGGGCGGCTGCGGCGTCGTCGCACCAAAACGCGCGGCCTAGGGTATCTGCCACGACATAGCGGTTCAGAAATTTTTCACCCCTGCCATCCAACACGAAGCCAGCGGAAACGGCTGCTTGTGGATTGTGCTCCAAAGGATTCAAGAGAGCCGCGAGCCAGCCCGGTGCCGGGGAGGCATCGTCATCAATAAATGCAACATAGCGGCCGTTGGCTGCCTGCCATCCCAAATTCCTCGAAACCGCCAGATTTCTAACCGGGCAATGAATGAGTCGGCAAGTAATCGCGGATTGGCGGATGATGTCCTCACTGTCATCGGCGGAAGGTCCGAGCACGATGATCAGCTCGTCCTGGCTGTCGTCCCATTCCGTCCGGAGCGCATCAAGGGTGAGGGCGAGATCCGGCCCACGGTCCACGGTGTTAATGATGACGGAGCAACGCAGAGGGAAATTTTTGCGTGGTGGATTTCCGACGTTCGCCAGCGGTTTCGCGAAAAATGGGGGAGCCTTGGCCCATGCTTCCAAGGCGGATTGAAATTCCTTTCCGGATGGGTGGAGAAGAACTTCGCCAACGATCAAATGATTGCGGGGACTTTTCAGATTTGCTAGAAATCGTTTCCTGCGGATGCGCTGGCATTTCATCAGCCATTTCCCGATGCCGGGCAGGATGACGCAACGCGCTATAAATTTCCCCAGTTTCCGGCGGCTTGGAACGCGGAGGATATCAGTGGCAGACACAGATAGAAATCAGGGTTGCTGATCGGGTATGGAAGCTAACTTTGGCACGAAAAACTCCTGTCGAAACGGCTCGGGCCACTGGATTTTACAACGACCAGGAACATCAAAACAGCATTGAGAAAGGGTACCTCGACCTTGGCTGGTTGCGAGGAGCAAGTTGATGAAATGGCGGACCGGTTGGGGTTTGGGTTTTTCCGCTTCCGTCCAGAAGGAATCAAGGCCTCCTTGGTAGGTTAAATCCTTCAGATTGTACACCGCTTTCCCGAGGGTGATGACCGGTATGTAGTGGACCAGCCCGGAAATCCCCACCGAACTGTTGATATTGACTAATCCGCGTGAATTGGCGAGCAGTGTGGGGAGGTGGATCCGGTCAACGTAGAGAATCCGCCCTCCGCCGAGGCGATGATCGAGTCCAGCGATCAGGTCCATGTAGTCCTTGTAGCCTCGATCCATCGGGTGGACTTTGAAAACCAACTTGGTTTCCGGTGGAGCGTGATGCTCGAAGGAGTGGACTACCTGTTTGATAAACTGCTCAATGGACTCGAAATTGGAACTCTTGGTAATCTGAGTATCGCTATGTACTTGGAGAGGCACTGCATAGTAATTCCCGGACATTTCGCCCGCGAAAAGCGGGTCCAGTTCGCTGTCCCGGCTGCGCTCGATAGAACGCCAGAGATGGATGACGCCGTGTTTGAAGTGGCTCCATAGTTTCATTTCCCGCTGGTCCACGAAATTCGGGAAAAGCGGTGAAGTGATCCTACTGAGCAAAAAATACGAGCAAAACGCCACCAGCTTGGCCGGGGTGCTGACTTGGCAGATCTCGGGCGGTGTTTTCGCGGGCGGCGCAACCGGCCCTCCGGCGAGCAGTTTTTCCCATGCCTTCGCCATCGTCGCCAGTGGGGGAGTTTTTCTACTGAAAACGGTCACACAGTTCGGCCGAATCAGGCCCAATTCGAACACGAAGCAGCCCAAGTTCATCTCTTCCGCTAAGGTCCAAGCCACCTCGTTGTAGGGGCGGTAATGGTTGTAGAGGAAAAACGTGTCATACTTTTCGGAGGTGAGCAATTCACGCAGCCATGCATCGAAATCCGCCAACGGTTTGCGAAAAATATGAGTCCGGATGCCCCTCAACTTGTAGATGAAATCCGGGGTGCAGAAAACGACTTTGCCCACCTGATGCCCCACCTCTTTCAGATCCAAGGCCAAGCGGGACATCCCCGTTTCCCAATCTCCTTGAACAATCAGAATTTTGCGTATATCCGGCAGCGTCGGTCCGTTGTCCACCAAATCACTTCGGGTTCCCGCAGAATGACCCACGGGAACAGGGCTGTCTGCGTTCGAATCCAAACGGAAATCTTCAAGAAATGGAGAAATCAACATGCGGGGGGCCTTCAAAGCATTCGGGTTTCTTTTGGTTCATTCAGATCTTGCTGAAGCTTGAGTGGCAAGCGTCTCTGCATAGAGGAGGACAACCTAAATAGCGATCTTATTCAGTCAACTCTCAAAAGGCTCGCAAATGTCACCATTGAGGGTTTGCACATGGATTTCATTAGGGATTCATGGAGGCGGGGATTTGGTCGGTTGAGGTGAGCTAGGTTCCCGAACCGGAAAGCACTAGAATCCGCCAGCAGTCCATGGAAATTTTCGAGGCGGACAACGAAAAAATCCGAGCCAAATTTCGCCCGGATCTAACGCGGCTTTTCGATTGAACTACCAACGAATGGCCGCAGCGGCCCAAGTGAGACCGGCTCCGAAAACGACCAGCACGATATGATCGCCGCGTTTGAAGGCCCCGGTGCGGTGCGCTTCGTCGAGGGCGATGGCGACTGCGGCGGCTGAGGTATTACCGTATTTATCGAGGTTCACAAATACCCGCTCGTTCGGCACCGCAAGGCGGTCGGCGATGGCGTCGATAATCCGCAGATTCGCCTGATGGGGAATGACGCAAGCGATGTCCTCGGCCTGTAATCCGGCGCGTTCGATGACTTTTTCCGCAGCTTCCTTCATGCGGGTTACGGCGTGTTTAAAGACTTCCTTGCCCATCATGGTGAGAGTGCCGAGGTGATCGTTGACGTTGGCGGGAGTGATCGGGCAGGCAGTTCCTCCGCCGGGAATATTGAGAAGGTGCGTTAGATTTCCGTCGGTTCCCATTTCAGTGGCGAGGATCGAGCCTTCTCCGGGTCCGGCGGCGCGGAGGACGGCGGCTCCGGCACCGTCGCCAAAGAGCACGCAGGTCGCACGATCTTCCCAATTGGTCACGGCGGAAAGTTTTTCCGCGCCGATGATCAGGGCGTTTTTGAAGGCGCCATCGGAAATCAGGCGCTTGGAAATTTTCATGGCGTAGAGAAATCCCGAGCACGCGGCGGATATGTCGAAGGCCACTGCGCCGCCGGCTCCAAGACTTTGCTGGACGTAACAGGCGGTCGCGGGTGTCGGCGTGTCCGGCGTGATGGTCGCGACGATAATCAGCTCGATATCTTCGGCTGCTAGACCGGCCTGCTCAAGCGCCCGTTTTGCAGCATGGGTCGCCATGTGCGAGGTAAATTCCCCTTCGGCGGCGATGCGGCGTTCCTTGATCCCCGTGCGGGAAACGATCCATTCATCGCTGGTATCGACCGCTGCGGCCAGTTCGGCGTTGGTCAGGATTCGTTCCGGCAGATAGCTCCCGGTTCCTGCGATGCAAACCTGGATGGCGGACGTCATTTCACTCATGCGGCGGGAGATTGGAACCCGCGAACCGCTGCCACAAGCGCGAAGTGGAAAATCCAGCTTCCCGAAACTAAACCTCGGCTGGAGTCGCTTGTGAAATGGCGGCCAGTGCTTGCTCAATCCGTGGATTCACCCCGTTTTCGACGGTTTCCAAGCCGACCCGGATCGCATTCCGAACGGCCAGCGCGGTGGACGATCCATGCGCGATGATGACCACTCCATTCACCCCTAACAGCGGGCTGCCACCGTAGGTTTCGTAGCTGCTTTTTTCCTTCAGCGCCTTAAACGCACCTTGTGCCAGCATCGCACCTGCAATCCGCAGCGGATTGCCCTTGATCTCGGTTTTCAACCATTTGGACACTGCTTTCGCCGTAGCTTCGATGGTTTTGAGCATGATGTTGCCCACGAATCCGTCGCACAGTACTACGTCCAGTTCGGTCTCAAAAAGATCGCGGCCTTCGACATTGCCGACGAAGTTGATCCCCGGCGTTTGCTTGAGGAGCTTGAAAGTTTCCTTGGTGAAGGTCGTGCCTTTTTCCTCCTCCTCACCGTTCGACATCAGGCCGACTTTCGGGTTTTTCACCCCCAGAACTCCACGGGAAAATGCGGTTCCCATCACCGCGTACGCCACGAGGTGCTCGGGTTTCGCCTCGGGATTTGCCCCGGCGTCGAGGATGTGGCAGATGCCGTGCTCATTCGGCAAGGCCGAGGCAATCCCGGCGCGATCCACGCCTGGCAAGGTCCTCAATTTCAAAGTAGCGGCCGCCACAGCCGCTCCCGTGTTTCCTGCCGAAACGAAGGCGTCCGCACGGCCATCCTTTACCATGTCCATGGCGATGCTGATGGAGGAAAGTTTCTTCTTCCGCACCGTTTTCGCACCCGGTTCAGCCATACCGATGATCTCGGGAGCGTGAATGATACTCACCCGGGGATCATTGAGATCGAGCCCTTGTTGATGACACTCCTCCTCCAGAATTTCCTGAACTCCCACCAGATAAAGGTGTTGCAGCTTGGGATAGTAACGCAGCGCGTCAATGGCTCCTCCGATATTGACGGCGGGGGCGTGGTCCCCGCCCATGGCGTCTAGGGCGACTTTCATGCAGGCTTGGGAATGCGAATACGCAAATTGGAAATCGAAAACAACTACGAAAAATTACCGCCCGAGGCAACCCCGAGCGGTAATGGAAATGCGGGACATATCGTCAGCTTCAGAGAGCTTCAACATCGAGCACCTGGCGATCACGATAGTAGCCACATGACGGACAGGCGATGTGTGAAGGCACTTTACTGCCGCACTCGGGGCAGCTCTTGAAGATAGGTGCACGCCAACGGGTTGCGCCACGGCGCATTTTCTGACGGCTTTTGGATTGGCGGCGCTTTGGTACGGCCATGGTCTGGTGTTCGGTTAGAGTTGGTCCTTGAGGATGTCGAGAGCGGACCATCGGTCGTCGTTCTCGGCGCGGGGCGGAGTGGGTAGCCCATCTTCCGCCGACTTGTCCACTGATAAATATCGGGAATCAATTTCACACTTTTGCGGCACATCCCCGTCCTCACACTTGGGATCCACCGGAAATGCGATCAAAACCTCTTCCCGCAAGGCTTCGGTCGCGTCAATTTGCCCTTCCCTTTCGATCTCCAGCGAGACGGCCGCGTTTTCCAAACGAATCGTTTGCACAAAAGGATGCAGCGTCCTCACACAGGTAAATTCAAATGCCGCCGAGAGCGAACCCGTGAGCAACAGCTCGGAGCCGAAGCGATGCACCCACAAGTCGTATTCCAGCGGGCCAACCGCCTGCGCGTCCTCTTCCGGTAGATCGAAAATTTCTTTTGGCAGCTCACCAGCAAACCCCTTCCCCTCTTCCGGGAGATTTGCCAGATCAATTATTAAACGTCCTGTCATAAGGGAAATGTAACGTCCCGCCACGGTCCGCCAAGCGGGAATATTTTCGGTCCGTCGCACAAGCTAAAAATCTTTTGCGTTTCCTAGCCAATAGGTTCTGCAAATTCCGAGCGAATTGGGCACATATTTCGTAAAATTTAAGGAATTTTTTCAAATTCCCTCACCCTCACGTTTACCTAACTGTTATGAAAAAAAAACTCAACCCCCAGCCCTGCATCAGCGAGCTTTCCAATTCTTCGCAAGTCCTAGATTCTACTCACTATTTACAACGTAATCACACGCCACAAAATACCATATCTGGTATTGTGAATAATTTGTGGATACTAGATGGGCAAAATCGGATTGACCCGGCCCACCGATTGCTGGCAGTCTCCGCGACGCTGCGACTACCCGCGATTGTCAAATTCACCCTGTTTCCCAGTCCGTCAAATTATATGTCCACCTCCGCACCCACCGCCACCACCACCGTCGCCCTCGGAAACCGCACCTTCACCCTAGACCGCGAAAAAGCCGAACTCGCCTACGCCGGCAAGCGCGTGATCAACGGGAAGGAAACCATGTTCTTCAACATCCTCCCGCTCAAATACCAGTGGGCGTATGACCTCTATAAGACGATGAAGAACAATCATTGGGAGCCGGAGGAAATCACCATGCAGAAGGATGTCGAGCAATGGCGTTCTAACGAAATTTCCGATGTTGAGCGCTGGATCATCAAAATGGGCATCGGCTACTTCTCCGCCGCAGAAGGTATCGTCGGCGATAATGTCCTGCACGTCGTCCGGGAGGTCGTCACCGCACCCGAACTCAAGCTGGTGCTAGGCCGCCACGCCCACGAGGAAAATATCCACGCAGACAGCCTCGTTTACATGATTTCCTCGCTCGGCATCAACCCGCACGAATGCGAGGCGATGTTCGAGGACATTCCGTCGATCCAAGCGAAAAATAACTTCGTCGTCTCCAACAGCAAGGCCCTCCGCCGCGACATCGACCTGACCGTCACCGCCAACAAGCAGGCGCTGGCCAAAAACATCTTCATGTTCGGCCAGATCATGGAAGGCACCCAGTTCTACGGTCTTTTCGGCATGATCCTCAGCCTCTACCGTCAGAACAAATTCCCCGGCATCGGCCAAATGTTCCGCTATACCCTGCGCGACGAATCGAACCACATCGAGGTTTTCCGCAACCTCCTCATGGACCTCATCGACGAAAATCCCGACGTCTGGACCGAAGATTTCCGCGAGGATCTCCGCGCCACCATGAAGGAAGGCATCACCTTGGAAAAAACCTTCATCCGCGATTGCCTACCGGTCGCCGGCCTCGGCCTCAACTCCGCAGATTTCGAAACTTACATCGACTACATCGCCGACCGTCGCCTCACCTCCTGCGGCCTCGCCCCACTCAACGCAAACGTCTCCAACCCATTCCCCTGGCTCGCCGAGATGATGGACATTAAAAAAGAAACCAACTTCTTCG
>JANYFB010000049.1 GCA_025362955.1 Akkermansiaceae bacterium
CGAATGGCGGTCTCGCCAATGCCGACCGCACGGCGATCACGGCCGCTGTTGAAGTCGCCGCAGCGAGCGTCGCACGGCTCTGGGACAGCGAGCGGGCGGTCCCGCCGCCGGTTATCACCACCATCCGCACCGGCTGCGTCCTCAACGGCATCCCCACCCCTTGGACAGAGGTCATTGCAGGTGCGGTCATCATCATCGCTGTCATCATCGACCGCCTCCGCCACCGCCGGGATTGAGCACAATGACTGCCGCTTCCGCCGGATTTTCGATGCCGCCCGAATGGTCGCCGCAAGAGGCGGTCTGGCTTTCCTGGCCGGTGGACGATCCCCGGCATTGGGGCGGCGCGAAGCGGGAAATGATGTGGGGGAAATTCGCGGAAATCGCCGCCGCCATCTCACGCTTCGAGCCGGTGCGGATCAACGCGCCGGGCGCTGACCATGCCGCGATCATGGCAGCCTGCAACCGGGCGAGAGCGGTGCCGGAGCACATCCAGCTTTTCGATCATCCCCACAATGATGTCTGGTGCCGCGACCATGGCCCCATCTTCGTAAAACACGGCGTCACGGGTGAAGTCGCCGTGACGGATTGGGAGTTCAACGCCTGGGGCGGGAAATTTCCACCGTGGGATCTGGACAACGCGATCCCTAGCAGAATCGCCGCCTCGCTCGGCAAACGCGTTTTCAAAGGTGGCATGATTCTGGAAGGCGGCGCGATCGAAATCAACGGCGCTGGCCAGTTACTAACAACCGAAGCCGTCCTCCTGAATCCTAACCGTAATGCCCGTCTCGACCGCCAGGAAATCGAACAACGGCTGCGCGACGGTCTCGGTGTCTCGGAAATTCTCTGGCTGAAACAAGGCATCGAAGGCGACGACACGGATGGCCATATCGACGATCTTGCGCGTTTCACCGATACCCAAACGATCCTCGCGTGCGTTGAACGGAACTCCACCTCACCTAACCAGCGGATCCTCCAAGACAATCTCTCACGCCTCCGCTCGTTGCTCGGTCCCCATGGCCACGCCTTCGAGGTGCTGGAAATCCCCCTGCCCGAAGCCTGCGAAGTGCCCGGATGGAGACTGCCCGTGCTGCCCGCGTCCTATGTGAATTTCCTGATCGTCAACGGCGGTGTGTTAGTCCCGACCTTCCGGCAAGGGAAAAACGATGATCGCGCCCTCGGCATGATCCGCGAGCTTTTTTCTGATCGCGAAGTCATCGGCATCGACTGCTTGGACCTCGTGGAGGAAGGCGGCACGCTGCATTGCATTTCACAGCAGCAGCCTCGGGAAGGGCGCACTTCGGGCGACCCGGGTGGGCCTTAGTCCCGCCCTCCTTATGCCTCGCTCCCGGTGATAATCTCACAGTCCGGCAGCTTTTCCTTGAGTGCCTTGACCGCCTCGGGAGTGACTGCGGTTTTCCACAGATAGAGCCGTTTGAGATGACTCATTCCGGAGAGTTTGCTCACTCCCGCATCGGTGACTTTGGTGCCGTAAAGATTGATGGATTCCAAGGCAGGCAGTTTCAAAAGCGTGTCGATGGAGGCGTCCGTGATGCCAGTTTCTGCTAGCCGAATCAGACGCAAATTTTTCGCCGGGGCGAGCTGCGCCACCGCTAGGTCGGTGACTTTCGTGGCGGATAGATCGACCGTGACGAATTGGGAAGTCACAGGCACAAGTTTTTTAAACCCCGCGTCATCCAGATTTCCGCGGAGCGAAACGGCCGTGAAGGTCAGCATCGCGGATTGCTGGGACTCGAAGCCGAGAGCATTGGGAAACTGTTTGGAAATCCCCGCGACCAAGGCCTTGAGCGCTTCGTCGGGACCTGCGGCGGTTAGAGGAGTGGGGGGTGCCGTCGTTTTGGAGGAATCCACAGGTGCGAGTTTGGCAATCGCCTCCTTGATCGGCGCGGGAACTTCGAATTCCGAGATCGTCTTCTTGGGGTCAGCTCCGCTGTCGATCCACCATTTGATAATGGCCACCTCACCATCCTCGATGGCGGGTTTGCCTTCCGGTGGCATGTGCTCATCGTCATCTTTCGGCAGGGCCATGCGGACGATGATGTTGCTATCAGCCGATTTGCCCGGTTCAACATCATGACCTTCCTTGCCGCCCTTGATGAGCATTTCGTAGTTATCCATCCGCAGTTTGCCCTTGGATTTGCTTTCCTTGTGACATTGCACGCAGCGGCGTTCGAGAATCGGTGCGACGATGTCTGCATAAACAACCATCTCAGCAGGACTTTTTTTAACCGGTGCTGCTATGGGTTTCCCATCCTTCAAGATTTTCACCTTTTCCCCCAACAAGCTGCGGATGGGAGCGGGAGCGAAACTCGTTAGATAGCCTTCGCCATGGGTGATCGTAGCCCCGTCATGGCTGGCGTAGGTCATGACTCCGACGCTGCCGAAAAGCAGCAGTCGGTAATATGCCGGGTTGCCTGCACGCGACACCGTCCAGGCTTTGAAAATCAAGGTGACCACCGCCGCCACCGCGGAGGCGATACCACCCCAGAGGTGACGCTCAACAAGAGCGTTTCCGGCATATTCCGTGCCGCCTTGATAGAGAAGGAAGCCTGCGATGACTGCAACGATGGCGCTGGCTGCGCCGAAAAACAGCGGAAACACTGAACCCACCTCTTCCCGACGTTTTCCAAAAATCGCAGCCAATTCCTGCACGATGATCAGCGTGAAAACGCCAATAGGTAGATGCAGCAGGACTGGGTGAAAGTGGCCAATGAAGCGGACAATATCCGGCATCCTATCGCCGTCCGGAGGACCGGCGAGATATGGCATCGCGACGAGGCCGCCCGCAGCAAGGAGGCCGAAAATAGTTAAAGCCCAAGGATTTTTCCGCCGGGTGGCGCAGAGGTCGGTATCAGCCATAGATTGACGCAATTTTACGCCAGCGGAGACCGGAATCTTCCAGCGTGGGTGGAAATTTCACACATCAACGGTTTGGCCGGAAGCAGGCCGGGGATCTGGAGATTTCACGCCTTTTCCCTTGCCCATGAAGGGAATCCATTTCCGCACGTCGTAGCCCAGATAGGCCATCGACTTGACGAAAATCAGCAACGCCGTCGCCTCGTCCAGAATCGGAATGGGATCGGGAAGCGGGCCGAGGATCAATAAGTAGAGTCCTGATAGAATGGCAAGAATCCAAGCGATTCGACGTTTCATGGCGGCATCTTAGCATGATTCAAGCTCCCCGCAACTTGCGGAACTTTCTTGATTCCACGCCCAATGCGAGGAAAACTCCGGCGCACTTTAATTCCCCATGGATCCACTATTACTCAAAATTTTACATCTCGCCGGAGTCATCGGGCTTTTCACTTCGCTTGGCGCCACGCTGCTTGCCGGTTCCGGGAAAAAGGGCGCTTCAATTTTGCATGGCATCTCGTTGGTTTTGATCCTGCTCGTCGGATTCGCGATGCTCAAAAAACCGCCGATGCATCAATACTGGTGGATGGTGAAACTCGGGCTCTGGCTTTTCCTCGGCCTCGCCCCGGCCCTCGCCAAGCGCAAAGTGTTGCCCAGCGGCGTGGTGCTGGCCATGTGTCTCGCCGCCGGGGTGACAGCAGCTTGGTTAGGACTGACCAAGCCGTTCTAACTAAATCTTTTCCACCACGACGTTGACCTCCATCCGGCAGTGACCGGTGCCGTGATAATTTCCCCGCACCGGGGCGACATCCTCGTAGTCACGGCCTACGGAAATCTTCACATAGCGTTCGTCGGCAAGCGTGTTGTTCGTGGGATCAAATCCGATCCACCCCGCTGCGGGTAGATACACTTCCGCCCATGCGTGCGACGCTTGCGCTCCCACCAGCGTGTCGCGCGGTCCGTTGTAAAGATAGCCGGAGGCATAGCGGGCAGGAATTCCAACAGATCGACACATGCCTAACATGACATGGGTGAAATCCTGGCAAACCCCGTGCCGCATCGCAAACGCTTCTTCCAAATGGGTATTCACGCTCGTCACACCGGGTTCGTAGCGGAATTCCCGAAATATCCATTCCATCAACGCCATCGCCTGATCATAGACCGCCGGGATCGGACTCGTGATGTCCAATGCCTGTCGCCAAACTTCCGGGTGGCGGGAGACCCAACGACTTTCCTGCAAATAGGGCCAAATCTGCTCACGAATCGACCAATCATTAAAGCCTTCCGATGTCGCTAACCGACTTGCGGCGGAAATATCTAACGGTAGATTATGCACCCGGACCCGGCTCTCGATTTCAAGCCGCGAGTGTGGGCCGGGAAGCTCGAAATGGTGCGTGATATTTTGAAAAAGGTCCGTGAAGCGCCGCACCCTCGTGGCAGGGATCACCCGGATCAAGGCACCAATCGTTTTCTGATAGGGAAACGTCCTCGGCTCCAGGTGCAGCGTGTTCACACTGCGGGTCACGGGGGACGCATAATTGAATATAGTCTGGTGAAAAACCGCCAGCCTCATACCCACTGTCGGCTGGACTGGCTCGTCGGAACTGATCACTTCTGGGACTGGTGTTGCTGTTGCTCCATGCGCCATAAGGCGGCGTCGGAGAAAGTCGGCGGCTTCGGCCCAGGGCTGGTTTGGATGCGTTCCGGCATCAGGACATAGGTTTCGAAAATTTCCCCGCCGATGTGGTTGAACCGCCCTTGGAGCGCGTCTAGATAGTCATGCAATCCGGCTTCAAATACATCCTCGGTTGAGCCGAAATTCAGTTCTGCCAGGAGCCGTCCAGACTCGCGCTCTGCCTCGTTGGAGAAGGCTCCTCGCGGTGTGCCCGAGATCAGATGCAAACTGTTATCCACTTTCTCGATGCAATAGCGAACCGAGCGCGGAAAGTCTTTGGCGAAGATCAGAAAATCCACTACGCCCTCCGCATTGATCTCACGCTGCGCGGCGCGGAACGCTCCCATCGCCCCGCAGGAACGGAGGATGGCAGTGCCATGAAGGATGCTTGGCGAGACGGCTTCCATTCCGTCCTCGCTTGGTGGCAAATAGCTGGAAACATCGAGGAAACGGGTCGTTTTATCAGCCCGCTCCAAGTGCCGGCCTAGGTCCATGAACTCCCACGCTTCATTGCGCGAGGTGGTGGATGCGGCGATTCCAAGAAACGTCACGGCGGACCTTCGGATCATTTCATAATACCGCTGGGCATCCGAATCGATCAATCGGCGGGCCTCATCGGAGCGGGAAAATAGATAGAGCGCATTGAGTTCTTCCCATAACTCGTCCGACAATTGATCCCGCACCGTCCGCGCGTTTTCCCGCGCCAGGGCGATGCAGGAGGTAATACTGTTAGGGTTGCGTGGATCGTCCGTGAGGAAGCGGGTGACTTCATCGCTGCCGGTATGATCGTAGAGTTTGTTGAAGTCCTCCTCATCGCCCGTGCTCAGGATAATCGGCTGCCAGAAACCGCGAAGGCGCTCGGTATCCAAACTCTCAAAATCTAGCAGAAGCTGCCGGTTGACATCAATGAGTCTGGCGAGGTTGTCGGCCCGCTCCACATAGCGGACCATCCAGTATAACGTATTGGCGACACGAGAGAGCATAAATTTTTAATGGCGGAGCACCCAAGTATCCTTGCTTCCACCGCCTTGGGAAGAATTAACAATGAGGGAGTCTTTAGTCAGGGCCACCCTGGTAAGACCGCCGGGAACGATTTTCACATCCTTGCCATAAATGATGTAGGGCCGCAGGTCGATGTGTCTGCCCTCCATCGCCCCCTCGCACCACGTCGGAGAGCGCGAAAGCGAGATGACTGGCTGGGCGATGTAGTTGCGAGGGTCCGCGATGATCCGCTCGCGGAAGGCGGCGATCTCATCCTTGCTCGCAGCAGGCCCCATCAACATCCCGTAGCCGCCCGATTCGTTGGCGGCCTTCACCACCAGCTCGGGCAGATTGGCGAGGATGAATTTCATATCCGCTTCTTCCGAGGCAAGATAGGTCGGGACATTGGGTAATATCGGCTCTTGACCGAGGTAATACTCGATCATTTTCGGCACGAAATAGTAGATCACCTTATCGTCTGCCACCCCGGTTCCTACCGCATTGGCAAGCGACACGTTGCCAGCCTTGTAGGCATTCATCAGACCGGGAACACCTAACACCGAGTCTTTGCGGAACACCACGGGGTCGATAAAATCATCGTCGATCCGACGATAAATCACATCCACGCGGACAAGGCCACGGGTCGTCCGCATATAAACAAATTTATCCACCACGGCTAGGTCCTTGCCCTCTACGATGTCGATACCCATCTCCCTTGCTAGATAGCAATGCTCGAAATACGCGCTGTTATGGCATCCCGGCGTGAGCAACACGCACACAGGATCTCCGTCCCGGCGCGGTGAAATGTGGTGGAGCATGTTCAGCAAATCCCGTGGATAGGAATCGACCGGACGCACGCCCAACGTCTCGAAAATGCCGGGGAAGGCGCGTTTCAAAGCATTGCGATTTTCCAACAAATAGGAAGCACCCGATGGGCAACGGCCATTGTCTTCCAGCACATAGTAAATCCCGTCCGCCCCCCGGATCAGATCACTACCACAAATGTGGATGTAGATGTCAGCCGCCACATCCACGCCCCGGAATTCAGGCCGATAATGCTTTGCCTGCTCAATGTAGAAACGTGGGATGACCTCGTCCTTCAGGATCTGTTGATCGTGATAGATGTCGTGGAGAAATAAATTGAGCGCGACGATCCGCTGCGTCAACCCCGCCTCCAAGTGCTCCCACTCGCTCGCAGGCATCACCCGTGGAATAGGATCGAAGGGGAAAATCCGTTCGGTTCCTTGGTCGTCATGATAGACGTTGAAGGTGATCCCCTGCCGCAGGAAATAGAGTTCCGAGTTCGCCTTGCGGGCTAAAAAATCCTTCTGGTCCAGATTTCCAAACTTCTGGAGAAGCGGCGCGCAATGATTGCGCACGGTGCCATCCTCACCAAACATCTCGTCGTAAAACTTGCCGGGGTCGTAGCCCTTGAACATTTCCATGGGTTGTATTTCCACATAATAGCAGGCGGCGGGCCAACTTTTTATCCTCAAGGCAGCAAAATCCTCCTCCCCCGCCTTTGATTCACTCCCGCGACAGAGTCTCCCCTTGAAAACCTTTTCCTCCCTGTCTATTCCTCGCCCGGCGCGTCGAAGCCGCCATTATTCCCAGCTATGAACGCCTTCACCCGCAGCCTTTTCACCTTCTGGTCCTCTTCCATTGGGAAAAAATACATTGTCGCCCTCACAGGAATCGTCCTTTTCCTTTTCCTAGCCGGGCACCTAGTGGGAAACTTGTTAGTATTTGCAGGCAGGGACGCTTTCAACGGATACGCTCTTTTCCTCCACAAAGCCGCCCACGGCCTCGGTGTCTGGATGGCGCGGGCGGTCCTCCTCAGTTGCCTCGTCGCTCACGTCGCAGCGACTATCGCATTGACCCGCCAGAACCGTAGTGCCCGCCAGCAATACGAATCCAAGAACACGCTTCAAGCCTCCAAATCCTCCCGGATCATGATGTGGAGCGGATCTACCATCCTCGCCTTTGTCATCTATCATTTGCTTCAGTTCACCGTGCGGGCGGGAAATTCCTACGACAGCTATGTCGATCCTGAGTTTCTCGCGACCACCGGCTTAAAGCGCCATGACGCATGGCGAATGATGATTGAAGGCTTCTCGTGGTTTCCTGCGGTCTTTTTCTATCTGATCGCACTCACGCTACTTTGCTCGCATCTTTCCCACGGAGTTTCATCCACTTTTCAAACGCTGGGCTTCAACTCCAAGCGCTCGCGGGGCCTCATTCAGACTGCGGGAAAATCCTATGCCATTCTCCTGTGGCTCGGCTTCATTTCCATCCCCATCGCGATTTACTTTTTCAAATTCGGCCGCTGAGTCACCCCACCACCCATCCAATATGTCCATCGTCCTCGACAGCAAAGTCCCGTCCGGCCCGCTTGAGCAAAAGTGGTCCAAGCATAAGATGGACTCCAAGCTCATCAACCCGGCGAACAAGCGGAAATTCACCGTCATCATCGTCGGCTCCGGCCTCGCCGGTGGTTCCGCCGCCGCCTCGCTCGCGGAAATGGGCTATCAGGTGAAATGTTTCTGCTATCAGGACAGCCCCCGCCGCGCCCATTCGATCGCCGCGCAGGGTGGCATCAACGCTTCGAAAAACTATCAGAACGACGGCGATTCCGTCCGGCGATTGTTCTACGACACCATCAAGGGCGGCGATTTCCGCGCCCGCGAAGGAAATGTCTATCGGCTCGCCGAAGTCTCCGGCTCGATCATCGACCAATGCGTCGCCCAGGGTGTGCCCTTCGCCCGCGAATACGGTGGCCTGCTCGACAACCGTTCCTTCGGCGGCTCACAAGTTTCCCGCACTTTTTACGCCCGCGGTCAGACCGGGCAACAGCTCCTGATCGGTTGCTATCAGGCGCTCGAAAAGGAAATCCACAAGGGTGGCGTGAAAATGTATCCGCGCACCGAGATGCTCGATCTCGTGCTCGTCAACAGCCACGCCAAGGGCATCGTTGTTAGGAATTTGAACAGCGGTGAAATTTCCACCCACGCCGCCGATGCCGTCATCCTGGCCACCGGCGGTTATGGGAATGTCTTCTTCCTCTCCACCAACGCGATGGGCTGCAACGTCACCGCCGCTTGGCGCGCCGCCCGCCGTGGAGCACTTTTCGCCAATCCCTGCTACACCCAGATCCACCCGACCTGCATCCCGGTGAGCGGAGATTACCAATCCAAGCTCACCCTGATGTCCGAGTCGCTCCGCAATGACGGCCGCATCTGGGCACCTATGACCCAAGAAATCGCGGAGAAGCTTCGCAAAAAGCAGATCAATCCCTCCGATGTCCCCGAGGACCAGCGCGACTACTATCTGGAGCGGAAATACCCGTCATTCGGCAACCTCGCCCCGCGCGACATTTCCTCCCGCGCCGCCAAGGAAGCCTGCGACGACGGACGCGGCGTTGCCCCCACCGGCCTTGGCGTCTATCTGGATTTCCGCGATGCCACCAAGCGCCTCGGCGAGGACACCATCCGCGCCCGCTACGGCAACCTGTTCCAGATGTATGACAAGATCGCCGGGGAAGATCCCTACAAGAGCCCGATGATGATTTACCCCGCCGTCCACTACACCATGGGCGGCCTGTGGGTGGACTATAACCTGATGTCGAACGTGCCCGGCCTGCATGTGTTAGGCGAGGCGAATTTCTCCGACCACGGCGCCAACCGCCTCGGAGCCTCCGCCCTCATGCAGGGTCTAGCAGACGGTTATTTCGTCATCCCCACCACCATCGCCAACTACCTCGTCACCCAGACACCCGGCTCCATCAGCACCGCGATGCCCGAGTTCAAACACACCGAGGCCGAGACGAAAGAACGGGTGAACAAACTTCTCACCATCAACGGCAAGCGCACGGTGGATTCCTTCCACCGCGAACTCGGCATGACCATCTGGGACAAATGCGGCATGGCCCGCTCTCACGAAGGTCTTACCGAAGCCCTGGAAAAAATCCCGCAGATCCGCGAGGAATTCTGGCAGAACGTCCGCATCCCCGGCTCCGGGGCGAATGCGAACATGGAACTGGAAAAAGCCGGCCGCGTCGCCGACTTCCTCGAGTTCGGGGAAGTCCTCTGCTACGACGCCCGCGACCGCGAGGAATCCTGCGGCGGCCACTTCCGCACCGAGCACCAGTTCTTTGAAAACAGCCCAGAAGTCCTCGCCGGTAGCACCCAGCCCGGCGAGGCCAAGCGCGATGACGCGAATTTCTCCCACGTCTCCGCCTGGCAATACAACGGCGACGGCACCGCACCCACCTTGCACAAGGAACCGCTGGTCTTCGAGGAAGTCCACGTCTCGATTCGCAGCTACGCCTAACAATAGAAGCGCATCAAAGATCTGGCCAGGCGATCACCGGCGCATGGCCGTCCCAAATCGGGTGATGTGGGTCCATCATGTTTGTGCCATAGAGAACGACGTGGCCGTCCTTATCGATGGGTAGCATGGTAACGCTGTTGTCCATTTTCAAGATGACCGCCCGGCCCTCGAACGGTTGCGGATCGAAGCGATCGGTTCCGGGGATCATTGGTGTCACCACCAGTGGTCGCGTTAGGTTGTCGGACCTGACGGCTCCCAAAAAGTAGGTGAATCCGCATTCCCCTTTTTCTAGAAGATGACTGCCATCCAAGCGCCCATCCGGCTTGTGCGTGCCATTGATTTTCGCGTAAAACATGGCTTCGCTTTGTGTCATGCCTGCGGCCTGGAGCTGACGGAAAAATTCGTTGGATGTCTTCTTTCCCAACGGCGCGAGCGTGGCTGTCGCACTTTGAATGGCAACAGTCGTGACATCGGGAAGTTTCCCATATTGCTCCTGAAATTCGAGCATGGCCAAGCCGATCTGGCGGGCATTGGACACCGCCTCGGTTACGGGAGTTAATTTTCGAGATCTGACAACTAGCGGAGCCGACAATATCAACAACGCGATCGAAATGGCCCCCGTGATCCAAATCCACCGCCACCAGCGTCGCGACCGCAGCGCTTCTTTTGAAGGCGGTGGAGCGGGAGCATCTGGCGGTGGTTGAGGAAGCATGGGCGTTTTCGTAGTCATTTAACGTGTCGCCCCGCCGTTTGCAAGATTCATCGGCCTGCGTTTCCCTCAAAACCTGACCGGAAAACCCGGAGAAAAGTCCCGACCAATTTCCGGCTCGATGATGGAAATCACCGCTTGTGAAACTTTTCACAAAGCACGCTTGCCGCATCCGCCCTAGGTGAACATAGTCCCGCGCGAGCACATCGCCGGTCATTCTTGCACAAGCGTCCGGCGCTCTTATCCAGCCATGAGCGACACACCTTCGGCGACCGCAGAATTGATCCTGCCCAAAGACCTTGCTGCCGGGAAAGGCATGGTTAACGTCCAGATTGACGACATTTGGCACCAATTTCCCAAAGGCACACGAATGATCGAGGCCTGCCGCCAAGCGGAAATTACCGTTCCCCACTATTGTTACCACCCCAAGCTGAGTTCGCCCGGAAATTGCCGGATGTGCCTCGTGCAAATGGGGATGCCGCCCCGCCCCGCACCCGGCCAAGAGCCGCAGCGCGATGAGAACGGCTACGAAATCATCGGCTGGATGCCACGCCCGGTCATCGCTTGTGCGAACACCGTCGGCGAAAACATGGGCATCCGCACTACTGGCGATCTCGTGGAAAAATGCCGCGAGGGCGTGATGGAATTTCTCCTCATCAACCACCCGCTCGACTGCCCGATCTGCGACCAGGCGGGCGAGTGCCGCCTCCAAGAACAATCCGTCCAACACGGACGCGGTGTTTCGCGGTTCGTGGACATGAAGGTGAAAAAGCCGAAAAATGTCGATATCGGCCCGCGCATCCGGCTCGACGACGAACGCTGCATCATGTGCAGCCGCTGCATCCGCTTCATGGACGAAGTCGCCAGCGATCCAGTCCTCGGTTTCACCCAGCGCGGCACGCATACCACTCTCACCGTCCATCCGGGTCGTCTGCTGGATTCTAATTATTCGCTCAACACTGCCGATATATGCCCGGTCGGCGCGCTCACTTCTAACGATTTCCGCTTCCAAATGCGCGTGTGGTTCCTGAAGGAAACCCCGAGCATCGACGTGAATTGCGGCACCGGCACGAATATCACCCTCTGGGCCCGTGGAAATAAACTCCACCGCATCACTCCGCGCCTGAATGATGAAGTGAACTCGGCGTGGATGCCCGACTCGCATCGCCTGAATTTCCACTACATCGACAGCGCCGCCCGCCTGACCGAGCCCCTCTCAAGGAGCGTGGGCGTCTCGCCCACTTCTTTCTCCCCAACCCCTTGGCCCACCGCCATCGCCCAATCCGCTGCTAAAATCCAATCCATTCCCGCAGCTCAAACCGCCATCATCGCTTCGGGCCGAATGACCAATGAGGAACTTTTCCTAACTCATACGCTTGCCGCAGAAATCGGGACAAGGCTTCTCTCACTCGTCCCGCGTTCTGGCGAGGCGGACAAACTGTTAGTCGCCGCAGACCGCAATCCGAACACCACCGGTGCAAAGCTTATTCTTGGTTCTGAAAATCCTTATTCCGGCCTCGCCTTCATCCGTGACGGAGTTCGCGACGGCTCGATCAAATCCCTCATCGTCCTCGGCGAGGACATCATCACCGATGCCGGATTCACTGCCGACGACCTCGGCAAACTGGATTTTCTCCTGCAAACCAGCGTCCTTGCCAACCCCACCGCCGAGCACGCCCACCTCGTTCTCCCTTCCGCCGCCTTCGCCGAAAAACGCGGCTCGATGGTTAATCTCTCCGGTCGTCTCCAACGCCTCAACCGCGCTGTCGAACTCCCCGGCCAAGCCCACGACGATTGGGAAATCCTCCGCGACCTAATCCTTGCCATTTCCGGCGGGAAAAACGAGGTCCATCATATCGAGGATGTATTCAAGGCGCTCGCTGAAAACGTTCCAGCTTTCAACGGATTGACCCTTTCAAAAATCGGCCATCAAGGCACGCAAATCGCTGACACTGGCTACCAGATCCCGCTTCTCGCCAACGAACGCGCCCGCAAGGCAGCGGGATTGATCAATGGCTGATTTTTCAACTTTCAATTCACCGACCTCATGCCGGACATCGTTTTTCAAATAGCCATCATCATTACGAAAATTGTCGTCCTGACTTTCATCGTGGTTCTTCCGCTGGTTCCTCTATCCGTTTACTTCGAGCGGCGTTTTTCCGCCGTCATCCAAGATCGCGTCGGCCCTAACCGGGTTGGCATTCCGTTCACGTTGTTAGGTTTCAAAAAGGACTTCCATTTTTTCGGCTTGATCCAACCGATCGCGGATGGCTTGAAGCTTTTCCTCAAGGAGGACTTCACCCCCGACCATGTTCGCAAAGTATTCTATTGGATGGCCCCGGCGCTCACGGTCGTTCCGGCACTTATCACGGTTTGCGTGGTTCCTTTTGGCTCGCCGATCAGTATTTTCGGCCATAGCGAGAAGCTCGTCATCGCGGATCTCGACATCGGGCCCTTGTTCATTTTTTCCGTCGCTTCTCTATCGGTTTATGGAATCACGCTTGCCGGTTGGTCATCGAACTCAAAGTTTCCTTTCATCGGCGGCGTGCGTTCGACGGCGCAGATGATTTCCTACGAAATCGCGCTCGGCCTCTCGATCATCCCGGTATTGATGTATTACGGCGATCTCAACTTGAGCAAAATCGTCCAATACCAAGCGGACAACGGCTGGTTGATCGCTCCACTATGGAACGAGCATGGCACCATTTTTTCCCCCGCATACTGGAGCACCTGCGGACCTCAATGGCTCTTCTGGTTCCCCGCCGCCATCGCCTTCCTCATTTTCACCATCTCCATCTTCGCGGAAACCAACCGAATGCCCTTCGACCTTCCCGAGTGCGAAACCGAACTCGTCGGCGGCTATCACACGGAATATTCCTCAATGAAATTCGCGATGTTCTTCATGGGTGAATACGCCGCCATGGTCATCGGCTCCGCGCTCATCATCACACTCTTCCTTGGTGGCTGGTCGATGGGTTTCACCCTTGATGCTAAAATCGCCGATTGGCACATCGCCGGCATCGGACTCGCGGGACTGATCCACATCGGCGTTTTCCTAACGAAACTCATCGGCTTCATCCTGTTTTTCATCCTGGTCCGCTGGACTGTGCCACGGTTTCGGTATGACCAACTCATGAAACTCGGTTGGGTCGTGTTTTTTGAAGCCGCTCTCATCAACGTTTTTCTTGCCGCGCTCGTCGTCGCCGCGCCGCAACTCGGCCCCGTCATCATCGGCCTCGGAGCCGTCCTTCTAGCAGTCGTCACCGTCGCGGTGATCTGGGTCGCCAAAGTTTCCGAGGAGACACCTAAAGTCCTGCGAGCCTGATTTCAAAAACTTCCCATCATTTTCACTCTCATGGCCGTCGTCAAACTCCAGCGCCCGAAGCTCAATTTCGGTGAGAAAATCTATTTCGGAGCCCTCATCAAAGGCTTTTTCCTCACCATGAGCCACGCGGTCAAATCGCTTCGCGGGAAATCTGTTGGAGCCGAGACGCTTGCTTCGTCCGGCCTCGGCGTGACCATGCAGTTCCCCGAACAACGCTGGGACTCGCATCTTCCCGAATACTATCGCGGTGCCCCCGCGCTCGTCACCGACGAACAAGGTCGCGAACGCTGCGTTTCATGTCAGCTTTGCGAATTCATCTGCCCGCCGAAGGCCATCAAGATCAAGCCCAGCGAAATCCCTTCCGACGATCCATGGGCCAAGGTGGAAAAGCGCCCGCTGGAGTTCGACATCGACATGATCCGCTGCATCTACTGCGGCATGTGCGAAGAAGTTTGCCCCGAGCAGGCCATTTATCTGCGCAAGGACTACCTCATCACCGGCCTCAAGCGCGCCGACATGGTGCATGATAAGAAGAGGCTCTATGAAATCGGCGGCGTCCGAGTGGGGCTTGTGAACAAGTGGAACGAACTCAAGTAATTGGTGAGCTATGAACAGCTACGCAACCAATCATGAAAACCTATTTACCTCTGCTGATCCTGATCAGCGGAGCGTTAGTTTTATATCAGATCCAAATAATGTGGGGCAACAACGAGCGAATCGCATGGCTTTGCATATGCGCCGTGATTCTTCTGAGCGCTGGAGTCCGGGGATGGGTCGCTTATAAAAGATGAAAAATTAAGCTATACTACTTTCTATGCCCTCCTACCTCTTCTGGCTCTTCTCCACCATCATGCTCATCGGCGGCGTGGCGGTCATCGCATTCCGTAATCCGGTTTCCAGCGCGCTGGCCGTCGTCACCTGCTTCGTCGGCCTCGCCGGATTGTTCATCGGTCTCAGTGCGTTCTTCGTCGGGGTCATTCAGATTCTCGTTTATACCGGCGCGGTGATGGTATTGTTCCTCTTCATCATCATGCTGCTCGATCTCAAGGATGAGGAAAAAGCCGCGAAGCCCCTGCTCCCGGTCGCTGCTGGGATCGGCCTTTTCGCCGCCTTCATGGTGCAACTCATCGGAGTTCTATCGCGCTCGCCTCA